>JBDTVJ010000066.1:0-17762 GCA_040007275.1 Terracoccus sp.
GCGCCGATGGTACTGCACTGGTGACGGTGTGGGAGAGTAGGACGCAGCCGGACATCATTTGAAAAGAACGCCCCACCCGGGTCAACCCGGGTGGGGCATTCTTGCGTTCTTGAATTCGTGGAGGCCTCCTGGGGCGTAGGGTTGGGGGCGTGCCTGAACTCATTCCCACGCCCACGAGAATCCCCGTGCCCGGCGGCAAAGTCATCAACGAACACGTCGGCGCGGTGACCACCCCCGACGCAAACCTCTCCGCCTCCGTCTCGGTGGCCCATATGGTTGCCCCCGGTGGGTGGTCGGAGCCGTACCAGACGCCTGCGTTCGACGAGGTCACTCTGGTGCTGTCCGGATCGATGCTCGTCGACCACGACGGGGGCACGCTCGAGGTCGGTACCGGACAGAGTGTGATCACCCGCGCGGGTGAGCGAATCCGTTACTCGTGCGGCCCCGACGGCGCCTCCTACGTGGCGGTGTGTCTGCCGGCCTTCAGCCCCGAACGTGTCCACCGTGAGGAGGAGTCCTGATGACCCCGGATGAGGTTCGTCAGGCCCCCAAGGTGCTGCTGCATGACCACCTGGACGGAGGGTTGCGTCCCGCCACCGTGGTCGAGCTGGCCGCCGAGATCGGATATCGCGACCTGCCGGTCGCTGACGCCGATGGACTGGGCCGATGGTTTCGCAACAGTGCCGACTCGGGGTCCCTCCCTCGCTATCTGGAGACGTTCGACCACACCATCGTGGTGATGCAGACGGTGGTGGGACTGTTCCGGGTGGCCAGTGAATGTGTGCAGGACCTCGCCGCCGACGGTGTCGTTTACGCCGAGAGCCGATATGCCCCAGAACAGCACCTGGTCGAGGGATTGTCACTCGAGGACGTGGTGGAGGCCGTCAATGCCGGCTTTCGTGACGGCGAGGCCAAGGCGTTGCTGGCCGGCCACCCGATTCGTGTCACTGCGCTGCTGACGGCCATGCGCCACGCCGCCAAGTCGAGCGAGATCGCCGAGCTCGTGGTGCGCTACCGCGATGAAGGGGTCAGCGGCTTCGACATCGCCGGCGCGGAGGCCGGCTTCCCTCCCACGCGGCACCTCGACGCGTTCGAGTACCTCCGCCGGGAGAACGCGCACTTCACCATCCATGCCGGGGAAGCGTTCGGGTTGCCCTCGATCTGGGAGGCCATCCAATGGTGCGGGGCCGACCGGCTGGGCCACGGCGTGCGCATCGTCGACGACATCACCATCGACGGCCAGGCTTTCGCGCCCTGGCTCGAGGAGCACCGCGACGAACCCCGGGCTCTTGAGCAGGTCGAACTGGAACGAGTGTCGCTCGGGCGGCTCGCGGCCTACGTCAGAGACATGCGGATTCCCCTCGAGATGTGTCCCAGCAGCAACCTGCAGACCTCGGCGGCGTTGTCCATCGCGCTGCACCCGATCACGCTGCTCGGTCGGTTGCGGTTCCGGGTCACGTTGAACACCGACAACCGGCTGATGAGTGGGACCACCATGTCGAAGGAAGCCGTACTCCTCATGGAACAGGCGGGCTGGACCGCTGAGAACCTTCGTTGGGTGACCATCAACGCCATGAAGTCGGCGTTCCTGCCCTTCGACGAGCGGCTGGCCCTCATCGACTCCGTCATCAAGCCGGGGTACGCCGCGCTGGGTCACTGAGCAGGGGCGCCAGGCGCCGTTCGGCCTCGCGTGGGGTTGCCGGCCGTGCGCCGTGAGCTGCGGCCGCCGCCACGATCTCAGGCTCCTCACGCAGTAGTGACAGCCCTCTGCGCACGAGAATGGGTAGTGGCTTTCGGCGCTCGGCGAGATCACGTGCGAAGCGGCGAACAGCCGTGACGTAGCGGTTCTCTCGGACGCACAGGGCCTGCGCCAACCGCCCCTCAGCGCGCAACGGCGTGACGAGGCGAGCGGCGAAGAGCCCCTCGGCGAGCACGTGGCCTCCCGGGCGAGCGGTGAGCCGCCGCCTCCCGTGAACCTGTGAAGAGGCGATGTCGTACACCGGGACCTCCACCTCGCCCGTATCGGTGAGGGTCCGCAGGGCGCAGAGCGCGGCGTCGATATCCCACGACTGCGGATGGTCCCAGTCGGCGATCCCCAGGTCGGATCGGGGCAGCCGTGGGTCGTCGATCTCGCGGTAGAAGTCGTCCAGACGCATGACCGGACACCCGGACCGGGCCGCCAGCCGGGCCGCCAGCCGACTCTTGCCCGCCCCACTCGGCCCGGCGAGCAGCACCACGCGACGGCGTCGAGTCACCGCCGAAAAGCTGGGCCCGCCGACACCATCGTCGTCATAGGCCTCCGTCGGGTCCTGCGAAGTATCCACTCAGCTCCCCTTGGGGTCGTCGGCCGTACGGACGGTCACGCCGCCAGAGTAGCTACCTCGGCGGGGCGGACCACCGGGTGAGCGCTAGGCCCGATGCGCAGAACCATGGCTTCGTCTGAGACAGTCAGGGAATGGGCAGTACGCGAAACAAGGCGTCGTTGCGGTGAACCGGGCCGATGAACCACACGGTCAGCAATCACCGGGACAGGAATCACCGGGACAGGAATCACCGGGTCAGGAACCGGGCGGCGATCCACAGCCGGCCGGGGGGGAGGCCGACCGCGATCAGCCCGGCCTTCGTGGGGCTCGGTCGCTGCGGCCTGCCTCGTCGGTGGTCGTGGGCGTGGCAGGAGCCCTTGCCGGGCTGTCGCTGCTCCTGCCCGCCCTGCTGTCGAACGAGCGCAGCCTGCCGCTCATCGCCTCGGTCGTGCTGGCCCTCGTGCTGCTCTGGCTCTTCGTCGCCCGGCCTCGCGCCGTGATCCACGCCGAGGGCATCCGGCTCGTCAACCCGCTCCGGGTGGTCGACATCACCTGGCCGGCCATCACCGAGGTGCGTTCGAAGTGGGCCCTCGAGCTGTTCGTCGGAACCACGCGGTACACCGCCTGGGGGATCCCGGCCGACCCGAAGCGGCCACGGTACGGCCGCGGCCTGATGACGCTTGGGGCCAACAAGGTCGTGAGTGCCCAGGCACGCCAAGGCGCCCGGCGCGCCGGGGGGTCGGCGGTCCCGCAAGCGGATCCCAAGGCCAAGGTCGAGGCACAGACCGTGGCCGTCGAGGTGGAGGAACGCATGGCGGCTGACCGTCGACGCAAGGACGGGCGTACGCCGCGCATCGCGAACCAGCGCTGGGACCCGGGGGCGGTTGGGATGCTGCTCGGTGCCGTCGCCCTCTTCGGGCTCGCTCTGCTGTTGGGCTGAGGACAGGCAGCAGCGCAGCTGGCTGTCTCCGGGGCCGTCTGGGAGCGGCACGCGGTCCGGGCCTGGGGCGTCTCGATCAGAACCTCGAAGGACGCGGTGGTTACCCGATCCTCTGTACGACCTCGGCGAGCAGACGGCCGCACCGGTGGGCAGCGGCCCGGCCGGCCTCCAGCACCTCCGCGTGGCTGAGCGGCGTGGGGGAGATTCCGGCCGCCAGGTTGGTGACGAGCGAGATGCCGAGCACGTCGAGCCCGCACTGCCGGGCGGCGATGGCCTCGAGCGTGGTCGACATGCCGACCAGGTCGCCGCCGAGCACCTTGGCCATGGCGACCTCGGCCGGGGTCTCGTAGTGGGGCCCGCGGAACTGCACGTAGACGCCTTCGTCGAGCTCGGGGTCGACCTCGCGAGCGATGTCGCGCAGGCGGGGGGTGTAAAGGTCGGTGAGATCGACGAAGTTGGCCCCCTCGATCGGGGAGGTGGCGGTGAGGTTGAGGTGGTCACGGATCAGCACCGGCGTGCCCGGTGCCCAGTCGGGGTTGAGCCCGCCGCAGCCGTTCGTGAGCACGACCGTCGACACGCCCGCGGCCTTGGCGGTGCGGATGCCGTGCACGACCGCCCGTACCCCGCGGCCCTCGTAGAAGTGGGTGCGGGTGCCGAAGACCAACGCTCGTCGGCCGGTGTCGCCGATCGCGATGGAACGCATGGTGCCGGAGTGTCCTTCAACGGCGGCGCGGTGGAAGCCGGGTACCTCGTCGTTGTCGATCGTCGCGACGGTCTCCCCGATGAGGTCGGCGGCTCCCCATCCGGAGCCGAGCACCAGCGCGATGTCGTGGCGTTCGGCGCCGGAGCGCTCGGCGATCACTGCGGCGGCCGCGGCAGCGACGGCGAAGGGATCGGTGGACGGGTCGCCGAGGTTGCTCAGGTCAGGGGGTGAGGTGGTCACCTCCTGACCCTATCGAGCGGGCCGAGGGACCGACCGGACCGCTACCTGCGGCTCGGTCGGTGGTTGGATGGGTCGGTGATCACCCGAGAGACCTCTGTCGTCATCGTCGGTGGCGGCCCGGCCGGCTACGAGGCCGCGCTCGTCGCCGCCCAGCTGGGGGCGCGCGTGACGGTCGTCGAGAAGGACGGTCTGGGGGGTGCTGCGGTGCTCACCGACTGCGTTCCGAGCAAGGCCCTCATCGCGACGGCCGACCACATGTCCGACATCGTGGTCGCCGAACGGCTCGGGGTGCGGCTGCACAACCGTGAGGGAGACCAGATCTCGGGGGCCGTCGCTTCTCCGCATACCGTCAACGGTCGCATCCTGGCGCTGGCCGCCGCCCAGAGCGCCGACATCCAGGTCGGTCTCGAGCGCGCCGGAGTGACTTTCCTCAAGGGTGTCGCGCAGGTGGTCGATGTCCACTGCGTACGCGCCACGACCGCTGACGGGCAGGCGCACGACCTGCGGGCCGATGTCGTGCTCATCGCGACGGGTGCCAGCCCCCGGGTGATGCCCAGCGCGGTACCCGACGGCGAGCGGATCCTCACCTGGCAGCAGATCTACGACCTCGACGAGCTGCCCGAGCGGATGATCGTGATCGGCTCCGGGGTCACCGGGGCCGAGCTCGCGCAGGCCTTCCTCGGGCTGGGGTCAGAGGTCGTGCTCGTCTCCTCCCGTGACCGGGTGCTGCCGGGGGAGGACGCCGATGCGGCCACGGTGATCGAAGACGTCTTCCGCAAGCGGGGGATGGAGGTGCTGGGTCGCTCGAGGGCGGCGGGGGTGGAGCGCACCGACAACGGGGTGCTGGTGAGCCTCGTCGACGGGCGCACCGTCGAGGGCACACATGCCCTGCTGGCCGTCGGCTCGGTACCCAACACGTCGGGCCTGGGCCTCGAGGAAGTCGGTGTGGAGCTCACGGCGTCGGGACACGTGCAGGTCGACCGCGTCTCGCGCACGAGTGTGACCGGCATCTACGCGGCCGGCGACTGCACCGGTGTGCTGCCGTTGGCCTCGGTGGCCGCGATGCAGGGCCGGATCGCGATGTGGCACGCTCTCGGAGACGCCGTGGCGCCACTGAACGTCACCGGCGTGGCGGCCAACATCTTCACCGAGCCCGAGATCGCCACGGTCGGGCTGGGCCAGATCGCGGCCGACGAGTCGCCCGAGGTCGAGTCGATCATGCTGCCCCTGGCCCGTAACCCGCGCGCCAAGATGCAGGGCATCACCGACGGCTTCGTGAAGCTCTTCTGCCGCAGGGACTTCGGCACGGTGCTGGGCGGCGTGGTCGTCGCGCCCCAGGCCTCAGAGCTGATCTTCCCGGTGGCGCTGGCCGTGCAGCACCGGCTGAGCGTCGACCAGGTGGCGAGCACCATCACGGTCTATCCGTCGCTGTCGGGCTCGATCGCCGAGGCGGCCCGGCAGCTGCACCAGTCCGAGTAGCCGATCAGGCCGGCCGGTCGTCACGCGGCGACTGCTGCTGGGTGGGGTTGCTGACCCCGGGAGAGTCCGGGCCTGGTTCGCCGGGGCCGACCTCGTCACCACCGTGCAGCTCCTCCGGCGTCAACAGTCCCTCCTGAGCCCAGCGCTCGCGGCGGCGACGCGAGGCCACCTCGCGGACCTTCTTCTGCACCGGGTAGAAGACAGCGGCCGCGACCACCAGGGTGATCAGCCCCTGAACGGGGAAACCATGGCCTGACCCGGTCTCGGCGATGAGGGTGGTGAACACCCCTGAAGTGTGTCAGAGGTTCGGCTGGTCCGGCGCGTCGCTGATCTCGGCGAGCACCGTTCCCGACGTGACCGTGGCTCCCACCGTGGCCGAGAGCGTGGTGACGACGCCTGCCTTGTGGGCGTTGATCGGCTGCTCCATCTTCATGGCCTCGAGCACCACGACGAGGTCGCCGGCCGCCACGATGGCGCCTTCTTCGACGGCCACCTTGACGATCGTGCCCTGCATCGGGGCCGTGAGCGAGTCGCCGGATGCCGCCGCCCCACCCCTGCTGCTCGACCCACGCTTGGGTGCCTTCTTCCGGGCACCGTGGCCGGCGGCGGGTCCGCCGAGTGCCAGGTCACCGGGGAGGTTCACTTCCAGACGCCTTCCATCGACCTCTACGACCACCACCCGCCGGTCCGCGCCCGACTCAGCGCCCGGCCCGGCCTGGCCGGCGTACGGCTCGATGGTGTTGTCGAACTCGGTCTCGATCCAGCGGGTGTGAACCGTGAAGGGAGCGTCGCCCTCGGGTGCGAACGCCGGGTCGCTGACGACGGCCCGGTGGAACGGCAGCACCGTCGGCATACCATCGACCTGGAACTCGGACAGCGCTCGCCGCGACCGCTCGATCGCCTGCTGGCGCGTCCGGCCGGTGACGATGAGCTTGGCCAGCATCGAGTCGAAGGCACCGGCGATGACGTCACCCTCGACGACGCCCGAGTCGACCCGCACACCCGGCCCCGAAGGTGGGCGGTAGGTCGTGACCGTGCCCGGCGCCGGGAGGAAGCCGCGGCCGGCATCCTCACCGTTGATGCGGAACTCGATGGAGTGGGCGTGCGGCACCGGGTCGTCGTAGTCGAGGGCCTCGCCGTTCGCGATGCGGAACTGCTCTCGCACGAGGTCGATCCCGGTGACCTCCTCGCTCACGGGGTGCTCGACCTGGAGCCGGGTGTTGACCTCGAGGAAGCTGATGTCACCGGCCGGGCCGATGAGGAACTCGCACGTGCCGGCGCTGACGTAGCCGGCCTCCTTCAGGATGGCCTTGCTGGCTCGGAGCAGCTCGGTGTGCTGCTCCTCGGTGAGGAACGGCGCCGGTGCCTCCTCGACGAGCTTCTGGTTGCGGCGCTGCAATGAGCAGTCGCGGGTCGAGACGACCACGACGTTGCCGTGCTCGTCGGCCAGGCACTGGGTCTCGACGTGACGCGGATGGTCGAGGAACCGCTCGACGAAGCACTCTCCTCGGCCGAAGGCCGAGACCGCCTCTCGCACGGCCGACTCGAACAGCTCGGGGATCTCCTCCATCGCGCGGGCGACCTTGAGACCGCGGCCGCCACCTCCGTAGGCGGCCTTGATCGCGACCGGTAGCCCATGCTCCTCGGCGAAGGCGATGACCTCGTCCGGGCCAGCGACCGGCTCGGCCGTACCGGGTACCAGCGGTGCGCCGGCCTTCAGAGCGATGTGGCGCGCCTTGACCTTGTCACCGAGGGTGTCGATCGCCGACGGGCCGGGGCCGATCCAGGTCAGGCCCGCGTCGATGACAGCCTGGGCGAACGCGGCGTTCTCGGCGAGGAAGCCGTAGCCGGGGTGTATCGCGTCGGCGCCTGCCCTGATCGCCACCTCGATGAGCTTGTCGCCGAGCAGGTAGCTGTCGCCGGGGGTGGAGCCGCCCAGGGCGTAGGCCTCGTCGGCGACCTTGACGTGCAGGGCGTCTCGGTCGGGTTCGGCGTAGACGGCCACGGAGGCGATAGCGCTGTCGCGGCAGGCGCGAGCGATACGTACCGCGATCTCGCCGCGGTTGGCGATCAGAACCTTGCTGATGGGTGCCATGGATCGGAGCCTAGCGGCAGGTGGATAGCGTTGGAGCATGACCTCGACCACGCCCGATCCTCTGCCGTCCGTCTCACTTGGACACGCCTCCGAGCCCGGCCTTCGAGTGCCGCAGCTGGGCTTCGGGGTCTGGGAGGTTCCCGACTCCGAGGTGGAGCCCGCGCTGGCCCGCGCCCTCGAGGTGGGTTACCGACACGTCGACACGGCGCGGATCTACGGCAACGAGGCCGGTGTTGGGCGCGTCCTGGCCGCCACCGACGTGGACCGAGATGACCTGTTCGTGACCACCAAGCTCTGGAACGACGACCACGCGACGGCTCGGCAGGCCTTCGAGTCGTCCGTCGGGCGGCTCGGCGTCGACGTGCTCGACCTCTACCTCATCCACTGGCCGGCGCCGGGCCAGGACACCTTCGTCGAGGCCTGGACGACGATGCTGGAGCTGCATGGGGAAGGCCGGGTGCGTTCGGTCGGGGTCTGCAACTTCCAGCCCGCGCACTTGCAGCGACTCCTCGACGAGACCGGCGTGCTGCCCTCGATGAACCAGATCGAGCTGAGCCCCTACCTGCAGCAGCGCGAGCTGCGCGCCTTCCACACCGAGCACGGCATCGTCACCGAGGCCTGGAGCCCGCTCGCGGTGCGGGCCGGCCTGCTCGATGACCCGGTGGTGACCAAGATTGCCGCGTCGCACGGCGTCAGCCCCGCCCAGGTGGTGCTGCGCTGGCACGTCGAGCTGGGGAACGTGGTGCTGACCCGGTCGGTGACACCGTCGAGGATCAGCGACAACTTCGACATCTTCGGGTTCCAGCTGGCTGACCGCGACCACGAGGCGCTCGCATCGCTGGATCGAGGCCAGCGAACCGGGCCTGACCCCGACCAGTTCTGGGCCTGAGCCGATAGCCTCTCGGTCATGGCCTGGTTCTCGAAGAAGGGCAAGGACGACTCCGAACCACCCTCGGACGTCGTGGCGGTGGAGCGCGACGACTCCCTCGTCGCTGAAGGGCACACGGGCCGGCCGGTCTCGAGGCCACTCGAACCAGCCGAGCAGGCCCGCATCCACGCGGCATCCGGTCGGCTGGATGAGCTGGGCGTCGACGTCGATGACCTCTGTTCCATCGGCGCCGCCTACGACAGAGCATTCTCGGGCTGGCAGGCCGATCAGGGTTCGGTCGACTCGGGCGAGCTCGTCGAGCTGTTCGGCGTGGCCATTGGCGAGCACCTGGCCCGCCACAGCGCCCGCCAGTGGGCCGTGGTGACCGATGTCTTCGGCACCGACCTCGGACTGGTTGCGGCGCGGGCCGAGACAGTCATCGTGCCGCACAACATCGTCAGCGCCCGATGGATGCGTCGTGAACGCGGCTGGATCCCCGGCGTCGTGTCGCACCTGGTGGCGTTGCAGACTCGAGAGCGCTGACCGAAGCCGCCGGCGGACTGGCCATCCCGCGCCTAGGATCGCGGGATGGACAGTGACGAGCACCGTAGCCGCCGCGATCTCGAGGAGGGGATCGAGCGCGACTTCACGCGCAAGATGTCCTACGGGGACTATCTGCAGCTCGACCGGCTGCTCAGCGCGCAGCACCCCCTCAGCAACCCGCCACAGCACGACGAGCTGCTCTTCATCATCCAGCATCAGACATCAGAGCTGTGGCTCAAGCTGCTCATCCACGAGCTCCGGTCGGCCAGGAGCCTGCTGGCCAACGATGAGCTGGGGCCGGCGTTGAAGCGGCTGGCCCGCATCAAGCACATCCAGCACAGTCTCACCGACCAGTGGTCGGTGCTGGCCACCCTGACGCCGAGCGAGTACGCGCAGATCCGGCCGTTCCTCGCTGCCAGCTCGGGGTTCCAGTCGGCGCAGTATCGCGAAGTCGAGTTCCTCCTCGGCAACAAGAACGCCGAAATGGTCGAGGTCTTCACCCACGACGAGCAAGCGCGGGGTGAGCTGCGGCAGCTGCTGGTCGAGCGCAGTCTCTACGACCAGTTCATCGCCTACCTCTCGCGGCGCGGGTACGCCGTGCCCGAGCAGGCTCTCGAGCGGGACTGGAGCCAGCCCTACCGAGCCGTAGACGGTCTCGTCGACGTCTTTGCCGGTGTCTACGCGAAGCCCGACCAGCACTGGGGCGTCTACGAGACCTGCGAGGAGCTCGTCGACGTGGAGGACAACTTCCAGCAGTGGCGCTTCCGCCACCTTCAGGTCGTACAACGCGTCATCGGCCACAAGATGGGAACGGGAGGGTCGAGTGGCGTCGACTTCCTGCGACGCGCGCTCGACCTGACCTTCTTTCCAGAGCTGTACGAGGTGCGCACCCGTATCGGATGACTCCGGGTCAGCCTGCTCTGGGCGAGTCGCTCCACGGTCGCTGCCAGGCCAGGGCCTCGCATTGGCACGGGCACGGACCGACGCACGGGCCGACCTCGTAGCACTCGAGGAGGCAGTCACACTCGACGGGCGGGACCGGCCCGGGATCGACGCGGAGTTGTCGCCCTCGGATGAGGCGTCGACGCTGCTGCAGGCCGGCGGTCGTGGGGTGGTCGGTGGTCGGGTCGGGACGTCCGATGGCCAGGGCCTCCCGCTTGGCGTCCGGTGAAAGCGAACGGATGCGATCGCGGCGAGCACGCAGGTGGTAGCTGGCCCTCGGCTGCTGCCGGTCGTAGCGCGGGCTGTTGAGCTGCTCTTGGGTTGGCACGTCAGGAGGACCGACGTCGAGATGCGCCGGAAAGCGCCGCCCGGCGTTGTCGCGCACTGTGTCAGCGGAGACCGGCGCAACCGTGGCTCCAGACGCGTCGGTCACCGTCAGGGTGAGCCCTGCCATCGTCAGAATCCGCACGAAGGTCGACGCGCCCACCTGCCCTTCGCCGGCCTCGACGCGGCAGATCGTCGACTGGGAGACCCCGACCAGCTGCGCGAGCTCACGTTGGCTCAGATCGGCGCGTCGTCTCGCGCGGACGACATATCTCGCCACGAGCGAAGCGAGCTCGACCTCAGTCGTTGGTTGTTCGGTCATGGGTTCACTGTGGCAGGAGGGTGCGACAGCCCTGGGCGGATAGGGAAGGCCTACGCCTGCTACGGCCCTGATGGGTGGGGCGGGTCAGTGACGTAGGACGGTTGGGGTGGGCCGGGGGTGGGCTCCTACGGCCCTGATGCGTGGGGCGGGTCAGTGACGTAGTGACGGGCAGAGGGCAGGTGGTGTCAGACGGCAGTCTTGGCGCGCACCTGGCGCTTGATCCGGGCGAGCATCGCGACCATGCCGCGAAGCCGCAGGGGAGAGACCGCTTGCGCGAGGCCGAAGCGCATCGGGGCGTCGTCGGGCACGGACAGCACGTCGGCCGCAGAGAGTCCGTCGAGGCCTTCGCGCAGGATGCCGGCGAAGCCGCGGGTGGTCGGTGCCTCGGGCGGGGCGTCGAAGAACAGGTTGACGACGCGAGCGTCGAGCGATTCACCAGCGCCGACTTCGACGGTCAGGAAGAGCGGTGACTGGCACTCGTCGACGCGCTCGAGACGGCCCAGGTCACCCGCGTAGCGATCGGGTAGCGGCGGCAGGTCATCGCTGAACTCGAGCAGCAGCTGCAGCTTGAGGTCGTTGCTCGCCGAGGTGAAGTCGTCGGCGATCTCGGCCAGGGAGGGGGGAAGTGGGGCCGGCGAGGCGGGGGAGTCACTCACGCGCGCCTCACTTCTCGATCGGGACGCGAACGGCATTGCCCCACTCGGTCCACGACCCGTCGTAGTTGCGCACCGTCTCGAAACCGAGCAGGTGGGTCAGCACGAACCAGGTGTGTGACGAGCGCTCGCCGATGCGGCAGTAGGCCACCACGTCGTCGTCAGGGGTGAGCCCCAGCTCGGTCAGGTAGATGGCTTCGAGCTCGGCACGCGACTTGAAGGTGCCGTCGTCGTTTGCCGCCCGCGCCCAGGGAACCGACGCCGCGCCGGGGATGTGCCCCCCGCGCATCGCGCCTTCCTGCGGGTAGTCGGGCATGTGCAGCAGCTCACCGGAGAACTCCCCCGGCGAGCGGACATCCACCAGAGGCTTGCCCAGGTGGGCGAGGACGTCGTCCTTGAAGGCCCGGATCGGCGCGTCGTCGCGCTCCGCGACGGGGTAGCTGACCGGGGTCGGAGTGGGCACGTCTCGGGTCAGCGCTCTCCCCTCGGCGATCCACTTCGCCCGCCCACCGTCAAGCAGTTTGACGTCTTCGTGACCGAAGAGGCTGAAGACCCAGAGCGCGTAGGCCGCCCACCAGTTGCTCTTGTCGCCGTAGATCACCACGGTGGTCTCCCGCGAGATCCCGCGGGCACCAAGGACGCTGGCGAAGCCGGCTCCGTCGACGTAGTCGCGCGACACGGGGTCGTTGAGGTCGACGTGCCAGTCGACCTTGAGTGCCCCGGGGATATGCCCGGTGGAGTAGAGCAGTACGTCCTCGTCCGACTCGAGCAGCGCGATCCCGTCGGGGCCGCCGACGTGACCGGCTTCGATCTGTTCCGCGAGCCAGTCGGTCGTGACGAGCCGATCCGGGTGGGCGTAGGCGTCGATCTTGGGGTCGGTTTCGCTCATGAACCCATGGTGTCACGCGGGCTGCTCTGCCCGTTCACGGGTTCGCGCCCGACGACGTCGATGCGAGCGAGACCCGCGCCAGGTCAGCCCGGCAGCGCCGCTCGAACTCACCAAGCTCCTCGATGGTGTCCTGCACGTCACGCAGTCGCTGATCCAGGTCGTGACGGCGTTGCTCCACCTGACCGAGCACGTACTCAAGCTGGGTGCGGCGGCCACGCGGCGCGTCGAACAGGTCGATGATCGTGCGGATCTCCTCGAGCGGGAAGCCGAGGCGCTTGCCGCGCAGGATCAACCCGAGCCGGGTGCGGTCGCGGCGGTGGTAGAGCCGCTGGGTTCCGCGGCGTTCCGGAGCGATCAGGCGCAAGTCCTCGTAATGCCGCACGGTGCGATGAGTCACCCCGAACGCGTCAGCCACCTGGGCGATGCTCCACGGACCCTCTCGGTCAGCGGCAGCCCGAGGCGAACTTGTCATGCCCCCGATCGTGCTTTACCTTTACGTAAACGTCAAGTATGCGCCACAAGCGTCACGACACGAGTGAAGGATCACCATGTTCGAGCTCAGCCAGGACCACGAAGACCTCCGTTCGCTCGTGCGCGACTTCGCCGAGCGGGAGGTTGCCCCCAACATCGCCAAGTGGGATGCCGCCGCGTACTTCCCCACCGATCTCGTGCCCAAGATGGGCGAGCTGGGCCTGTTCGGCCTCGTCGTGCCCGAGGAGTTCGGCGGAACGGCGGGCGAGGGTGGCTCCGACTTCACCAGCCTCTGCGTCGCCATCGAGGAGCTGGGCCGGGTCGACCAGTCGATCGGGATCACCCTGTCGGCGGGCGTGGGCCTCGGCATCAACCCGATCCTCACCTACGGCAGCGCCGAGCAGAAGCAGCGCTACCTGCCCGACCTGGTTGCCGGGCGGGCGCTGGCCGGCTTCGGTCTCACCGAGCCCGACGGTGGCTCGGATGCCGCAGCGTCGCGAACCCGGGCCACGCTCGAGGGTGACGAGTGGGTCGTGAACGGGTCCAAGGCCTTCATCACCAACTCGGGCACCGAGATCACCTCGGTGGTCGCGGTCACCGCCCGCACCGGCACGAAGGCCGATGGCTCGCCCGAGCTGTCGGCCATCCTCATCCCGGCGGGTACGCCCGGCCTCACCGTCGAGCCGGGCTACCACAAGCTCGGTTGGCACGTCTCCGACACGCACGGCCTCTCGTTCGACAACTGCAAGGTCCCGGCGGAAAATCTGCTCGGCGAGCGGGGCCAGGGCTTCAAGCAGTTCCTCAAGACGCTCGACGACGGGCGCATCGCCATCTCGGCCCTCGCGCTCGGCTGCGCGCGTGCCTGTCTTGAGCTGGCGACCGACTACGCCAAGACCCGGATGGCGTTCGGGCGCCCCATCGGGGCCAACCAGGGAGTCTCGTTCCAGATCGCCGACGTCGAGGTGATGGTGGCGGCCTCCCGGGCTCTGACCTACAAGGCGGCCTGGCTCAAGGACGAACAGCAGGCGGGCCGACGCTCCGTCGGCGAGGTCAAGCAGGCGGCCGCGGTGGCCAAGCTGTACACGACCGAAGCGGCGGTCGCGGCGACACGGATAGCGACCCAGGTGTTCGGCGGCAACGGCTTCATGGAGGAGTACCCCGTGGCCCGGTTCTACCGGGACGCGAAGATCCTCGAGATCGGGGAGGGCACCTCGGAGATCCAGCGGATGGTCATCGCCCGCGGGCTGGGACTCCCGGCATGAGCGAGGGGGACCCCAGCACGCGCCAGGACGGTGACCCTCGGGTCGCCGATGTGCGTGAGCGACTGGCGACCGCCTACCGGGCGTCGGCCAGCGCACCCGAGAAGGCCCAGGCCAAGCTCGACCGGCAGGGCAAGATCTACGTGCGCGACCGCATCGCGTTGCTCTTCGACGAGGGGTCCTTCGTCGAGGACGGCCGCTACGCCAACGCGCTGGCTCCCGGCCTGCCCGCTGATGGGGTCGTCACCGGCCGAGGCACGGTCGAGGGGCGACCGGCCATCGTGATCGCGAACGACCCGACCGTCAAGGCAGGCTCGTGGGGGGCCCGCACCGTGGAGAAGATCGTTCGAGCCACCGAGATGGCGCTGCGTGAAGAGCTGCCCGTCTTCTGGTTCGTCGACTCGGCCGGGGCCCGCATCACTGACCAGGTCGAGATGTTCCCCGGACGGCGCGGCGCCGGGCGGATCTTCCACAACCAGGTCGCCTTGTCGGGCAGGGTGCCGCAGATCTGTGCGCTCTTCGGTCCGAGCGCTGCGGGAGGCGCCTA
This sequence comes from Terracoccus sp., assembly GCA_040007275.1. Taxonomy (GTDB): domain Bacteria; phylum Actinomycetota; class Actinomycetes; order Actinomycetales; family Dermatophilaceae; genus DSM-29435. The sequence goes on from JBDTVJ010000066.1 coordinate 14,579, forward strand.
CATACCCAGCTTCTGCGACCTCATCATCATGGTCGAAGGCAACGCCTCCATGTATCTCGGTAGCCCACGGATGGCCGAGATGGTCGTCGGCGAGACGGTGTCGCTCGAAGAGATGGGCGGTGCCCGAATGCACTGCACCGTCTCCGGGGTGGGCGACCTGCTCGCGCACGACGACGTCGAGGCGATCGAGCTGGCCAAGCTCTACTTCTCCTACGTGCCGGGCTGCTGGCGCGACCACCCGCCCGTCTACGGCGCCGAGGAGCCGGCCGAGGCACTCACCCACTTCACGGTGCCTGAGCGTGAGTCGGTGCCGTTCGACGTCCACAAGGTCATCGACGGACTCGTCGACGACGACTCGTTCTTCGAGCTGAAGCCGCTGTGGGCGGGCGAGCTCGTCATCGGTTTCGGCCGGATGAACGGTGAGAGTGTCGGCATCGTGGCCAACAACTCGATGGTCAAGGGGGGCGTGCTGTTCACCGACAGCGCCGACAAGGCGGCCCGTTTCATCTGGCTGTGCGACGCCTTCAACATCCCGCTCGTCTACCTCGCCGACGTGCCCGGTTTCATGATCGGCTCCGAGGTGGAGCGGGGCGGGATCATCCGGCACGGCGCCAAGATGGTCAGCGCTGTGGCGTCGGCCACGGTGCCGCAGTTCTGCGTCATCGTGCGCAAGGCCTACGGGGCGGGTCTCTACGCCATGGGTGGCCCGGGCTTCGGCCCCGACGCCACCATCGCGTTGCCCACAGCGCGGATCGCCGTGATGGGCCCGGAGGCTGCCGTCAACGCCGTGTACGCCAACAAGATCGCCGAGATCGAGCAGGCCGACGGTCCGGACGCCCGCGACGGGTTCGTCGCCGAGCGTCGCGCCGAGTACGAGCAGGACGTCGACATCGAGCGCCTGGCCGCCGACCTGGTGCTCGACTCCATCATCGAGGCGGACGAACTGCGTTCTGACCTGCTTCGCCGTCTGGCTTATGCTTCCCGGCGTGACCGTCACTTCAGCGACCGACGCCGGGCCGTCCCGCCGGTCTGACTCGCGCCTCGGTCATCGACTGGAGCACCCCGACCGGGCAGCAGAGACACGTGCCCCGTTCTACCGGCAGTTCGCTTTCTGGTTCCCGGTGGGCATGTATGCCGTCTCGCGCCTCTACGTTTTCCTCGTCGTGGTGGCGCTGGCGAAGAACCAGATAGCGCTCCCGATGGGGCTGGACTCCATCCGGATCGCCTATCCGACCCCCGGCGATCCCGGCTACCTCACGGCGATGACCAACTGGGACGGTCAGTGGTATCGCATCATCGCCGAGAACGGCTACCCGGCCGCGCTGCCGACCCTGCCATCGGGCCAGATCGACATGAACCCCTGGGCCTTCTTCCCGGTGTTCCCGCTGAGCGTCGGCGCGATCATGTCGCTGACCGGCCTACCTTTCGTCGTGGCCGCCCCCCTGCTGTCGACGGTCATCGGGTTCCCCGCGATGTACCTGCTCTTTCGCCTCGTCGACCGGGCGGTGGGCCGCTGGGAGGCCATCGTCGCGGTCACCGCGACATGCTTCTTCATCGCCTCCTCGATCTTCAGCGCCTCGTACACGGAGTCGACCGCCCTGCTGCTCGTCGTCTCGGTGCTGCTGCTGCTGCGGGCCCGCCACTACTGGTGGGTGGCGGTGGCTCTCGTGGTGCTGTCGTTGACCCGCAACGTCGTGATCGTCATGGCGCCGGTCATCCTGACGCACGCCATCGTGCGCTGGCGTCAGGACGACGAGGGCTCGCACCCGGTGCGGTGGCGGTGGGGGATGGCGGCGCTCGCCGCCTTCGCCGCCGCCCTGACGTTCCTGTGGCCCACGATCGTGTCGATCGCCACGAACACACCGGATGCCTACAACCGCACCATGCTGGCGTGGAACATCGAGACCGCGATCAAGCTCAGGCTCTGGTGGCAGCTGCTCGACGAGTACGCCGGGGTCGGTGCCCAGGTGTTGGGCGTGGCCGGAGTCGCGGCCTTTGCCTGGTGGATGCTCTCGAAGCACTCGTGGCGGTGGGGGCCGGAGATCTGGGGCTGGGCCGGTGCCTACCCCGCCTACATCCTGCTGGTGACCAGCCCGACGGCGAGCCGGGTGCGCTATGCCCTGCTCGCGTTCCCGATGACCCTCATCATCGCCTGGGTACTGCGCTTGCGGTGGTGGGACCGCTACCGCTACTTGCTACTCAGCGGCATCCTCGTTCTCGGCGCGGTACAGATGTGGTGGTGGACCCAGCACTACCTGATCATCGAGACGCTCGGCGACGATCTCTACCCCTGACCTACGCCTGGCCGTTCGCCGATGCTCAGGTCGTTGAGGTCGCTCCCTCGACTCGGCCGACCACGTCGAACCAGCCCACCTCGACCTGCCCCAGCAGGTCGCGTAGCAGCGGGAGGGAGAGGCCGACGACGTTGTGGTGGTCACCTTCGATCGCGGTGACGAACGGCCCGCCGAAGCCGTCGATAGTGAACCCGCCCGCCACCAGCAGGGGTTCACCGGTGGCCACATAGTCCTCGATCTCGGCGTCGCTGACCTGGGCGAAGTGCACGGTCGTGGAGGCCGTCGCGCCGAGGGTGGCGCCGCTGCCCTCCGGCCGGTCATCGACGAGCCAGTGCCCGGTGTGCAGCACGCCGGAGCGGCCCCGCATCCGGCGCCACCGTTGGGTGGCCTCGGCGACGTTGCCCGGTTTGCCGTGCACCTCACCGTCGATCTCCAGCACCGAGTCGCAGCCGAGCACCAGGGCAGCCCGCCCACCCCGACCGGCCACGTTCTCGGCCTTCGCGCGGGCCAGCAGCAGGGCTACGTCGACCGGTTCGACCGGCCCGTAGCGGCTCCTCGCCTCGGCTACCGCAAGGTCCTCGTCGACCGTGCTGACGAGCACCGTCGGCTCGACTCCCGCTCGACGCAACGTCTCCAGTCGAGCGGGTGACGCAGAGGCGAGGACGAGCCGAACGGATGCCGGCACGTCGGCCACGCTCAGATCTCGCCCAGCACGGCGTCACGCAGGGTGTCGAGGCCGACCCCACCGATGTCGAGCGCTCGACGGTGGAAGGCCTTGAGGTCAAAAGCATCTCCTTCGCGCTGCTTGACCTCGTCGCGCAACGAGATCCAGAGACGCTCGCCGATCTTGTAGCTGGGGGCCTGTCCCGGCCAACCGAGGTAGCGGTCGA
>JBDTVJ010000067.1:0-17754 GCA_040007275.1 Terracoccus sp.
ACCCGGTGAACCCGTCCATCGCGACCACCTCGACCCGGTCACGCCAGGCCTGCGGGCGGCCAGCCAACCACGCCTTGAAGGCTTGCTTGGAGCGGCCTTCGAGCATGTCGAGCAACCGGGCAGGCCCGGTCTTGTTACGGATTGGGGTCAGGTCGATGATGACGGTCACATACTTGTCGCCGCGTCGGGTGTGTCGCCACACGTGTTCGTCGACCCCGATCGTGGTGACCCCGTCGAACCGGGCCGGGTCGTTGATCAGAACCCGCTTGCCCTCGGTCAGGACCGCGTCGTTCGCGGTGTTCCACGCCACCCCCAGGCCTTCGGCGACGCGGGCCACGGTCAGGTGCTGACACACGATCCCTTCCAGCGCCCAGCGCAGCCCACCTCGGGAGAGCTTCGCCCGGGGTTGCGCGGCCCGGGTGGTGTCCTGGCGCCACACGTGTCCGCACCCGCTGCACTGGTAGCGGCACACCGTCACCAGCAGCGTCGTCGGGCGCCACCCGAAGGGCTCGTGCGCCAGCTGCCGCACGACGGTGTCCCGCGGTGCGCCTTCGCAGCCGCAGCGTCGGCACCACTGGTCGGGATCGAGGACCCGGCAGGCCAAGACCGCGCGGTCAGGCTCAAGTCGCTGACCAGTGACCAGCAGGCCGAGCTCGTCCAAGCGGGTGAAGGTGGTCAGGTCGGGGCGAGCGAAGGTAGCGTCAGACACGTCGAGGTCTTCCCGATGGGCGGTGTGAGAACTCCCATCATGCGAAGGCCTCGACCCCTACCCCGGGATCGACGCGCCGACGCCTGCTACACCCTGGATTGTGAAGAGCCCTTAAACTCGTCCCGCCCGAGGCCTTCTGGACCCACAAACCGCGTTTAGAGCCCAACTCGTTCGGTCCGCCCGCGCAGACCGTCGGTGGGCAACGGGTCGAGTCGTACATTGTCGCAGCGATCGGGCAGCCATGGCCGGTGAGCGCCCTCCAGATCGGCACGAACTCAAACCGTTCGTGGTGGCCCTCAATGAACGGGTCACCGCGGCGGTCAACTGGGCCCGCTCACGATCAGGTGACAGGCCAACCCGACTCGTGTCGCGAGATCCACCACCTGCGGTTGGGGTTGCTTCCCGGGTCAGGACACGCCCTATCTGGGCGGAGAGACGCGACGGAAAGGCGGCTCTGGGCAACGTCCGACCATCGGCTGACCGGTAAACACCGACCAGCTCCTGGCGCCGAGCGGTAGCACCGGCGGTCGTTACAGGTTGCGTGGAGGCGCAACCCCCTGAGTGCGTTCAAATCTCAGCGATACACGCCGAGGTGTCTGCGGGGGTGCGTCTGGAACCGAGCGACAAACGCGTTCGGATCTCACGGTCATAGCCATCGCGCACGCCGCGGTTACCGTCTGGGTCGAAACGACCTGCTCACCCCGTCGACCTGATCACCAGGACGAGAGCAGGAGAGCGTGGGACGTGCTGCGGAGGTCATCTCCGTGGGCGGTCGCGTTCGTGTCTCGGCGCGATAATGGCCTGTCGCTGGTGACCGGCGCCAGATAATCGAGGCGGCGCGGGGAGATCCTCTGAGGCGTCGTCTACCAAGGGCAGGTAACGGCTGCGTAGATGATCTCTTAGATGGGGCAACGTGAACTGGACGAGGCCATGGCCGGCGGGTTCGATAAGTTCGGCTTCGATGAGGCGGCGGCGGTACTGGTTGGCGTTGTTGCCGTCCGTGCCGAGCCGGGTGGCGACATCGGAGATACGGCTGGGGCCGTCGTCGACGGCCATCGCTGTCACGAACGCGCGGTCAACGTCGGAGATGTCTTTCAGGGCTGCTTCGTGTACCAGTCGCCCCAGCCGGGCGACTGCTTTGTCGACACCCACGTGAGCGTCAGCCAGGCTGATCACGTCGTGCTCACGGTTGGAGTTCCAGGCGTGGTACCCGACCAACTGCACCAGGAAGGAGTACCCCTCGGCCCCCTCGGCGAGCACCTCAAGTGCTTCGGGCGTGATGCGCCTGCCGGCTTGTTCAATCGGAATCTGAATCGCGTATCGCACATCGGGCAGTGGAACGTCGTTCATGGAAAAGCGTTCTGCACGACGGATGAACGTCATCCCTGGCACCGTCAGCAGGTCATCTACCGCAAGCGGTAGCCCCGCCGCTACGAGGGCAACTTGCCGGTCTTCTCGGAACGCGTGCTGCACCGCCTGGGTGATCCTCTCGAGATCCTGCCCTGCTCCAGGGTGGAGCTCATCCAAGGACAGCACTACGCCCAGACCCGGGCTCAAAGCGTCGGTGAGCTTCTCCAGGTAGAACCGCAACGAGGGCGTCACCGGGTAGTTCTCGGTGCGGGTCCGGGTCATCCCTCCCCCGATCCCGGGCAGGCTCAGGTTCGCACCCGTGACATGGTTCTCGATGGCGTCATCCGCGTACGCACCCAGCAGGGCCGGCAGCTGGGTGTCGCGGATCTCATCAGCGACGCCTCGACGCGCAGTCTGCGAGATCACCAGCCAGCCTCGCTGCCGCGCAGCATCCTCCAACGCGTTGAGCATGACCGTTTTACCTGACCCGCGAGGACCGGTCACCAGCATCGCCCGACCGGGCGCGCCAGGGCCGGCATCAAGGGCATCGGTAAAGACCTCGAGCTCCTCGGCGCGCCCGGCCAGCACCGGGGGCGAGGCCCCGAAGGAGGGCCTGAACGGGTTGGTAGACATTCCCTCACATTTCTTTTTACAGGTTTTTTCATTCGCTACATTTCGAAGGGCAGATCGGATCGGACCGCGTACCAGCCCTGTTCGCCGTTAATCGAGGACTTCCCCGGTGTGGGGGTCATAGGGCGGCTCGTCGCTGTCTGGTGACGGTGGGGTGTCTCCCTCGACGACCCGCAGTCGCGGGCCGGAGTCATCGGACGGGTCGGCGGGTCGTTGGAGGCCGGCTTCGTCGCGGGCGAACTGTTCTCGTCGGTGTGTGACGGCGTCTTCGGCGACGTGGCGGGAGAAGCGACCGCGGGCGGGCCATTCTTGGTGGCCGTCTTCGCAGTGGGTCTTGGTGCGGGCTCGCATTCGTTCGGTGAAAGCGGGTAGGGCGTAGCGGTGCCATTCCTCGAGGTGGTCACTGGTCAGGCTGAGACCGGCCCGGTGTCGTTGGTCGGTTAGGACGGCGATCTCGTGGACCAGGTGCGGGTGCTCGGGCCAGCAGGCGGGGATGGCCATGGAGACGTCCCAGACGTATTCGATGTTGTGCCAGGTAACGGCGGCTTCGAGCCAGACCCATAACTCGTGACGCAGGAGGGGATGGCGGACACTGGAGGGCTCCCACGGTCTGGGTAGCATCCGCAGGTTGCCGAGAGCCTGCTGTTGCTCCTTGGTTCCGTTCAGGGCGAGATCAAGCTCGCGGTAGCACTGGAGCAGTCCCCGGCCCGGTTCGGGGAAGGGGCGCAGCATCGGGGCTGGGCGCAGCTGCTTCGCGCCGGGGTTGCCGCTCATGATTGCAGCTCGTGCGGCTGGGATCGGTCAGTGTCGGAAAGGCCGTGCCGGCGCGCTTCGGCGAGGGCGGCGATGGCGCGATCTTCCGGGCTGATGGTCAGGCGGTGGTTCGCGACCAGCTTCGCGCGGGTGTCAGCTTGTTGAGCGAGGAGTTCTCGCCCGGCAGGGCCTGTGATGCAGCGACGGAGCTTGGCGATGATGGGTTTTCCGTTCTCGGCCACGACCAGGGCCCGGCCCTCCTGCAGCTGCCTCACCTCGGCGCCGGTGAGGATGGGAATGTCCTCGCCGACGACGTTGCGCCCGGCCATCTGCCCGGACTGCCAGGTGGTTCGGGAGATGCGGACCGGGCCCAGCAGGTCGCTGATCTCCTGGTTGAAGGCGACGTCTTTGCTGCCGCCGAACAGGATGAGGTTGTTCGTCAGGCCCAGCAGGGTGCGGGCTTCTTGCTCGCCGAAAATGGCTGTGAGCTGGGGGCGGGTCTGCGCGGCCCAGATGAACGAGAGACCTAACGCCCGCTCGTTGGCCATCCGGGTGCGCAGCGTCGGTAGTGGTGCGGTGGAGGGAAGCTCGTCCAGGCAGGCGAGCAGGGGCGGGCAGAGCCGGCCCCACGGTGAGCTGTTCGCGGCTGCGAGAGCGGTGTCCAGGACGTGTTCGGCGACGGCAGTCATCAACGGGGACGCGCTGGCGTAAGGGTCTTCACGGCCCAGGAGGTAGATGGTGCCGCCGCGGCGGATGAGCTCGGCGATGTCGGTTCCGGGGTGTCCGAGTCGGGGGACGCAGCGCCGACGGATGGGTTCTTGGAAGAACAGGGACATGGCCTGCTGCACGGTGGTGACGGTGTTGCCGGCCGTGCGGTCATCACCGTTGAGGGCGCCGTTGAGCAACCCGTGCCAGAAGGGTGCGGCGTGGGGGTGTTCGCGCAGAACCTCGGTGGGGTCGGTCGCGCTGAGGGGGTTGGCCACCCAGCGCAGCACGTCCTGCAGGGTGCGCCCGGTCAATGCGGCAGCGTGGAAGAACGTCATGAGCACCTTGGCGGCCTCGGCGGCGTAGAACCGGGCGGAGTCATCACCGTGGCCGCCGGCCACGGCCCCTTTGACGGTGCCGGCGGTGAACGCCTTGGCCCGTCGTTCGGCGACCATCGGGTCGACGCACCCCTCGATCGGGTCCCACACCAACTCGGGTAGGCCTTGTGCCAGGCCGAACGGGTCGAGCACGACGCAGGGCCGGTCGTTGGCGGACCGGGCGGTGAAGCTGAGCAGCAGGTCGTCGAGCTTGGTGAGGGTCACCAGCGCAGCACCGGGGGCCGCTAGCAGGGCGGGGATGAGCAGGTCGAGGGTTTTCCCGCTGCCCTGCGGGCCGATGACGCCGGCGGTGCGGTCCCACGGCACGAATAGTGGGCCGCTCCTCGGCTGCCAGGCGGTGCCGAGGGGCCAGCCGACCTGGTGGGGTTGGAACTTTGGCGGCATCTTCATGCGCGGTTCTTTCCGTAGAGGTCAGGCCGGATGACCGATGCGGAGCGGCGCAACCGGCGCCGGCCGAGGAGGTTCTCGACCTCGGCGCGGGTCGCCATGCCACGCATGCGGCCCGGGCCCCACCGAAGCAAGCTGATCGTTCCGGCCCAGAGCATCAGCGCCAGGGAGATCGCCTCGGTGAGGGCGATCCAAACCTGGGTCGCCCTGGGTGCAGCGACGAGGTCGGGCTGGGGGGTCAGACCGGCTGCCGCATCGCCACCGAGCACGCCGGGCAGGCTGGTGATCAGTTTGTCGCTGGCTGGCCAGGTGATCCCGGCCCCGGCGAGCATGTTCGCGACGGTGCGCCCGGCGTGCACTCCGAGCACGAGCAGTAGTAGAACGGCTAACGTTACGGCACAGGGGATCTCCCAGGTGAGTGGATAGGGGTTGGTGCGGCGTGACTGTTGCATGGTGCCTCCTCTTCCACCTAAGCCGTGGTGGTTCATCGGGCGGTCAGTCACGCCTTGGTGAATGACTCTTGAGCCGTCACCGGGTGGCTTGCTGGCTGATAGGCAGGCCGATCGAGCCCGGGGTAGTCGCGGGGTCTACCGGTTCGGGCGCCCTTGTTGCAGTTGGGGCGGCGCGGTTGCCGTGTCGAGGCGCGGACGGTGGCGCCGTTGGTGTTCTTGCTGGTGGCGCCAGAGCCAGGCGTGCGGGTCCTGGCCGCCGTTGGTGCCATCGAGAGTGGGTTGCTCCCAACCTCGTTGCTGCACCACCGAGTGCCAGTGGTAGCTGGGCTGGGCCGGGTCCTCGCCCGGGCGCGGGGGCGGCAGGTCGTCTGGCTCCTCGACGTTCACCTCCTGGGCACGACGACGCTCGAGACGGTCTACGGCCTCGCGTTGGTCCACGTCTTGTTGCTGTTGGGCTCGACGCTCGTGGAAGCTCTCCTCGTGGCTGACCCGGTCGTTCGGATCGGCGGTCATGAGGTGGTGGTGGGCTGGTCGGACATGTTCCCGACTCGCCAGATCTCGAAGATGTGCGCCCGGCCCTGTTCGCCCTCGTAGCTGAAGTGTCCGACCCCGTCGCGGGTGGAGCGGGCTTCGATGGTGCTCTTACTGGCCGGGTCCCAGACCATGACGACGTGTCCGATCCGGGCAGGTCCGAGGTAGGAGTCCCAGAAGATGAGGTCCCCGGGTCGTTCCTGTCCGGGCTGGACGCGGGACCCGTTGCCTTTGGCGAGCCAGTCCCGTTGCGCGCCGGCGGTTCGTGGCATGGTGATCTTCACTTGGGCATAGGCGTTCTGAACCAGCGATGAGCAGTCCCAGGCGTTCGGTCCGTTGGCGCCCATCACGTAGGCGTCACCGGTTTGTTGACCGGCCCAGGTCAACACCGTCTGCAGGCGGTCGTTAGTCAGTGGAGGAAGGGCCGGGTCTCCTTCGCCGGTGGTTCCGCAGTCGGTGGGGTCGCCCAGTACGGTCCCGCCACCGTAGGCCCGCGCGTAGAACAGAACGTCGTTGACGTACCAGGTGGCGTGGTTGTAGGCCAGGATCGCGGTGGTCACGCCGGTGGGGCCGCTAGCGACGCCGGACTTGGTCAGGTAGTTCGCGGCGGAGAAGATGCTGTCGGCGTCGTTGTGGATGTCGGCGCGGCCGTCTCCGTCACCGTCGAGGCCCATGGTGGCCCAGGTGGCCGGCATGAACTGCATCAGCCCTTGGGCGCCGGCGCTGGAGGTGGCGTTGTTCCTGCCGTGGCCGGTCTCCTCCATCCCGATACCGGCGAGCAGGGTCCAGGGCAGCTTGTAGGTGTTCGCGGCCGCGACGTAGAGCCGTTTGATGTCCTCCGGGATGGGCAGGGCCGGTGCGGTCATAGAGTTCTGTCGGGGGGTTCCTGGCCCGGGCAGGGGGAACCCGATCCCGCCTTCGGCGACCCCGGCGGGCAGGCTGGGCGGGGGCGCCGCGGGGTTCGTTGTCGGGTCGGTGGTGACGCTGGGTGCGACGGCGGCCCCGGTCAGGGGTGCCCCGTGTTGCTCCATGAAGTCGACTGGGTCAACGGGCTTACCGTTGATGTGGATGCGCAGGTGCAGGTGTGTGCCGGTAGAAGCGCCGGTGGCGCCTTCGACGCCGACCTTCTGCCCGATTGGGAGAACCTGCCCGGTGGAGACGCTCACGGAGGATAGGTGGGCGTAGCGGCTGACGATCCCGCCGGCGTGTTCGACATCGACGGCGTTGCCCCACCCGTCGGTGGTGGGCCCGGCGAAGAGCACCCGGCCAGCGGCGATCGCCACTACGGGTCCGGGGCCGGGTTGGGAGACCAGGTCGACCCCGTCGTGCAGGACCCACTTGTGGTACACGGGGTGGTAACGCTCGCCGAACCCGGAGGTTTTGACGTAGGCCTGCTGGAACGGTGGCCGCCAGTCCCCGGTGGGCGGGATCTGCCCCGCACACGAGATGGTGCGCAGCTCCTCGCCGATAGCGGGGGTCGCGGCGGCGGCGATCATGACGGCCACCCCGAGCGGCAGCGCGAACAGGATCAGTAGGACGGCCAGGATCTTCTTCATGACGGTGGCCGGTTCACGCGGCGCTGGCGATGTTCTCGTTGGTGTAGGTCAGGGCTTTCTCCACCGGGGTGAGCACGGTCTGGACCTTGTAGAACTGGTCCCCGACGCACCACAGTGCTCGACCTTTGCCTTGCATGGCCCACCGCGTGACATGGTCGCGCGCCAGGGCTCCGAGCCCGAGCATGCTCTCCAGCTCCTGGGCGACGCCGAGGTCTTGCCCGTGCAGGATCTTGATGTCGGCCAGGTGCAGCAGGTCTTTGGCGATCGCGACGGCCTGGGAGCCGCTGTCCCCGGCGGAGAGCAGGTCTGAGGGTTTGTGGGCGATCGCGAACTGGATGTCGCCGTCGCGGCGGCTCAGGCGTAGGTCCGCGTCGAAGCTCTTGACCGCTTCGGTGCCCAGGCGCAGCTGCTTCCAGGACTCGTCACGCACCACCACCCGCAGATCTCCCGGGGCGGCCATCTCGCGCATCCCGCGGCCCCAGGAGTTCAGGCAGGTCAGGGCGATCCCGACGGCCTCATCGCCCAACGGTTCGAGCCGGGACAGGCTCAGGGACTGGATGGGCGCGCCCCAGTCGACCTCGATGGTGGTGTGGTCATCGAACAGCCCCGCCAGGGCGCCGTCGACCAGCTGGCCCAGAGCGTCGCGCAACAGCCTCGTGCCGTCGAGGAAGTGTCGTTCGTCGGCGTAGCGGCATTGCTCGACCAGCTGCGCGGACGGGGTGTTCAACAGGTGCCACAGAGCGGGGATGGTGGTCTCGCGCAGGTGGGACTGGCCGTGGCTGTACCCGGTCAGGTGCTGTAGGGCGGCCTTGACGACGACCTCGTCGCTGGGCCCGAACGGCACCTTCAGGTCCCCGATCCGTTGGGAGCCGACGAGCCCGCGGACCAGGGTCAGCCACCGGGCGAAGACGATCGCGGCGCGGCCCTGAGCCTGCTCCGCGCTCAGGGCCTCCCAACCGGTCATCAGCGGCCCGAAAGCCAGCGGGTTGATTCTGGTAGCCAGTCCGTGGCCGATGACGAACGGCTGCACGCCGAGGAACCGGCACAACGCCTCATACTCGTCTTTCGGGTCGCCCAGGATGAGGGTGCGGTACCCGAAGTCCATCATCCGTAGGCAGAACGCCTTGGTGGTGGCGCTCTTGCCGCGTCCGGGTTTGCCGAAGCTGAAGATGTTGGGGTTCGTCACGGGCACGGCGTCGTCCAGGACCCACCCGATGGGGTCGGCGTGGAAGGCTCCCCCGGAGAGCATGTCCGGGCCCATCTGAGCACCGGTCGGAGGCAGGCCGGGGGTGGAGATGAACGGCCAGAGCACCGGGGCCTGGTCGCTGGTCATCCGCCACGTCGAGACTGGCGCCGTCGCCGGTGCCCAGCCGCGACCGGTTCGGCGGGCCCCTCGGCGGGGGGCGTGTCGGAACAGTCGGGCCGCCTTGGGCACCGCGGCGGGGGCGGGCACCGTGGGCAGCTCGTGACCGAAGTCGGACAGCAGCTGGGACATGTCCCGGCCCCCGGACCCGTGGCGAACCCCCTTCATCTCAGTCGGCCTTTCTGGTGAGGCTGATACCCAGCGGCACGGTGGACGCGGCGAAGGCCACGTCCTGGGCCAGGTCCAGGCGCAGCGGCGCGAAACCGGCCCGGCGGACCGAGGCGTCGAGGCGCCGGCCGTACTCGGCGACGCGGGCCGTCTTGGGCGCGGTCACCGTGCACACGGCATACGGACGGGTCAGGGCGTTACCCCTGGCCAGTTTGGCGTCGAGACGTCGGACCTTGTCGGACTCGTCGCGGGACTTGGAGCGCTGTTTGACCTTGGCCCGGTTACGCATCTCGTCACCGATGTCGGCGGCCCACTCGCTCGTGGCGCTCTGCCGCTGCGCGGCGGACTGGGACAGGATCGGGTAGGCCACCATGATGCTGCGCCGTTCGCCGGTGCCGGTCGGGGTGAGGACCGGTGCCAGTGCCCCCATGACGGCGCCCTTGACGGGCAACTTGATCGTCGAGGAGATCGAGTTCCAGGCGTCGTGGCTGTAGTGCCGGGCGGCGGGGTCGGCCCCGGACGGTCCGGCCATGGCCCACGGCACGTCGGCGTTGACCTCGGGGTCGGTGTTGGCCGCCGTGAGAGCGTCGATGATGCCGGCGCGGTCTCCTGGGGCGAACCCGGTGCGGCACGCCAGGGCCAGTTGCGGGCTGGTCAGCCAGTTCACGCTGGTCATGCCCATCCCGCCACGCAGCTGCGCCTCGAGCTCGCTCGCTGCGCCCAGCAGCACCCGGGCGCGGCCATCGACGCCGCCACCAGCCTCTTTGGCCGGCTTGGCCAGCCGGGCCTCCGGGGCCACCAGGGTCACGAAGGCTTCGGTTCGTACGCTGGCGGTGGTGAGCATGTTCTGCAGGTCGTCGTTGACCTGACGGGCTACTTGTGGCCCGTCGCCTTTGCGGTGCCGGCTGATGTACTGGTCTCGCTCGGCGCCGTCCTCTGGGACGGTGCGCACCACGAAGATGACCTCGTCGATCAGTTCGGTGCGTTCGGCCAGATCCAGCAGCTCGCTGAGCCCGGCGCCTTGCCGTGCCCGTTCGTGGGCCTCTTTCAGACCGATCCCGGGGTGGACCATCGCTGCGGTGACCGCCCAGGTCTTGGCCCGGTGGTCCTGGATGATCGCGGTCCGGGTGAATGTGACACCGAACGGGGGCCCGTCGTGGATGGCGACTCCTTGCAGGATCCCCGGTAGATCGGGCTCTTCGAGCACCTCGGCCGCGCCGCGGGCGGCCAGCGGCCGGAACCGAGTCCATCCGGCCAGCCCGCCCACGGCGAAGGTCAGGCAGGCGCTGAGCCACCCGATCGCCGAGCGTCCTCGTACCGGGGTCACGGTGAGCAGGACGATGAACACCCACAGGACCGCAAAGAGGCCCGCGGCCGCCCATGACCCGTTCTGTATTGACCCCGCGATCGGGAGGAACGCCAGCGCGGTGACGCCCAGCTGCCAACCGGACAGGCCGAAGAACCACCCGATCCGCGCCCGGGAGTAGTCCGAGTAGAGCACTGCCATGTCGAGCTCCTTTCCTAGACCGGGACGGCCGACGCGGCGCCGGCCCCCGCCGCGCCACCGCCGGCGGCTCCTGCGCCGCCGGCTCCACCAGGGCCGCCGTTGGGCCCGCCGCCTCCCCCGGCCGAGCCGGGGTCACCGCCGCCCGTCGGGATCGGCGTGGTTTTCGGGCTGTGTGAGGCGCTGGTGCTTCCCGCCCCGCCCGTGCCGATCGCGGGGCTACCACCCCCACCGGAGTCACCGCCGCTCCCGGATGAGTCGGAGTTGTCGGCCCCGTTGATCTCCGGGTTGTCGTCCTCACGGCCCTGGTTCTTGCTGTTCTTGTCGCGCTTGTTCGAGGAGAAGTCCGGGACGTAGTTGTTGTGCCCTACTCCCATCTGGTTGGTCAGGTCCGCGCCGATCACGGCGCCTCGGGTGCCGAGGGACTGCATGACGCCCAGGCCGGCCACGAACGCTCCGGCGGCTCCCGCCGCGAACCCACCACCTGCCCCCTTAGCGGCGCCGCCGCCGCCACTTCCGCCAGCACCAGCAGCACTGGAGCTGCCGCCCTGGGCGCCTTGCCCGAAGCGGGTGCTGGTGGTGTCCTCCCCGGCGGTCTCGCCCTGGGAGCGGCCGTGCTCGTCGGTGGTGGAGGCTGCGGAGGAGGTGCTGTCACCGGCGCCTCCCTTGCCGCGCAGCAGGCCACTAAGGCCGCCCTGGGACTGCATCCCGGCGCGCATGGCCGCCCCGGAGGTCGTGCCCGGGTCGGTGAAGGCCAGCAGCTTGAACAGCGCGAGTGGGCTGAAGCAGCCGATGCAGATGAGAATGACGCCGGGGACGGCAGTTCCGATGGACTTCTCGACACTGTCGGTCAGGCCGGTGGCCACGCCCGAGGTCAGCTGCACCCCGATTCCGAGGACGAGGATCATCAGCACCGGGGTGAGGGCTGCGGCGTGGAACCAGCGGAAGCTCTTCCAGAACCAGCTCTTGCCGACGTCGGAGGCTAGGCCGGCCGCTGAGATGGGGGTGGTGGCCGAGAGCACGATCATGGCGCCGGCGCGGGTGAGCATCACGAGGAGGTGCCCGACTGCGGCGAAGACCATGAAGATGCCCATGACGCCCAGGACCGTGGCCACGGTGCCGTCGACGATGTCTTGGGTGGAGACCCGGGGGCCGAAGGCGCTGAACTGCGCCCAGTTGTCGATGTGCAGCAGGGATTCCATCAACGATTTGGTCAGGCCACCGCAGGCGGCGATGACGGCTACGCCGTAGCCGATCCAGGCGACCCACACCATCAGGAACTGTGCGGTACCGACGAGGATCTGGGCCACGGACCGGCCGTCGCGGCGGAACGCGGCGATGCCGACCTGGGCCAGGGTGAGGATCACCATCAGAGAGATCGCCACCCAGAAGGTGACCTGGTACAGCGCCCGGGCGGGTCCGGTCTCGCTCAGGTCTGGGGTGGTGTACGCGTCCACGATCGTCAGGACGAGCTTGAGCAGCCACAGCCCCGCGTTCCAGAACCCAAGCATCGCGGCGGTCCAGGCGTCGGCGACGACTTTCCCGGCCGCGGACGCGAGGTAGTCGAAAGGGTTCCCCATCAGTCGGTGCCTTCTCCTGGCCCGGTCCAGGTTCGCCACCCGGCGGCGATCGCCAGGTCAGTCCCGGGCCAGGTCGAGGGCGCCGTAGCGGGGCTGGACCCGGGGGCGATCATCCACCGGCCGCCATCGGCGCCGCTGGCCCACTGCATCCGTTCGCAGTACCCGTAAGCCATGCGCGAGTCAGTCTTGATAACCGCGCGCACATCGAGCAGGACGCAGGCCAGGACCCAGTCGGGCCCGTCGGTGCCTTTGACCTGGCCGGCCACCGGAACGGCGGTCACGCTCACGGTGGGGTCTTTGGTCTGGCCCTGCCGGGCGGTCGCGAGGAACGCTTGCACGTTCGCGGTCAGAGGCCAGCGCGCGACGTCCGGTGCGGCGGGCAGGGTCCACTGCTGGTGGACCTGGTTGGTCTGTGGGATTGACATGCCTTGAAGGACGGTGGCCTCGATCGCCGCGAGCTGGCCAACCGCCCCGGCAGGGGTGTGGGTGAAACCGGTCGGGACCTGAGCGGGGCCGGTGCGGGTCGCCGGGGGAACCTGCACGAACGGGCCGGGGGTGGCCGCGGGCGTGCCGTTGCGCGAGTCTTCCGCGGTGGCCGTCAGCATGGGCGCCGCCGCAACCTGGTCCCGGTGTGCCTGGCCCAGAGCCGCAGCGACCTTGCCCGCGGGGTCGACCGTCACGAGCGGAGCTCGGTCCGCCGCGTTCTGGCCAGCGAGGCCGTTGGTGGGTTCGGCCTGGCCGGTTGACCGCAGAGCGTAGTGCGCTGCGAACCCGAGACCGACCGCGAACGCTAGGGCCGCGAGGAGCCCCGCGGTCAGGATGGTCACCAGGCGCACCCGGCCCCAACCGCTGGAGTCAGTGTCGGTGTTGGTGCTCGCGGTGCGTCCCATCAGACGGCAGGTGCCGGGGTCGGGAGTGTGCAGCCGGAGCCGGTCATGCTTGTCACGATGCCGGGCAGCACGAGGTAGCAGATGATGGCCACGAAGACGACGACGATACCGACGATGCCGGCCTTGCTGGCGTGCGGCATTCCGAAGATGCGGCCGGCCACAATGGCCCCGATCGAGACGATGATGCCGAGGCCGAACAGAATGACAACCCCCCACAGCACGTAGCCCATGATCTGGTCTGTGTACTGCTGCGCTCCTGGGGGGGCGACGGGGCACACCGCTGGCAGTGCGGTGAGGTAGCTGGCGGTCGTGGTGCGGTTCATCTGGGTCGTTGTCCCTTCGTGACGGTTGTTGACTCGGTGAGCCGAAGCAGCTGAGCTCCGGTAGCGAGCAGCCGCGGGTGCAGGAGGTGGTGGGGGTTCAGGCCTCGAACGGCTAGGTTCGGGTCCTCGGGTAGCTCGACGAGGCGCCCGGCCCGGTCCAGGGAGCGGGTCAGGGCGCCCATGGTGGGGCCCACGTCGCGGTGCCATTTCTTGCGGGAGGGGCCACGGACGGCGGCGACGGTCTGTGCGCCGTCCAGGATCGACAGGACCCCTTCGAGCCGCCGCATCCCGGGGATGGTGGCCGTGGTGACCACGACCAGCCACGGGGCGAGCAGGACGTGGTCTCTGACCCATGAGTCGGTGGCCAGGACGTGACCGATCTCCCAGCCGATGTCCAACACTGTCAGCTCGACCGGGCGAGACGGTGAGGCTGGAGGTGGAACCTTGGCGACGCTGTCCATCGCGGCGGCGCCTCGCTCGATCAGCACGCGGTCCCGGCTGCCTTGGACCCACCCGTCGCTGGTGATGCCCAGCTCGGCGTCGGTGGCGGCCGGAAGCCCCGACGCGGTGGCGGTGGCGCATTCGACCAGCCGTGAGGCCCCCGACGTGGTGGCCGCGATGGCCAGGGCAGTCGTGGTCGCTCCCGCACCGCCGAGGCACCCGATGACGGGAAGGACCCGCTCGTGCGGTTCCCATGAGATTGCGCCTTCGGTTCGCGAACGATGGGAGTCGGGTTTCGCCGCGAAAGTTGAGGCCTCTTTCGGCGCGTCGGTACGGAACTGGCCGTTCTGGATGGCGTGCCACGCGCGCTTGAGCTCGTCGACGGCGACCACGGCCCTGGGGGTGAGCTGGGTGTTCACTGGTGCTGCCCGCCCAACGACTCGCGCCGGGCGCTCAGCACGGCCCGGAGGGTGTCGGTGTCGAGCTGGGACAGGGCGAGCTTGGCCTGCTTGACCTGGCGCAGCCGGTTCAAGCAGTCATCGAGTTCGGCCAGCGTGGCCTCTTCGGCGCCGGCTGTTCTCACCAATGCATCGAGCTGTTCCCGATCGGTCACTGTCATCACCTCGATCCCGAAAGCCACCCGGGTGGCCCTGACGGTCACCATCAGGCGGGGATCTTCTGGGCCGCGCACGCTTCGCGCAATAACTCGATCGAGCGGCGGGTTCGCCGGCGGATCGTGATGGCCGAGACCCCGACCCGCTGCCCGACCTCGTGGGAGACAGCGTTGGACAACAGCCCCGCGTGGCCACGGCCCGAACGGGCCGGGGCGTGGCGGTCCGCTACTACCGCCACCTGCAGCAGCAGGTCCCGGTCCGCGTCGTCGATGACCTCCAGGGCGCAGGCCGCGGTGAGTAGGTCGGCCAGCTCGTCGCCGGTGGGTGCCACATCCCCGGTCGCGATCTCCTGCCACAGTCTTTCGCTGGGGTCGACCGGGACACTTCTGCTCCACGTCCGGTCAGCGCAGACCCCCACCCCGAGATCTCGCATCACGCTCTTGCGGGTGTTCATCAGGATGTTCGCCGCCACCCGGTGGCCTCGCTGCCAGGGGAAGGTGCGGGCCTCGACCCACAGCTGGGCCGCGAGCAGCTGGTCGATCCTCGGGGTCAGCGTGGCCAGGCGGGCGGCCAGCAGGCTGGCTCCCGGCAGCAGAAGCCAGGCCAGTGCCCCGGTGGCGGCGACGTCGTCGCGGCCCTCAGGAGAGGACAGCTCGGCAAGGGCGAGCAAAACCCCGTCGGCGCGGTGAGGCTCGGCCCCGCGTAGCCAACCGGGTAGCTCGAGCAGATCCTGCACCTCGCGCAGCGCTGGGTGATCGCGCTGCCAAAGAGGCCACCGGGCCCGCGCCAGGGCCAGTACGTCGTTCTCCGGATCGTTGAGACCCAGGTGGGTTGCGACACTCATCTCGAGTTCCTTCCGCCGTGTGGACACGGCATGAAGGTCTCGCCTGGTTATCCCCGGCTTCGTCCCCAACGCGGCTATTCACAGCGGGGGGACGTCGGGGGGACGGGAAACGTTGGTGGGGGGTACAACCCGCTGACCTGGGTAAACGGGTTCGTACCCCAACATGTCAAAGTTTTCGGGATGTCCACCCCGACCATCGCTACACCCACCAGCTGACGATCAATTGTGACCGAACCCGGCGGCGGCAGCGAGCTACCGATTGTGCGAAAGAAGTGACCGTGCCTCGCACTACATGGCGCCGGGATCGCCGTTCCGATCTGCGGTTATGACCGGGTGTCGTCGTCCCGACTCGGGGCGGGACGACTCGTGTCGTACGCGGGGTCATCGTCGCTGACGAGGATGCCTGCGGCGACGAGTCGCTTCCACCGGTGGTCAAGGATGTTCGAGGCGATCCCTATCGAAACACGGTGAGCAGCTCACGGAAGTGGCGGCGGTGCCCCTGACGATGTGTTGCCCAGCACGAGCATCGACCAGTAGTCGCCGGGGGCCTGGACGGCGGCCTGGATGGCACATCTGAAGCGGGGCCGCACGGGGTGATCCGACGCGGTTGACGACACCTCCTCGTAGTGCTTGCGTAGGGCAATCACCATCCTCGAGGAGTTCCCATGGCGACCCGCGCTGACCTCAACATCTCCCTCGACGGCGTTGCCACGCCGACGGATCCGACACCCGAGAAACCGATGGGCGCCGACTGGGAGCGTCTGACTGCGGCCTACGCCGCGACCCGCACCTTCCGCGAGCGGGTGCTGGGCGAAACCAGCGGTGCGGGGACGACGGGCCTGGACGACGCATATGCCGCGGCCTACTTCGAGGGGGTCGGTGCCGAGATCATCAGGACTCCTGACATAGCGCCATAGTTTTCGCGGGGTTAGGGAGCGGTTTTGATCTCGTAGCGCAGGGTCAGGTCGGTGCCGGGGTAGCGGGTTCCGATGGTGGTGAGGTGCTCGCACAGTTCTTTGATGGCGGTGGTGGCGCGGCGGGTGGGTAGCGGGTCGAGCCGGATCGTCAGGACGCCCTCGGTGGTGGGGTCGATGTCGCCGCTGCCGGTGAGGACTTGGCGGATCAGGGTGTGCGCTTCGTCGTTCTTGCGGGCGTAGCTGGTGTGTAGGCGCAGCTCGCTCGCGAGGGTGGTGGCGGTGTTGAACGCGGCGATCCGGATGGCGTGGGTCAGCAGTTTGGTTTGCACGTCGAGGACCTGCTGGCCGGGGTTGACCTCCCGCAGCGGTAGCCGCGCCGGGGTCGCCTCGTGCTTGGCTTCGGCGGCGGTCAGGCCGGCCTCGGCGGCGCGCAGGTCCGCGGTGAGCGCGTCGTGTTGCTGGTTGGTCAGCAGGGTCGGGGTGCCGGGTGCTGGTGAACGAGCCGCCAGCAGCGCGGCGTGGGTGGCCGCGGTCTGTTGCTCGTGCCGGGCTCTGGCGGCGAGCACCTGCTGGTAGGTGTGTTTACGGGCGGGGTTGGGAACCGACCGCTCCGGGTCGTCATCGACCGCGGCGTAGCTGTCGTGGGAGTCGAGGTCGAAGTGCATCCGGGCGTAGCGGAAGTAGTTCTCCTGGCGCCACCTCGAGCCCATCCGGTAGATGATCTCGGCCGGGGGCAGGTCGGTGCGGGTGGTCAGGATGTGGATCTGACGCAGCCCGCCACCGTCTTCTGCGCCGTTCTCGGTGGCGTGTTTCTTGGCGTGTTTGGTGACCGGGACAGCGAGGGTGATCTGCCGCATCGTGAAGACCTGCGACTCGCCCTCAGCGGTGCCCCCGGTTGCTCCCTCGGTAGCGTTTTCGGTTTTGCTCAGGGGCAGGGTGGTGGTGGTGTCCGCGACCCGCCAGGCATGGGTGCGGCCGGTCTCGTCGGTGAAGTCAAGGTCGGTGAACTGGTCGGGGTCGATGTCGGGGGTGGGGCCCTTGCGCCAGGTCAGCACGTCGAACCCGGCCGCATCCAGGTGTTGGAACAGGGCCGGGGACCAGCCACCGCGGTCGAACCCGACCAAGACGCGGCGCTCGTCCCCGACCGCGGCCCGTAGCTCGGGCACGAGGCGGCGTAGCTCACCGGCCAGCGACGCGCCGGGCTGCGCCATCACGACCAGAACCGGGTCCCCGGCCGCGTCGGACACCCACGTTTCGAGCGTGGCCGGGGCGGGGAACCGCAGCCGGGCCAGATGGGTCTTGCCGACCTTGCGGCGGCCTTGGTAGGCGCGGACGTGTCCGTCGACGTACAACACGACCCCCACCGAACCCGCTCCACCATCACCGCTGTCGCTGTCGCTGCTGGCGGTGTCGGGGCGGGCCAGGTGGGTCGCGGCCATCGCCGCGATCAGCCGGTCCGCCTTGCCGGCGGCGGCGAGCAGGCCCAGCTTGCGGCGGATGGTCTTGACTTCCGGGGCCCGGTCTAGCCCGAGGACCCGGCCCAACGCGGTGGGGTCGATCCGGGTGGCGCCCTCGGCGCGGGGTTGGCCGGCCAGGGTGCGTAGCACGGCCTCGAGCAGGATCGTGTCCAGGCCGTAGA
>JBDTVJ010000068.1:0-17660 GCA_040007275.1 Terracoccus sp.
AGGACGCCGTCGAACAGGCGGTCGACGACGCCATCGACGATGCGGCCGAGCAGGCCCGCCACGAGGTCGACGACACCGCCGCCGATGCCAGCGGCGAGTCGAACCAGAGCTTCGCGCAGAAGGAACGGGTCTGATGGGCGGCGACGGCACCTACACCATCGGACCCGGCTTCTGGGGCTTCGTCGCCTTCTTCGTGATGGCGATCGCGCTGTGGCTGCTGGTGCGCAACATGAGTGGCCGTCTGCGGCGGATGGCCTACCAGGAGCGCGAGCGTGACGGCGTGAGCACCGATCGAAAGCAGACCGGCAGGGGTGGCCAGTCAGAGCGGCGGGCCCCGTCAGGCCCGCTCGATCTGGCCTCATCCGACCGACTGTGGGAGTCGCCGAACTCCACCGGCCTCCCGGAGGAGCCCAACGCCCGTCCGAGGGAAACCGACGAGCCACCAGCCGACGAGCCACCGCGGCCGGACCGCCCTCATGAGGAGATGACCTGACCGGGTCAGGCGGCGGCCCGGTACCCGATCACTGCGAGGACCACGGCCACGAAGTGGGTGAGGAATCCACCGAGGGTGAACGCATGGAACACCTCGTGAAACCCGAACCACCGCGGCCACGGGTTGGGGCGCCTCGTGCCGTAGATGACGCCCCCGGCCGTGTACAGCAGGCCCCCGACGGCGATGAGTGAACCGATGAGCGGGCCGCCCTGCTTCCAGAACGGCACGACGTAGAAGATAGCGGCCCAGCCGAGCGCGATGTAGAGCGCGGTGTAGAGCCACCGCGGCGCGCCGACCCAGAAGACCCGGAAGAGCACGCCCGCGATGGCGCCACCCCAGATCACCGTGAGGAGGGTGCGCGCCTGGTCGGCGGGAAGCAAGGTGACGGCAAACGGTGTGTACGTACCGGCGATGACGAGGTAGATGTTCGAGTGGTCGAGCCGCTTCAGCAGTGCGCTGGCGCGAGGGCCCCAGGTGCCGCGGTGGTAGATGGCCGAGACGCCGAAGAGCAGGGCCGCGCTCACGGTGAAGATCACCGAGGCGTGGCGCACCGCGCCCGGGTCGGAGATGAGGATGAGCATCAGTCCGCCGACCACGGCCACCGGGAACATGGCCAGGTGCAGCCACCCTCGCAACCGGGGCTTGACCGCTGCGACGAGCCCGCTGACCATGTCGGAGCCGGCTTCTGGGTGGGCGGGATGAGAGGCGGTCTCGAAGGTGGTGGGTGCGAGGTCGCTACCCTTCCCGGTCGGGCCGTCGGTGTCGCTGCTCATGGGCCGATTCTAACCTACGCAACCGTAGGTTACGGAACCGTAGCCAGAAAGACGACGACTTCCGTCGCAGCCGTCCGAGCGGCACACGGGTGGTGCGGTGGCGCGGGGGTACGGTTGGCGAACGGCCCTGTCGGGCTCTCGAGAGGCTCGATGAGGAGGGTGTCGGTGGGGTGGCGCGATGTGGTCTACGGAGCCTACGAGCGTCAGGTGCTAAGAGGGGTGCCTCCGGAGGCGCGACCGCGTCACGTCGCCGTGATGCTCGACGGCAACCGGCGGTGGGCCAAGGCCCGCGGAGCCGGTACCGCCTCCGGTCACCAGGCGGGTGCCGACAAGATCGAGTCACTGCTTCAGTGGTGCGAAGAAGCCGGAGTTGAGTACGTGACCCTCTGGCTGCTGTCGACCGACAACCTCGGTCGCCCGCCTGCCGAGCTCGGACCACTGCTGCGCATCATCGAGACCGCCGTGGCCGACCTGGCCGCGACGAAGCGGTGGTCGGTACGGATCGCCGGCGCCACGGGCCTGCTGCCCCCCGACACGGCCGCGTCGCTGCACGCCTCGGCCGCGAGCACGGAGGGGGTCAGCGGCATGGTGGTCAACTGCGCGGTCGCGTACGGCGGTCGACGCGAGATCGCGGATGCCGTTCGCGACCTGCTGCGCTCGCGGGGGGCAACAGGCCAGACCCTGGAGCAGATCGCAGACGAGCTGACGGTCGAGGACATCGCCCAGCACCTCTACACCAAAGGTCAGCCCGACCCCGACCTCGTGATCCGCACCTCTGGGGAGCAACGCCTCGGTGGCTTCCTGCTCTGGCAGAGTGCCACGTCGGAGTTCTACTTCTGCGAGGCCTACTGGCCCGACTTCCGGCACGTCGACTTCCTTCGTGCGGTACGGGCCTACGCAGGCCGGCACCGCCGCCACGGCGGCTGACCTGCGTGTCCGCCGGCCCACTCGCCGGCACCGGACTGGAGCGGCTGGCCAGAGAACCGAGGATGCTGCGGACCCGGCTTGCTGAGGCGGGCTGAGTCAGGCGGCCGTTGCGACTCCCCCAGTTTCAGGTTGCCGCCCCCTCGAGTCGGTTCTAGGTTCTGTCCCACACAAGCGGTCGGCATTGGTGCCGGCCGGTGGAGCTCAGGGGTGGTCCATGCTGACGTTGACACGAGTTCCCTTCCAGCGCAGAACGGTTCTTCGCAGCCGGCACCGAGGGCGTCGAGGTGCGGCGGCAACACTCTCCGTAGCCGTCGCAGCAGCCCTGATCGCCCTGGCCCCACCGGGGTCGGCGGCAACGCCCATCGGCGTCGCGGTCGGTGTCGCCGGCACGGGTGCTCAGACCGCCACGCGAACCGTGACCCTGCTGACGGGTGACCGCGTCGTGCTGAGCACGGCATCCGGCCGAACCTCCGCAACCATCCGACCAGCAGCGGTGAGCGGGGTTCGCTCGGTCGTCACCACGCTGCGGCTCGGTGACCGGGCCTACGCCGTGCCGGCCGTGGCGCGTCCCTACCTGGGTCACTACCTCGACCCCTCGCTCTTCGACGTGTCATCAAAGGCAGCCGCCGGGGCGACGGTCCGGGTCGATCTCGCCTACTCCGGCACGACCAAACCGGTCGTACCCGGCGTGACCGTGACCTCGGCTCGAGGCGGCCTCGCAGCCGGCTACCTCACGCCGCAGTCGGCACAGACCTTCGGCGCCGCCCTGGCTGCGCAGGCGGTCGCGGACGCTCGAACCGGCTGGCCGACCCGCAGCAAGCTCTTCGGCTCGGTGACCCGGATCTCGGCCGCCGGCTCCGGGGCCGTCGTCACCCCGAGCTACCCCATGAAGACCCTCGTCATCAGGGCGGTAGACCATACCGGCAAGCCGCTGCGCTTCGGGTTCGGCATCTACACGAACATGGACGACGGACGCAAGGGCGGCGGCTTCTTCGCGGTCGACCAGGGCCAGGCCCGCGTGAGTGTGCCGACCGGCAACTATGCCCTCATCTCTAGTGAGGACACCGTCACTCCGAGCGGCATCTTCACCAGCAGGGTCATGCTCGTCAGCGACTACCGGGTGGCCGGCCAGAACCAGACCGTAACCCTCGACGCCCGCAAGGCGACCACCCAGACGCCCTCGGTCAGCCTTCCCAAAGCGGCCCTCCTGCAGGACCTCTCGGTGACCCTTCTGGGAACACCCGCCAACGGGATAGGAGGTTTCGGCTGGGGCACCAGCGCGCCGCCACCGAGTGCCCGGCTCCGGCTCACTCCGACGAAGCAGCCCAAGTACGGACGCATCGATGAGCAGACCACCGTCAACGCGGTTGACCCATCGGTACCCGGCGGGGGGTATCGCTTCGACGGGGGCTGGACCGACTCCGGTATCCCGATGGTCCAGCATCATTCCGCACCGGCGCTCGCGCGGCAGAACCGCACCGACACCACGTACTACACCGATACCGAGCTCAGGGTCGGCGGCACCTCGAGAGCCGTCTTCTTCCCCGGCGCCTCGTTCGTCTTCTCGTCGATCTTCCCCACGCCGATGCCGCTCCAGCGGGCCGAGTACGCCTTCGGACCGGCGGGTACGCAGCTGTCGGAGCTGGTGTTCACCGACTTCGCCAACTTCGCCGATCCCGGGATGTTCAGCCAGGAGCTGCACGGCATCCCGGCCGGCGCGACGAGCGCAACGACCTGGCTACGTAACCCGATCGTGCAGACCGTGCCCGACACTCCGGCGGGCTCGCTGTTCCCGATGTCGCTCGCCTGCCGAACCCCGGGCTCGCTCATGGTGGCCCTCGAGCCGGTCGACAACGTCGCAACGCACGTCGGGCAGGTGTTCGCTTCGTCAGACGGCCCGCCGGTGGCCCGCTTCACGCTCAGTCGCAACGGCAAGACACTCTTCGACGGTGACAACTACCTAGGGACCGTCGTGGACACCGGGGCCGCCCCGGCCATCTATCGCGCCGTGGGCACCCTCGACCGGAGTCAGGCGGGCACGTTCCTGTCCACCGCCACGACGACCGACGTGAGCTTCGTCTCCGGGGCGAGCAGCGGACCGAAGGCTCCGGCCACGTGGTACTGCCCCGCCGACACCGGTTCAGGCGACGTCACCTTCCTTCCGGTGCTGCGAGCGCTGGTCGACCTGAACGGGACGACGCGAGGCTCGGTGCCGGTCGGCTCACGCGCCTTCGACCTCGAGGTCGGCTACCCGGCGGGAGCCGGCGCCGCGACAGTCACCTCGGTAACGGTTGAGGTTGCCGCGGCCGGCTCGGGTGCCTGGGCCAGCCTGCCCGTCAGCGCCGGGACCGGCGCGGGTCACTACCGGGCCGCCATACGTACCAGGCCGTTCGAAGCCGGACGGGTGATGGACCTGCGGGTCAGCGCGACCGACGCTGCCGGCGGCATCCTGCATCAGACCACCGACCGCGCCTTCCTGATCGGAAACTGACATGTCCCGGATTCGCACTGCCCTTCTGTCGTTCAGTGTCGTGGCCGCGGTTCTGGCCGCAGTCGCCCAGCCCGCCTTGGCCTCACCCCCGTCGTCTCCGACCCCGACCGAACGGGCCCACCCGACCTGCTCGACGGCCAGCCCGGGGCGGTTCCGCTGCTTCTCGCAGTGGCGCACCGGGCACGGGGTCTCGACGAACCGCGCGAACCCCTCCGGCCCGGCTCGGCCGGCAGCCGGCTACGGGCCGGCTGACATCGCATCGGCCTACCAGCTGAGCGGCAACGGAGGCGCGGGTTCCACGGTCGCCATCGTCGACGCCTTCGACAACCCGAAGGCAGAAGCCGACCTCGCGGTGTTCCGACGCACCTTCGGCCTGCCACCGTGCACAACCGCCAACGGGTGCTTCCGCAAGGTCAACCAACGCGGCGGCGCCACCCCACCCCAGGGTGACCCAGGCTGGGGCGTCGAGATCGCTCTCGACCTCCAGGCGGTCTCCTCGTCGTGCCCGGCCTGCAGGATCCTGCTCGTCGAGGCCGACGACCCCTCGTTCGTCAACATCGGAAAATCCGTGAATCGGGCCGTTGCGCTCGGTGCAGACGTGGTGTCCAACTCCTACGGGGGAGACGAGTCCACCAGCGCTCGGGCGGTGCGAACGCGCTTCTACACCCACCCCGGGGTGGCGCAGGTCGCGTCGTCGGGTGACTTCGGTTTCGGGCCAGCCCAGATCCCGGCGGCCTTTCCCGAGATGATCGCCGCCGGGGGCACCCGATTGGTCAAGACGAGTAGCGGGTGGAAGGAGAGCGCGTGGAGCGGAGCCGGCAGCGGCTGCTCGGCCTGGTTCCCGAAGCCCTTCTGGCAGAAGGACGGTCATTGCGGGATGCGCACCGTGGCCGACGTTTCGGCCGTAGCCGATCCTGAGACCGGCCTGGCCGTCTACGACACCTACGGACTCGGGGCCGACAACGGATGGCTCGTCGGGGGTGGAACCAGCCTGTCGGCGCCGCTCCTGGCCGGGATGATCGGCCGCGCCGGTAACGCCTCGCGGCTCGACAGCGCGGCGTTCATCTACCGGCACCGCTCGGGCCTGCGCGACGTCGTCGGCGGCTCCAACGGCTTCTGCGGTGGCGACTACCTGTGCCAAGGGAAGAAGGGCTACGACGCGCCGACCGGTCTCGGCAGCCCGCGGGGCCTGTCGGCCCTGTGACGGCGTCGAGCACCGTGGCCGGTTCCGTGGCCGGCCTCGACGGCTCAGCTTCGGGGGCTGGCCGCCATGGTTGGCAACGAGCGGGACGGAGATCAGCCGTCGAAGGAGGTGCACGGCAATGGGCCGCTCAGCACCCCACCGCCCGGCGCCGACACGGTCGAGGGTGACCGCGGTTCTGGTGTCGCTCCCGGCCGTCCTCGCTGCTGGTCCGGACCGGCATCCGGATGCCGCTCCGGACCGTCCCTGCTCCTGGTGTGTTAACGCTCTGTGAACTCTCGCGACACGGCGGCCAGATGGCCACCTGACGGGCGCTTCCGACGTACCGTCGAACCAGTGGCGGACATCCGTCCGGCACTGCCAGGAGGCCCACCATGGAGCGACTGCTCGAGGCGGAGGGCCGGGTTCGGCTCCACCGTCGTGGTGGGACCACCCGGCACCTCGGGAGCGAGTAGGCGCACACCGCGTGTGCGCGCCGCCTAGGAGTCAAGAATTGGCTACGAAGAGTCCGACCCTGTCCGACGTCGCCACCTCATCCTCAGCGCCGGCTCACGAACGCGTCGCCGCCAGCTGCCGCGAACGGGTCCCCGACCACAAGACCTACGTGATCGACACGTCCGTGCTCCTGTCCGACCCGCGCGCCATGCTGCGGTTCAAGGAGCACGAGGTCGTGCTGCCGGTCGTGGTCGTCACCGAGCTGGAGGGCAAACGCCACCACCCCGAGCTGGGCTACTTCGCCCGACAGGCCCTGCGGCTGCTCGATGACCTGCGCATCACGGCGGGCCGGCTCGACCGCCCGGTCTCCGTCGGAGACGACGGCGGCACCCTGCGCGTCGAGCTGAACCACACCGACTCCTCGGCGCTGCCGGCCGGCTTCCGGCTGGGCGACAACGACACGCGCATCCTCTCGGTGGCCAAGAACCTCTCGAACGAGGGCGCCGATGTCACCGTGGTCAGCAAGGACCTCCCCATGCGCGTCAAGGCCTCGGCCTGCGGTCTGGAGGCCCAGGAGTACCGAGCGGAGCTCGCGGTCGACTCCGGGTGGACTGGCCTGCAGGAGCTGGAGGTGTCGATCGACGAGCTCGACCAGCTCTATGAGCGGGGTCGCATCGAGCACGCGGATGCCGCTGAGCTGCCCTGCCACACCGGTCTCGTCCTGCTCTCGCCGCGGGGAAGCGGTCTGGGGCGGGTCGGTGCCGACAAGCAGATCAGGCTGGTTCGTGGTGACCGCGATGCGTTCGGCCTGCATGGCCGGAGCGCGGAACAACGCATCGCGCTCGACCTGCTGCTCGATCCCGACGTGGGCATCGTCAGCCTCGGCGGACGAGCCGGTACGGGTAAGTCGGCGCTGGCTCTGTGCGCCGGTCTCGAGTCGGTGATGGAACGCCGGGTGCAGCGCAAGGTGCTCGTGTTCCGGCCGTTGTTCGCCGTCGGCGGCCAGGAGCTCGGCTACCTTCCCGGTACCGAGGCCGAGAAGATGAACCCGTGGGGTCAGGCGGTCTTCGACACCCTGAGCGCCCTCGTGTCGACCGAGGTCGTGGAGGAGGTGCTGGACCGGGGCATGCTCGAGGTGCTACCTCTCACCCACATCCGCGGAAGGTCACTGCACGACGCCTTCGTCATCGTCGACGAGGCACAGAGCCTCGAACGCAACGTCCTGCTCACGGTGCTCAGCCGCATCGGCCAGAACAGCAAGGTCGTGCTCACTCACGACGTCGCCCAGCGCGACAACCTCCGGGTCGGCCGCCATGACGGCGTGGCCGCCGTCATCGAGAAGCTCAAGGGTCATCCGCTCTTCGCCCACGTCACCCTGACCCGCAGCGAACGCAGTCCCATCGCCGCTCTGGTCACCGACCTGCTGGAGGGTCTCGAGTTCTGAGCCGCCACCGCGTTCCGATGAGAACCGCTCCTGAACCGGTCGGGCTGGCCTGACCCCTCCAGGTGGGAGCGGTTCTCATCGTCGGGGACTGCGGGCCCGAGGCCCCCGACGCCCCCGACGCGCCTTGGTCACCCTTGACGGCACACCCACGATTTGCCATTCAACGGCGGGTCTGTGCACCGTAGTAGCCGAAACGTTATGAAGTCTCCAGGCCCGCTGGCCTGTCGTCGGCTTCTGACGGTTTCAGCGCTGTGATGGCAGGGACGGCTCAGACGGCCGGCATCACCGGCACCGTCCAGCCCCCGACCCAGGAAGGCGTAGCCCTCTCATGGCTCGCTACAAAGGCCGTCATTCAAACGCGCCCATCGCTACCCCCGTTCCGTCGCAACGCGTTACGCCTCTGTCTGACGGGTCGCCGCAGCATGGTGGTCGCCGGCGTACGCTGCGTCCGCTGGTCGCCGTAGGTACCGCCGCCGGCGTCGCCTTGGGTGTGGTCGGTCTGACCGGCTCGGTCAGTGCCGGACAAGGCAGTGCGGTTGACCTGTCGGTGGCGATGGTGAGCCAGACCGACGTGCTCGCTCGCGAGGCGGTGATCCAGACCGCTACTCTGGCGCAGCAGCGTGTCTCGCGTGGAGTGACCCGTGTCGCGCTCTCGGCGGCCGCGGTACAGGCGGCCAAGACCGCCGCAGCCAAGGCCACGGCTGCCAAGAAGGCGCAAGACGCAGCCGACAGGCAGGCCAGGAAGAAGGCTGCCGAGAAGCAGCGGCTGGCTCTCGTCACAGGCGCGAAGTCGAACCCGAGGGCCGCAGCACGCGCCCTGATGAGCGATCACGGCTGGTCGAGCGACGCGCAGTACGGCTGCCTCGTCAACCTGTGGAACGGCGAGAGCAACTGGCAGTGGTCGGCCCACAATCGCAGCTCCGGGGCCTACGGCATCGCTCAGTCGTTGCCGGCCGGCAAGATGGCGATGTTCGGCAGCGACTACCGCACCAACCCCATCACCCAGATCAAGTGGGGCCTGTGGTACAT
The DNA here is from genome assembly GCA_040007275.1 of Terracoccus sp. GTDB lineage: Bacteria > Actinomycetota > Actinomycetes > Actinomycetales > Dermatophilaceae > DSM-29435. The sequence continues at coordinate 8,794 of JBDTVJ010000068.1, forward strand.
CGAGAGCTCGTACGGCAGCCCGTGCAGCGCGTGGTCGACCTGGCAGTCGCGCAGCCCGCACTGGTACTGATGCCGGCCCGCTGATGCCGGCCCCGCGCCAGCTCAGATCTTGCGCAGCCGAACGCGCCGCACCTCGTGGTTCGCCCCCTTGGAGAGCACCAGGGTCGCCCGTGACCGGGTCGGCAGGATGTTCTCGACGAGGTTCGGGCCGTTGATCTCGCGCCAGATGCGGCCCGCCGTAGCCACCGCCTCGTCATCGGACAGCATGGCGTAGCGGTGGAAGTAGGAGTCGGGGTCGGAGAAGGCGGTCTGGCGCAGCCGCAGGAAGCGCTCGACGTACCACGTGCGCACGTCATCGACCCAGGCGTCGACGTACACCGAGAAGTCGAAGAAGTCGCTGATGGCGAGGCCGGACCCCCTCACCGGATGCAGCCGGGGTGCCTGGAGCACGTTGAGGCCCTCGACGATGAGCACGTCGGGCTGGCGCACCACCGTGCGCTCGTCCTTGACGATGTCGTAGGTGAGGTGCGAGTAGACGGGTGCAGTGACCTCGGTGCGCCCGGACTTGACCTCGGTGACGAACCGCAACAGCGCCCTGCGGTCGTAGGACTCGGGAAACCCTTTGCGTTGCAGGATGCCTCGTCGTTCAAGTTCGGCGTTCGGAAAGAGGAACCCGTCAGTCGTGACGAGCTCGACGTGCGGAGTGTCGGGCCACCGGGCGAGCATCTCGCGCAGGATGCGGGCTGTGGTCGACTTGCCGACGGCCACCGAACCGGCCACCCCGATGACGAAGGGAGTGCGAGCCGGCCGCTCGCCGAGGAACTCGCTCGTCACCTGGTGCAGCTGGCGCGTGCCGCCGACGTAGAAGTTGAGCAGGCGTGAGAGTGGCAGGTAGACGTCTTCGATCTCGCGCAGGTCGACGCGGTCGCCGAGGCCGCGCAGGCGAGTCAGGTCGTCGTCGTCGAGACTGAGCGGCAGGTTCTGACGCAGCCGCGACCACGCCGCGCGGTCGAGCTCGACGTACGGCGAGTGGATGGGGGTGAGCGCACCCGTTCCGGTGGCTGACTGCGACACCCGGCCATTGTGGCCCACCACGACCCCTGGTTGGCCCGCAGGCCCACGCCGGTCCCCTAGGCTGGGCGCCATGTGTGGGATCGTGGGCTACGTCGGCAGGGCCGAGGACGACGGTGCGCTCGACGTCTTGATGGAGGGACTCGCGCGTCTGGAGTACCGGGGGTACGACTCGGCGGGTGTGGCGCTGGTCACCGGCGACCACACCTCGACCCGCAAGAAGTCGGGCAAGCTCGCCAACCTGCGTGCCGAGCTGGACGCTCACCCGCTGCCTCTGTCCACCACTGGCATCGGGCACACCCGTTGGGCCACCCACGGAGGGCCGACCGACGAGAACGCCCACCCGCACCAGGGGGGCGCCGACGGCAAGCTGGCCCTGATCCACAACGGCATCATCGAGAACTTCCACGCGCTCAAACGTGGTCTGCTCGCAAAGGGCACGGTCTTCACGAGCGAGACCGACACCGAGGTCGTGGCCCACCTGCTCGCGGCGGCCTACGAGGAGCACCAGGACCTGACCGAGGCGATGCGGGCCGTCGTGGCTGACCTCGAGGGAGCCTTCACTCTTCTCGCGATCCACGCCGACCAGCCCGGCGTCGTGGTGGGCGCGCGGCGCAACAGCCCACTGGTCGTCGGGCTCGGCACCGATGCCAACTACCTCGGCTCCGACGTCGCCGCCTTCATCGGCCACACCCGTCAGGCGCTCGAGCTCGACCAGGACCAGATCGTCACGATCACGGCTGACGCTGTCACGGTGATGGGCTTCGACGGCTCGCCCGCCGAGGGCAAGGCCTTCGAGGTGACCTGGGATGCCGCCGCCGCCGAGAAGGGCGGCTACGCCACGTTCATGGAGAAGGAGATCCACGACCAGCCCCATGCCGTCGCCGACACCCTCCTCGGTCGCACCGATGCCGACGGCCGGCTCACCCTCGATGAGATGGACATCACCGAGCACCAGCTGCGCCAGATCGACCGCATCACCGTCGTCGCGTGTGGAACGGCCGCGTACGCCGGTCTCGTCGCCAAGTACGCCATCGAGCACTGGACGCGTATCCCGGTCGAGGTGGCCCTGGCCCACGAGTTCCGGTACTGCGACCCCATCGTCAACAACCGCACCCTCGTGGTGTCGATCAGTCAGTCGGGCGAGACCATGGACACCCTGATGGCGGTCAAGCACGCCAAGCTGCTCGGTGCCCTGACGATCTCCGTCTGCAACACCCACGGGGCCACGATTCCCCGCGAGTCCGATGCCGTGCTCTACACCCACGCCGGCCCCGAGATCGCCGTCGCCTCGACCAAGGCCTTCCTCGCCCAGATCACCGCCTGTTACGTGCTCGGGCTCTACCTCGCGCAGCTGCGCGGTGGGTCGTTCGCCGATGACGCGCAGTCAGTGATGAAGCAGCTCGGCGAGGTGCCCGCCAAGATCGAGACGCTGCTCGGCCGGATGGACCGGGTCAAGGAGATCGCCGGGTTCATGGCCGACACGCGCTCCGTGCTTTTCCTCGGTCGCCACGTCGGCTACCCGGTGGCGCTGGAGGGCGCACTGAAGCTCAAAGAGCTCGCCTACATCCACGCCGAGGGCTTCGCCGCCGGTGAGCTCAAGCACGGCCCGATCGCCCTCATCGAGCCGGGCCAGCCGGTGTTCGTCATTGTGCCCTCTCCCGCGAGCGAGCACGGGCTGCACGGCAAGGTCGTGAGCAACATCCAGGAGATCCGAGCCCGGGGGGCGCGCACCATCGTCATCGCCGAGGAGGGTGACGAGGCCGTCGAGGCCTTTGCCGACGAGGTGATCCGGGTGCCGGTGACGGCGCCGCTGCTGGCCCCGTTACTGACTGTCGTTCCGCTTCAGGTCTTCGCGCTCTGGCTCTCGACCGCGAAGGGGCTCGACGTCGATCAGCCCCGCAACCTTGCGAAGTCGGTGACCGTCGAGTGAAGGCCCAGTCGGGCTGCCGTCAGACCGCACCGACCCGTTGCATCCGGCCACGGCCGTGATCATCGGCGTGGGGATCGACGTGGTCGACATCGAGAGGTTCGCGAAAACCCTCCAGCGCACCCCGGCCCTGCGTGAGAGGCTCTTCACGTCGGAGGAACGCGGCCTCGGGATCGCCTCTCTCGCAGCACGGTTCGCAGCCAAGGAGGCGCTCGCGAAGTCGCTCGGTGCGCCAGCGGGCATGCACTGGACCGATGCCCGGGTCGTCACGAGTGCGAGCGGCAAACCCTCCCTCGAGATCGGTGGCACCGTGCAGTCGCGTGCGAGCGACCTCGGGGTCGACTGCTTCCACGTCTCGCTCTCGCACGACGCCGGTGTGGCGTCAGCCGTCGTCATCGCGGAGGGCTGATGATCAGCGCCCACTCGGTCACGACCGTTCGCGCCGCCGAGGCCGCGGCGATGGCGCAGCTGCCCGACGGCGAGCTGATGCGGCGTGCTGCCCACGGGCTGGCCGAGGTCGCCGCGGCGCGTCTGGAAGACCGTGAGGGCACTACGGCGGTGGCGCTCGTCGGCAGCGGTGACAATGGGGGCGACGCCCTGTACGCCATCGCCCTCCTCAGTGAGGCCGGGTTCGCCTGTGCTGCAGTCCTGGTCCCCGAGGGTGGCCGCGAAGCGGTTCACCCCGGTGCACTCGAGGAGGCAGAGCGGCAGGGGGTCGAGGTCGTCGTGGCGGATGACCCAGGCCCGGTGGCCGTGCGCGTCGCCACCGCTGAAAACCCTGTAACCGCTGACGACTCCGTCACCGCCCTCGTCGCCGAGGCTGACCTCGTGCTCGACGGCATCGTCGGCATCGGTGGGCACCCCGGTCTGCGCCAGCGCGCCTCAGCCCTCGTCGATGCGATCGCCGAGGAGGCGTGGGTCATCGCGGTCGATCTCGCCAGCGGCCTCGACCCGGCCGGTGAGGTTGCCGCCGACGACACCGTGTGGGCCGACGAGACGGTGACGTTCGGCACGCCCAAACCGGTGCACCTGCTACCCGCCGGCGAACCGGCATCCGGCCTGCTGACCGTCATCGACATCGGCGTCGACTTCAACGCACGACGGGCGGCCGTCGAACGCCTCGTCTGGGATGACGTCGCAGCGCTGTGGCCCGTGCCGGGCCCGACTGACGACAAGTACTCCCGTGGCGTGCTCGGCGTCGTCGCCGGGGGCGAGGGGTACGCCGGGGCCGCAGTGCTCTGCGTCATAGCCGCTGTCGAGGCCGGTGCGGGGATGGTGCGTTACGTGGGCACCGCCACCCCCACCGGGCTGGTGCGGGCGGCGGCGCCCGAGGTGGTCATGGGCGATGGGCACGTGCAGGCCTGGGTCATCGGCCCGGGGTTCGACCCCGACGCGGAGGGGGAGCAGGCCCGGGCCCAACTGCGGGTGGCGCAGCAGGCCCTGGCCTCCGACCTGCCCGTCGTGGTCGATGCGGGCGCGCTCAGCCTGCTCGACGGAGCTCGCACCGCGGTCACCCTGCTCACCCCGCACGCGGGTGAAGCGGCGACCCTGCTGACGCGACTGGGAGCCTCGGAGGTCACCCGTGATGACGTCGAGGCTCGACCGTACGAGCACGCGCGACGCCTCGCGGCACTCTCGAACGCCACGGTGCTGCTCAAGGGGTCGACGACCCTGGTGGTGAGCCCCGATGAACGAGCGGCGCGGTCACAGGCCGACGCCACCCCCTGGCTGGCGACGGCCGGATCAGGGGACGTGCTGGCCGGCCTGGTGGGGACCCTGTTGGCCTCCGGACTCTCGGCCGTCGACGCGGCGTCGCTCGGAGCTCTGGTTCACGGCGTGGCTGGTAGCCGCGTGTCGGGGGGTGGCCCGGTCCGCGCCCTCGCGCTCGCCCACGGCATCCGGCCCACGGTGCGTCATCTGCTCGTGCGTGCCGGCTCGACGGGCCACTGACGACGTGTCACACCAGCACTGTCACGTTCACACACCCGTGATGCGAGGCGATACCGTCACCGATGCGCCGTGCATGGCAGGATTCACGAGATGACACCGAGCTCCGTCGCTGCCGACCCCGGTGCCACGGCCGGCAGCGCGGCGTCCCAGACCCAGGGCCTTCCCGGCTGGGCCGAGATCGACCTTTCGGCGCTCGAGCACAACGTGCGCTCGCTTCGTGAGCGTGCGCCCGATGCCGACTTCATGGCCGTCGTCAAGGCCGACGCCTACGGTCACGGGCTGCTGCCGGTGGCTCGCGCAGCGGTGCGGGCCGGGGCCGGCTGGCTCGGCGTCGCCCAGTTCTCGGAAGCCTTCGCTCTGCGCGACGCGGGCCTGGGCACGCGGTTGCTCACCTGGCTGAGCGTGCCCGGCGCAGACTTCACCGGGGCGGTGCGACGAAACATCGACCTCTCAGCATCGGCGCCCTGGGTGCTCGACGAGATCGCGGCCGCGGCCCGCGCCGAGGGAACCATGGCGCGCGTCCACCTCAAGGTCGACACCGGGCTCGGGCGAGGCGGTGCGTTCGGTGCCGACTTCACCACGCTGGTGAGTCACGCCCGCTCGCTCGAGGCGGAGGGTTCGCTTCGCGTCGTCGGCATCTGGACCCATTTCGCCTTCGCCGACTCCCCTCGGCACCCGACGGTCATCGCCCAGCAGGAGCGTTTCTTCGAAGCCGTGGCTGAGGCCGAGCGGGCCGGCATCCGGCCCGAGGTGCGCCACCTGGCCAACTCGGCTGCGACCCTCGTGCACCCCTCGGCCCAGGCCGACCTCGTGCGTCCCGGCATCGCCATGTACGGGCTCAGCCCGGTGCCGCAGGTCGACGACGACTTCGACCTCCGACCGGTCATGAGCCTGCGCATGCGGTTGGCGCTCGTCAAGCGTCTGCCGGCCGGTCAGGGCGTCAGCTACGGGCACACCTACACCCCCAAGGTCGACACGGTCGTCGGCCTCGTCCCGGCCGGGTACGCCGACGGCATCCCTCGCGACGCCTCGAACGTCGGGCCCGTCAGCATCGGCACGCACCGCACGACCATCGCCGGTCGCGTGTGCATGGACCAGTTCGTCGTCGACCTTGGGCCCAACAGCGATGCTGTCGCCGGTGACGTCATCACCTTGTTCGGCGCCGGCCCGGGGGAGCCGAGCGCGCAGGAGTGGGCCGACGCGACCGGCACCATCAGCTACGAGATCGTGACCCGAATCGGGGCTCGGGTGCCGCGCATCGTCACCGGCGGTTCGCGGGGGCGCTCATGAGCCCGTGGCTGAGCCGTAACCCCGTGCTCGGCATCGCGGCCGCTGCTGTCGGTGTGGCAGCGGCCGCAGCGGCCGGTCTCGCGGCTGACCGCGCCACGAGGTACCGAGCCGCGATGTCGGCTCTCGAGACACCTGAGCTGCTCGAGATCGCGCCCGATGAGGAGCACATCGTGCTCACCGACGACGGGGTCCCGCTGCACGTGGAGGTCGACCTGCCGCACCCCGAGGATGCCGCCGCCGCTGCAGTGGGAACGGCCAGAGGAGACCGCCCGGAGAACCTCCCCACCGTGGTGCTGACGCACGGCTACTGCCTCAGCCTGCGGTGCTGGACCTATCAGCGTCGCGCCTTCCGCGACGCCGGCTTCAAGGTCATCAGCTGGGACCAACGGGGTCATGGTCGCTCCGGCCGCGGCTCGGCCGAGAGCTACGTCATCGACCGGCTCGGCGCCGACCTGCACGCGGTGATCGCGCAGTTCGCGCCCGATGACGACCTCGTGCTCATCGGGCACTCCATGGGCGGTATGACGATCATGGCGTTCGGCGAGCAGTACCCGGAGGTGCTGCGTGACCGGGTCACCGGGGTCGCCTTCATCGGCACGAGTCCCGGCGGGCTCACACTCGCCAACGGTGGGCGGCTCGCCACGATTGCCCGCACCTTGCTCGAACGGCTGGGCCCGAGCGTGCTCACCCCGCTCAGCAAGCGTCCCGACGTCTTCGGCACGATCCGCCGCGTGGGCAAGGACGTCGAGCTCTTCCTCGTCGAGCAGAACTCCTTCGCTTCGCCCGTGCCGCGGAGCGTCGTGCGCTACACCGCAGACATCCTGCTCGGCACGCCGCTCGATGTCATCAACGGCTACCTCAAGACCTTCGACGGCTTCGACAAGCGACCGGTGCTGGCCCAGTTCCGGCACGCCATGGTGCTGGTCTTCAACGGCCGACAGGACATCCTCACACCGCCGGCTCACAGCGAGCTCATCGTCGATGCCATCCCCGGCGCCGAGCACGTGCTCGTCAACGACGCCGGGCACGTCATCATGCTCGAGCACCCCGAGTTGCTGAACGGGCACCTGATCGACCTCATCGAGCACTCAGCCCGTGCCCACGCCGACGATGCGCCGCCCGAGCCCGGGCCGAGGGTGCGCAAGGTGGTCACCGACGTCGCCAAGGCTCGGCGCCTTCGGCGGATGGAGCGGCAGGCCGACGAGATCGTCAGGGCCGGGAGGGGAGCCAAACCCGGCAAATCCAAGAAGCCGGCGTTGCGCGAGGCACCAGTGGAGGGTGAGAAGCGGTCCCGTGGAGCGTGAGCTGAACTGGGCTGACGTCGCGGCCACCCAGGCCTTCGGACGACGGCTCGGGCCGCTGCTGCACGGCGGTGACGTGCTCGTGCTCACCGGTGACCTCGGCGCCGGCAAGACCACGCTGACCCAGGCCATCGGCGAGGGGCTGGGTGTTCGCGGACCGGTCACCTCCCCGACCTTCGTCATCGCCCGAGTGCATCCGTCGCTCGTCGGCGGGCCCGACCTCGTGCACGTCGACGCCTACCGCCTCGGCAGCGTCATCGAGCTCGACGACCTCGACCTCGACGCCGACCTCGACCACAGTGTCACCGTCGTCGAGTGGGGCGCCGGTCTGGCCGAACAGCTGAGTGACGAGAGGCTCGAGATCATCCTGCGCGGCGACAGCGAACGAACCGCCCGCATCATCGGCGTCGGAGACCGTTGGGATGCCGTGCTGCTCCTGCTGTCGGAGCGTGACAGCGCCGACGGTCCCGCCTGCGCCGGCGGGTAACCTGACGTCGTGCAGCTGCTCGCCATCGACACCTCGACGTCAGCCATCACCGTGGCGCTGTTCGACGGTTCACGGGTGACCGCTGAGTCGACCACCCTGGACCCTCGGGCCCACGCCGAGCACCTTGCCCCCGGCATCCGCGACGTGATGGACCGGTCCGGGATAGAGCCGGGCGCGGTCACGGGTGTGGTCGTGGGGATCGGGCCCGGCCCCTTCACCGGGCTGCGGGTCGGCATCGTCACCGCACGCACGTTCGGCTTCGCCCTCGGGGTCCCGGTGCGGGGCCTGTGCAGTCACGAGGCCCTCGCCCACGAAGCGTGGCTGGCCGGGCGGCGCGGGGGCCTGCTGGTGGCCACCGACGCCCGCCGCAAGGAGGTGTACGCGGCTGAGTTCGCTCTCACCGGAGCCGGGTCCGAGCGGGTGGGCGACGTACATGTCGCGAGAGCGGCTGACCTGCCCGAACGCTGGCGCGTGCTGCCCACGGTCGGGCGCGGCCCGGTGCTGTACCCCGAGACCCTGCTCGGCGCCATCGCGTCGGGCGTGGCGGGCAGCGACCTGCTGGACGTCTCCGCCGGCGCCCTGGCCGACCTGGCCGCCCGGCGGTGGTCTGCGGGCGACACGTTGCCGACCGCTGCGCTCGAGCCTGGCGCAGGGTTCGACGGACTCGAGCCGCTCTACCTGCGCCGACCCGACACCCAGCCGGCTCCCCCGAGCCGCAAGTCGACGCTCGGATGACTGCGATGACAGACATCCGCCTGCGCGACGTGGGGTGGACCGACCTCTCCCGGCTGGCCCAGCTCGAGACCGAGCTGTTCGCCGACGACGCCTGGTCGGAGCA
>JBDTVJ010000069.1:0-17602 GCA_040007275.1 Terracoccus sp.
GGTGTGGTGCTCGGGGTCGAAGGTGTGAACGCTCGCCTGCATGCCCTGAATCCAATCAGATCCGAGCCCGTCCACGGCCCTCGACGTACGTGGCCCGAGACCGAGAGCGATGGCCGCCACGAGTGAGGACGGGTCATCGACGTCGGTGCGAAGACGAGGCAGGTCAAGATCAAGACGTGCTGCGCCGTCGGCGGCGTGACGGGCTGCGCTGTCTGATCCGAACCGTGGCCGTAGACCCGAGGAGCTGTTGCCGCAGCGCAGCACCGTTCCGATGCCGTCGGCGTCGGGCACGAACGACTCGTCGTGCGGGTGGGCCGCGGCCAGAGCTTCTCGCAGGTCGGCCGCCGTGAGACAGGGCAGGTCACCAAGCAGGACGGCCGGCCGTGACCGTCGGCCCGTGTCCGACACCCGGCGCAGCCCCGCCTCGATCGCGGGGTTGAGCCCGATACCCGGGTCGGCGACCACGTCGATGCCGAGGCTCACGAGCTCGACGGTGAGAGCGGCATCCGAGGTGACGACCAGCACCTGTGCGACCCCGACGGCCCCGACCGCGGCGGCGATCGTGTCGTCGGCGACGGCGCGGCTCAGAACGACGCGGTCGGCTCCGGTCGCCCGAGCCAGTCGCGACTTTCCGTACCGGGTGTCCTTGACGGGAATGACGACGTGCCACGGCGTCTCGCCGGGTGGTGCGGCGAACGGTGGAGTCGTTGGCAGGTCGGTCATGCTGGAATGAATCGTCCCACTCGCCGCCCGCCTGCTCGACACGCCACCCCCGGGTGACCAAGATGAAGGCACGACACGCGCTGACGCGGCACGTGGTGGCGCGAGGAGGCCGATGGCGTGGGCGGTGCACGTGAGAGGCGACTGCCGTTTGCCTACCGACTGGCCGCGTTTCTGCTTCGGCGGCCGCTCATGGTGTTGACGAAGCGTGACTGGCGAGGCCTGGAGAACCTGCCCCCGACAGGCGGTTTCATCGTCTCGCCCAACCACATCAGCTACGTCGACCCGCTCGTCTTCGCCCACTTCATGTTCGACAGCGGCCGGGAGGCGTACTTCCTCGGCAAGGAGAGCCTGTTCACAGTGCCGGTAGTCGGCGCGGTGTTGCGAAAGTCAGGTCAGATCCCGGTCTATCGGGGATCCGCCGCGGCCGCCGACTCCTACCGGGCGGCCGTTGCGGCCGTGCACGAGGGCAAACCCGTGGGGATCTTTCCGGAGGGCACCATCACCCGAGATCCCGCCCTGTGGCCGATGCGCGGTAAGACCGGAGCTGCCCGGATCGCTCTCGAGACCCACTGCCCGCTGATCCCGGTGGCTCAGTGGGGAGCTCAGGAGATCCTCCCCCCCTACGGGAAGCGGCTGCGCTTCTTCCCGCGTCGAACGATGCAGGTCTACGCCGGCCCGCCGGTCGACCTCACCGACCTCTATGACCGGCCGATCGACACCAAGGTGCTCCGTGAGGCGACCGACCGGCTCATGGCGTGCATCACCGAACAGCTCGAGGTGCTGCGGGGAGAGCCGGCCCCCCTCGACCGCGTCGACCCCCGACGCCTCGGCGTCGCCGAGACGGGCAACCCCGGCTCGGCCGGCCGCAGCTCTGCCCGCGGCTCTGCCCGCGCTGGTCTCCGGCAACGGCGACGTGACGGGAAGGGCCACTGATGACGCACGTCGCCGTGATGGGCACGGGAAGCTGGGGTACTGCGTTCAGCTCGGTGCTGGCTCTTGCCGGGTGCACCGTGACGATGTGGGCGCGGCGACAAGAGGTGGCCGACCAGATCAACGCGGGGCGCAACCTCGACTACCTGCCCGACCTCGACCTCCCCGCGACGGTGCGAGCCACGAACGACCCCGCCGAGGCATGCCACCGTGCCGATGTCGTCGTGCTTGCAGTGCCGTCCCAGACCCTGCGGGCCAACCTCGAGCAGTGGGGACACGCGATCCCCCGAGCCGCTGACGTCGTGTCGTTGATGAAGGGCGTCGAGCTCGGCACGACGAAACGGATGAGTGAGGTGATCGCCGAGGTCGGAAGGATCGAGAGCGAGCGCATCGTCATCGCCTCGGGACCCAACCTGGCCAAGGAGATCGCGGCCCGTCAACCGGCCGGGAGCGTCATCGCCTGCACCGACATGGCGGGTGCCGAACGCGTCGCGGCCGCCTGCGCCAGCTCGACCTTCCGCCCCTACACGAGCACTGATGTCGTGGGTGCCGAGATCTGCGGCGCCACCAAGAACGTCGTCGGGCTCGCGGTGGGCATGGCCGAGGGGATGGGCTTCGGTGACAACACGAAGGCAACCATCATCACCCGAGGGCTGGCCGAGACGACGCGGCTCGGTCTGGTTCTCGGTGCAGAGCCCGAGACCTTTCTCGGCATGGCCGGCGTGGGCGACCTCATCGCGACCTGCATGTCACCGCTGTCACGAAACCACCGTTTCGGGGTGCGTCTCGGGCAGGGCCTGGCGGTCGACGAGGTGGTGGCCGAGACGAAGCAGACCGCCGAGGGCGTCAAGTCGTGCCAGTCGATCCTGGCGCTCGCCGTTGCCCATGACGTCGACATGCCGATCGTCGAGCAGGTCGTCGCCGTGGTCCGCGACGGTCACTCGGCGCGCGACATCGGCCCCCGGCTGATGTCGCGCGACCTCAAGGTCGAGAAGCACTGACCCTTACGCTTGCGAGGGAGTTCCCGCGCGCCCCGACCGACGACGAACCCACCTCGTCTTCCGCGCCGTGATGCTGGGGATACTGCTCGCGGCGCTCGACCAGACGATCGTCTCCACGGCCCTGTCGATGATCGTGGGCGACAGGGAGGAGCCGATCACCTCAGCGAAGTGGCGGCGTTCGGGGCACGGATCAGGGCTGAACCGCAGGAGTCGGACCGTGGCGGGGTGGGCGCGTCCGGAGGGCGGCCTCGGCCGCGGGCATCGGGCCGTGGCGGGGTTGGCACAGCCGACCGTCAGCCGTCGGCGCGGGCCCTCAGGGGCTGACCCGCGCCGGTGCCGACGCGCAAGGCCTGGTCGAGGTCGGCCCACAGATCTTCTAGGTGTTCGATGCCCACAGAGAGGCGCAGCAGGCTCTGCGGCACGGTGTCGGGCTCCGAGGGGTGGCGGCGGCGCCGTTCGATCTGCGACTCGACGCCACCGAGGCTCGTGGAGTGCAGCCACAGGCGGGTGGCGGCGCAGACCCGCTCCGCAGGGCCCGGGTCGTCGGGCGGGCCGGCGACGTCAATGGCCATCATGGCTCCGGAACCGGGGTAGCGAACCCGGGCGACGGAGGGGTGGGCTTCCAGCCGCGCGGCGAGCTCAGCAGCGTTGGCGCAGGCCCGTTCGAAGCGCAACGACAGCGTGCGCAGTCCGCGCAGTGCGAGGAAGACCTCCATCGGTCCGGCGATCGCCCCGTGCAGGGTCCGGTGCCGCCGCAGCCGTTCACCGAGCGCCCGACCACGCTCCGTGTCGGCCACGACGCTGGCGCCGAGCACGACGTCGGAGTGGCCGGAGAGGTACTTCGTCACCGAGTGCACCACGACGTCGGCCCCGAGCTGCAGAGGGCGGCACAGCAACGGCGTCGCAATGGTGTTGTCAACGACACTGGTCACCCCCTGCTCGCGCGATCGGGCGAGCACCGCCGGCAGGTCGATGACGTCCATCAGGGGGTTGGTGGGCGACTCGAGCCAGAGCAGGTCACCCGGGCCGAGGGCGACGACAGACGAGAGCAGTCCGGCCGTATCACCGGCGTGCCGACGCACCACCGTCCCGCCGGCACCCTCGTGGGCGGCCAGCAGGTCACCGGTGCCGTTGTAGGTCTGGTCGGGGGCCACGATGGTGGCGCCCGGCGCGGCGAGTGACAGGGCGGCCGAGATGGCGCCCATCCCGGACGCATGCACGAGCGCCAGTCCGCCCTCAAGCCCACCCAACGCCTCTTCGAAGGCGTCCCAGGTCGGGTTGCCGACCCGCGCGTAGTTGACCGGGCCGTCGGCGGAGTAGGTCGAAGTGAGCTCGACGGCCGGGTTGACCGACGCCCCGGGGGAGCGCGCCGGGCGACCTGCGGCGACGACGTAGGTCTCGGTGTGCAGGGTGTTCGGGTCGACCGCGTGGCTCACCCGTTCAGGGTACGAGTCGGCCGGCTCGCCCCGGGATAGAGTCTCGCGTGATGACCAGCGACCAGCCAGCCACCCCAGCCGACCCGCGCGAGTCGAGCCGGCCCCGCGTCGCGGTCGTCTTCGGCGGACGGTCGTCCGAACACGCCGTCTCCTGCGCCACGGCCGCCGGGGTGCTGCGTGCCATCAACCGCGAGAAGTACGACGTCGTGCCCATCGGGATCACCCGCGACGGGCAGTGGGTGCTGACGGCCGATGACCCGGAGCGCTTCGAGCTGACCGCCGACCGCACGCCGGAGGTCGAGCCGTCGACGGCACACGTCGTGCTCCCGTTGTCGACGCGTGAGACCGCCCTGACCGTGCTCGAAGCCGGGCGGCCCCCGGTCGAGCTCGGCACCGTCGATGTCGTCTTCCCGGTGCTGCACGGGCCCTTCGGTGAGGACGGCACGCTGCAGGGCTTTCTCGAGCTGTCGGACGTGCGCTACGTGGGGTCGGGGGTCTTCGCCTCTGCCGCCGGAATGGACAAGCACTACATGAAGGTCGTCTTCGCCGGACATGGCCTGCCGGTCGGCCCCTACGTCGTGATCACCGACCGGGCCTGGCGGGCCGACCCGGCTGCCGCGCTGGAGCGGTGTTCGACGCTGTCCTACCCGGTGTTCGTCAAGCCGGCCCGGGCCGGCTCGTCGATGGGGATCACCAAGGTCGACTCCCCGAGCGATCTCGAGGCCGCGATCGAGACGGCTCGGCAGCACGACCCGAAGGTGCTCGTCGAAGAGGGGATCAGCGGCCGGGAGATCGAATGTGCCGTGCTCGAGGGCCACGGCACCGACGCGCCGCGCACGTCGTTCGTCGGCGAGATCGAGGTGCACGCCAACCATGCCTTCTACGACTTCGAGGCAAAGTACCTCGCCGAGTCCGACGTCGACCTCAGCTGCCCGGCCGAGCTTCCACCGAAGGTGAGCGATGAAGTGCGGCGGCTGGCGGCCGAAGCGTTCGAGTCGCTCGGTTGCGAGGGGCTCGCTCGCGTCGACTGTTTCTACACCGACGACGGCCGCGTGGTCGTCAACGAGATCAACACCATGCCCGGGTTCACGCCCAGCTCGATGTACCCGCGGATGTGGGCGGCATCCGGGCTGGCCTACCCCGACCTCATCGATGAGCTGCTCAGCCTGGCGCTGGAACGGCGCACCGGGCTGCGCTGAGCGAGCAGGCCGTCGGCTACGGAAGCGCGGTGCACCGCCGTCCGTTGCTGGGCAGCGATGTGGCCACCTCACCGAAGGCCGGCAGCAGCAACGGCACCGGGCCGTAGTCGGCGGGGACGAGAACCTCAAGGGCCGGGTCGTGGCCGAACGTCGTGGCGGCGCCGCCATCGCTGAGCGAGCGCACCACCCAGTCGACCCCGTTGACGGTAACGCACTCGTCGGTCGTCGGGCCGAGCGGGTCGAGGCCGCAGCGCGCGATGATGGCCGGATCGCCCCAGGCCCGGACCGACGGTGAGGCGGGAGAGGTGGCCACCTGCTCGTGTCCACTGACGGATGCCGGCCAGCTCAGCGTGGCGCACACCGGGGCAGCCGCCTGGGGCGCGAGGGACACCTGCGGGGCACGGGAGCAGCCGGACACGGCGACGGCGGCGCACAGCGCCGCCGTCGCCAGTGCCACCGACCGGGTGGTCGGGGCCCAGCTCAGACGTGAACCACCGTGCACGTCAGGGTCCGGGTGATGCCCGGGACGTCCTGAAGCTTCGCGATGACGAGTCGGCCGAGGTCGTCGACGTTCGGTGCCTCGACCCGGGCGATGACGTCGTAGGGGCCGGTGACGTCCTCGGCCATCGTGACGCCGGTGATCGTGGCGATCGCCTCCGCCACACTGGCCGCCTTGCCGACTTCGGTCTGAATCAGGATGTAGGCCTGAACCACGTGTCACCTCACTGTGTTTGACGGGGCTTGCGGGAGCCGCGAGGGCTTTCGGTGCCCACCTGAGCGAGCCACCGTGCCCTGACGCTACCGTGCCTGAGGAGGTTTCGTCCTTCGGAGTATCAGCGAGTGCCTGACAGTTCCCGCCAAAGGGCGACTGTCGGCAGAAAGAGAGCGAGATGGTGGGCAGGCCGGGCCCGATGATGACGGGCGGAACGCCGCTGAGCGAGCTCGACGAGGACGACCTGCTCAGCCGCATCCTGCCGCGCTTCCCCGTGTCGGACAACCTTCTGGTAGCCCCGGGAGACGATGCCGCCGTGTTGGCGACCACGGGCCGCACGGTCGCCACGACCGACACAGTGGTGCTGGGCCGCGACTGGCTCGACGCCTGGAGCTCCGGCGCCGACATCGGGCACAAGGTGATCGCGCAGAACCTCGCCGACATCGCCGCGATGGGGGCCCGGCCGACCGGAGTGCTGGTCACCCTGGTCGCCGATCCGCAGATCTCGCTCGAATGGGTGCTCGACCACGCCGAAGGGCTGGCCCAGGCCTGCCGGGAGGCTGGCGTGGCGGTGCTGGGCGGCGACCTGTCTTCGGCGCCACCGGGTGTGGTCGTGGTGTCGGTCACGGCCCTCGGTGATCTCGACGGCGAACCCGTGCTGCGCTCGGGGGCCCGGCCCGGTGACGAGCTGGCGGTGTGCGGCTCTCTAGGTCTGGCCGATGCCGGTTGGCGGCTGTTGCGCGACGACCGTGCAGACCGGCATCCCGACGCCGTGGCGCGGCAGCGTCGCCCACAGCCGCCCTTGGCCGCGGGGCCGCAGGCGGCCAGGAGCGGAGCCACCGCGATGCTCGACATCTCCGACGGGCTGGTGCGCGACGGGGGGCGGCTCGCGCGCGCCAGTGCGGCTGTCATCGACGTCGACACGGCCACGTTGGTTGACGACATCGCCGCCCTGAGCGGCGCCATGGGCGCTGCGCTCGCCCTCGAGTGCGTGTTGGCCGGAGGCGAGGAGCACTCGCTGCTCGCGACCTTCCCACCTGGCAGGATGCCGCCTGGCTGGCGTCGGATCGGGCGGGTGCGGGCTCCGGTGCCCGGGGAGACACCGCGGGTGCTCGTGGACGGCGCGCTCGTGGCTCACGTCGGATGGGACCACTTCCGGCCCGACCCCAGCTGAACAGGGCGACTGCGACGACTGTCGGGTCGGGTCGGGTCGGGTCAGGACGCCCTGCCACGCGATCGGCTGTCACCGCAATGGGCCCATGCCGGAGAAGCCATTGAACCGAGGGGTGGATAGGACGTTGCCAACCAGACGAGCTTGCCGCTCAGTCGTAGACGCACCGCCGCTGACGCCTTGGCGTGTATCGCTGAGATGTGGGCGCACTCAGGGGGTTGCGCTTCCGCGCAACCCGTGACGGCTGCCCGTAATACCGCTCGGCGCGGGAGCTCGCAGGCGTTTCCCTGTCAGGCCGACGAGCGTGAATAAGCCGCTGAGGTGGGAGGGTGTCGATATGCACGTGGGTACACGCACTGCGAGGGACACGGATCTGCCCTTCCTGCGCCAGGTTGACGGTCACGTCTCCCCGCAAGATTTGGCGCACCTCGTCTCCCTTGGGCGGGTGACGGTCGCTGAGGTCGACGGGGTCGCCGTCGGCTGTTTGCGATGGGGCCTGTTCTGGGACCAGGTCCCCTTCATGAACCTGCTCTGGGTCGTCGATCAGTGGCGCGGCCAGGGGATCGGTACCACGTTGGTTGAGGCATGGGAAAAGGCCCAGGTGGCCCAAGGGCACGGGTTTGTACTTACGTCCACGTCATCCGCCGAACGGGCGCAACACCTCTACCGACGGCTCGGCTACGTCGACAGCGGCAGCCTTCTCCTTCCTCAGGAGCCAACCGAACTCATACTCCGTAAGCTCCTCGCGGAGTAAAGAGCAGCCGCGTTGAGGGCGACAACGCTCGCCCCATCACTCCGCAGCGCGCGAGGTCGATCGTGCTGATGACGGCACTTGGTTGACGTCCCACTCCAACGCTGGTGGCATATCCGGATGCTGCCCATGCAGATGCCCCGGCTGGTCGAGTACCCAGTCGTGCTCCGAGCGTTCGAGGACCGCGACGCCGGGCTCGCGCGTTCTGTAGCGGGTGATCCGCTGATCCCGCCCCTCACAACAGTGCCGACCAGCGGCACTCGAGCGGACGCGTTGGCTTTCGTCGCGCGACAACGAGACCGGTTGAGCACCGGATCTGGATACTCCTTCGTCGTCGCTGACGCCATCACGGATGAAGCGGTCGGCCAGATTGGGCTGTGGCTTGCCGCCGAGGCCTGCGGTTATCAGCGCGAAGGCCTCTTGCGTGCCTGGCAGGTCGTGGGCAATGAGCGCAAGGTCATGTACGTCTACAGCATCATCCGGTAGGGCTAGCTCCTCCGGCCGACGTCGCGACACGTCCAGAAGCGGCCGCCCTGAGGGCGAATACGTTCGCCCGATTCATCAGCGTGAGAAAGTTACACGTTCTGCCGCGATGAGAACGCTCGTAGCCCCCCGATTTGCCGTGACGACTATGAACGAGGACATTCGTAGCGACTTACGGGGCGACAGAAACCGACCATTCAGGCGGCGCTCCCGGTTCGGCCGGCCTCGGCAACACCATCAACCTGTCGGTGGACACGGGATGGTTCGCGTCGGTCCACGTCACGGTGACGTCATACAGGACGTTCGAGATGTCACTGCGGGTGATGCTCACGCCGGTCACGTCCACTGGTCGGCCGTCCACCTCGCTCAAGGTGTTGGCATAAAGAGGGGCGTTCGCGTCCAGGATGTTGGCCATGGCGCCTCGATCACCCTGCTCACGGGCGGACACGTAGAGGTCCACAGCGCGAATAGGGGTGTCGGCAGTGGGCGCGGGCCGAAGGCTGAACACCAGCACCGCCAAGAGGCACCCGACTAAAAAAACGCCGAGGGCAACGGGCTTGCGGCCGACGCGCGTGAGGAGTCGCGATGCCCGCCTCGATACCACGTCAACGACCATGCCCGACGATACCGCCTCAGGATGATTGAACTCCGAAACAGCACCTTCGAATCTCCCGCGCTCTGACAGAAGACAGCTCCGCCCGCTGCGCCGGCATCCCGAAAATCGGTACGCCCAGCCTTCCGCAGCCGCGTGTCGGGCGCCCAGCCAGTGGTGGCCGGTGCGACCGCCCGAGCCCGAGCCCGAGCCCGAGCCGCAGCGGCCGCTACGCCCAGGTCGACGCGCGCGCAGAGTGCGCGTCGAACGCCCACGACATAGCGGCGATCTCCTGCGAGGACAGGCTGCGCTGGCGGGCGACCCGGGCCCAGTTTGAGACGGCCGCCTGGACGTGAGCGACGACGTCGTTGGCCTCCTCGGTGCTGAGGCGGAAGTAGTCCGCGACCGAGAGTGCGATCGAGATGCTCGCCGTGTCATCCGCTAGGTCGATGGCCGTGCTCAGGTGCTTGGGTCCTGGTTCTGGGTTCGGGTTGACATCGAACGCCGGGGACCGCCGCCAGGTGTCCCCGCCCTCGTGGAGAAAGCCGTGATTGCGCAGGTGGTCGTCGGTGTTCGAGATGAGGATGGAGAAGACGATCCGGCGCCAGAGCTGGCGCAGGTCCGCGGTCGCGTGCGACGAGCGCGTCTCGATAGCCTCGGCTATCTCCAGGTAGCTGCCCGGCTCGCCGTCGGTGGCCTCGAGCATCGTCATCGCGCTGACGTAGCCGATCCGGCCGGCGGGTCCCCCGTCGGCGTCGCGGGTCCGGTAGGTCGGCTGAGCCCGCCTCCGCTCGCGCAGCGAGAGTGAGCAGCTCGGGCAGATCGGGCAAGGCGGGGACACCGCGGTCCTCGATCGCCTCGAACGGGCCGTCCCCGCGGCGGAAGCGCAGCGCGCCCTGTCGCAGGTCGTCGCGGACCCTCGGGAGGTAGTCGACCTCGCCCAGGCTGTGCGGTTCGCGGCCTTCGGCGCGAGCGTCGGCGACCTCGCGCCGCTTGACCAGAGTCCGGCCCCACCGGTCCGGGCGCAGTCCCGGAACGCGCCGAACATCAGGTGCCCGATGGTGCTCTGGTGGGCGCCGCCCTTCGAGGGGCAGCACTGGCCCCACGGAGTAGGCGTGCGGGTTCGCGGTGTACTCGTTCAGGTAGCTGAAGATGGCGCTCTCGGTGCTCCCGCCGCGGCGCCGACGCGGGTAAAGGGTGCCGGAGCGCACGTCGACGCCGCCGATGGACACCCAGACCTGAACGGCGCTCACCTGCCGGCTCCGCGAGCGCGCACCCTGGTCGGGAGCTCCTCGTCCGCGCGGAGGCGACCCACATCAGTGGCGTACGGGTCGAGCGCCTTCGTCAGCAGGTCCAGCACCCCTAGCGCGCGAGCGACCCGTAGCAGGTTCTCCAAGGAGGCTCCCTGCCCGCTCTCGAGGCGCAGGACGGTGCTGCGGCTGACGCCGGCACGGTCGGCGACCTGCTCGACCGTCAGGTGGCGCAGCTTGCGCCATGTGGTCATGTCTCGGCCCAGCCCGTCGAGCACGCGCGTCACCGCGACAGGGGTGCGCCCACTCATCGTGCCAGCCACTCTGCGCTCCTTGAGTATCAGACCTGATTCCTTAACCCGCTTCGGGTAGCAAGTCTGAAACTTTTTGGTGTCACTGGTGGTTCGGTCGCGACGGAACGTCGACGTAGCAGCGCACGCCGCCCGAGGTACCCGACGGCATCACAGCCGCCCTCCTCGCGGGCTCGTCGTCGTCATCATCGGCATCCACCTCGCTACCCAGACCCACCTCCAGACCAGAGCCGGCTCACGAGAACTCGAGCCGACACTGACCGGGCGATGGAAGCTGTCGATGCACTCTTCTTCGTCGGACACACCCAGCGACACACCCTGCGTCCTTCCAGCCGCGAGTCCACGATGCTGTGCGCCGTATGACTGCGCCTGGTTGTCCCAGGGCGGCCGAGGGCCGGACCGTTCACTCATGAGCGAGGGCATCGGCTACCTCGGGGGCACGTCTTCGCGGAGCGCGCTCGCATCGGCGTCCTCGTTGGCAAGGGTGGGGGCGCCCGAGGAACGACGCTTCGACTCGGGGACGCCTCCCCGCGCAACGAATGACAGGTTCAGGTTGTCTACACCGGAGACAGTCACATTTCCAAGCGGCGGGCCGCATCCCAAGGAGGTGCACGTGAAGCGAGCAAGTATCGCAGCAGCGGTGATCGGGCTCGCTGCTGAGCACCGCCGGTTGCGACAGCATCAGCAACGTTGGGACGGAGGTCAGCGGGGCGCAGCCTTCGACCAGATCGTCAGCCAATCCACCTCGCGGGTAAGCTTCCCCGACCACGTCCCAAACGGGAACCTTGACGGTCGAGGTGGACTGGGTCGACTTCGTGCGGCTCCACGGAACTGAGTACATCGCTGGCTTCAATGGGAACGTTCCCGCCGTCGCGTCAGACCAATGGGGGTCCGCCGTTGGGCGCGTCCAGTGCCAAGTCAGCGTGTTGAAGTTCTCGTCTGCCCGGCGCGCTCGCGAATGCGCTGTCTGGCCACGCTGAGTCTCCCTGCGAGGACGCAGAGGCCGCTCCTCCCCGTACATCCGTTCACGCCGCCGTGCGGGAATGGTCGGGGCCAAGCGTTGACCTCACCAGGGACGTTTCCGGCCCGACGACCAAGGTGCGGCCATCGTCGGCTGCGTCGGGGCCTGCGGCACAAGCCAGTTCGGCTGTGCGGACGGGAGGTTGCGTCGCTCGGGGTTGGCCTCACGGCCTGCCGAGATTCCAGACGAACCTCTGGGTCGGGAAGTACTGCCAAATGCTCGCCCTGGCGATGTCGAGCACAGAGTAGCTCGTGCCGGTAGGTGCACTGCTCCACATGGTTTTACCGGCCGGACCGATGACCTGCAGCTGGGCCTTGGTCGTCAGCCGCGCATAGGAGCCGTTGACGTGGGTGTTGCTCTGCCACTTGACCGTCTCGCCGTCGCGGTAGACCACATTGCCATCCGTCTGCATCGCCAGGGTCTGCGGTACCGCACCGACCACGTCGTAGGTCGAGCTCAGGAGCCTGGTGTTGCTCGGCAGGATCGAGTTCGCCGGCAGCGCGGCGCGACCGGAAGCCGACTGCCACACCGCCTCGCCTTTCGCGTTCTGCAGTAGCAGGGTCCCGCCGCTGGTCAGGCTCAGTTGGACGACGCCCTTCCCGGCCGTGTTCGAGTGCCACAGCAAGGTGCCGTCGGAGCGGCGGAAGGACAGGTCACCGTTGCAGTACAGCGCGAGGCAGGAGCCGTTCGAGGTGGATGCCGGATCGAACGTCGTCCAGCTCACGGCCTCGTAGACCTCGGGGCCGCTCGAACCGTTCATGACGACGGACCGGCGCAGATCCGCCCCTCCGTCGAAGACAGTCAGCCGGTAGGGGCCGTTGACGAGGCGGTCATTGGTGGTCATCGACCTGAGGGTGTAGCAGGCCTTGAGCACCGATCCGGGAGCCGCATCGGCCGGTGGGGCGAACGACACCTGGAGCCCGACGCCCTCCACCGCTAGCGCGAGAACGGCCGAGGCGGCCCCACCCTACCGTCTCGTCCCCCGTATCGAGTCGGGTCGTTCAGGTCGTCGTCGCCACCCCGGATGCGCTCGCGGCAACCGCAAAGACCGGCCCCCGTAAAGGGGAGCCGGCCTTCGAGGTGGTGCGGAAGGGGTGGTCAGCGAGCGACCTTGCCCGCCTTAAGGCAGGACGTGCACACGTTGAGCCGCTTCGGGGTCACGCCACCGACCATCGTGCGAACGCGCTGGATGTTCGGGTTCCAGCGACGCTTGGTACGACGGTGCGAGTGCGAGATGTTGTGACCGAAGCTCGGCCCCTTGCCGCAGACGTCGCAGTTGGCAGCCACGGGAATCTCCTGAAAATGTCGGTGATGACGAAAAGGTCTGGCGCTCCACCTTGGGCGAGACCGGTCGACACACGCGGGGCGCACGTCACCCGCCGTGCACGAGGGGAACCGGGCAAGACTAGCCGACCGGATGGGCCGACCACAAAACGAGCGCCTCAGGCGACGCTGCGGGCCGCGTCGACGAGCTCGGCGGCGTACGAGGGCCCGTGGGAGGCGGTGTGCGTGGCCAGCGGATGCAGCTGGTGCACCTTGACGAGCCGCGGCCAGTCATGGGGCATGGGGCGCACCTCGTGGTAGGCCGCCCGCAGTCGGGCCACGTCGGGAAAGCCGAAGAGCTCGAGCATCGCGAGGTCGGTGAGGCCGTGCCCCCCATGCGCGGCCGGGTCGATGAGCACCGCACCGGCCGAGGTGAAGACGACGTTCCCCGACCACAGGTCACCGTGGATCCGGGCGGGGGGCAGGTCGTCGTCGAACTCACCGGCAGCCAGGCGAGCACAGGCCCGGTCGACGACGTGGGCGTGCTCGACCGACAGGTGACCGGCGTCGACGGCGCGTCGCACGAAGGGAGTAACCCGCTGCTCGGCGTAGAAGACGCCCCACGTCGGCGACGGGTGGTTCGTCTGGCGCTGGCGACCGATCCACGCCGGCCCGTTCCAGCCCTCGGGTGGCGCGCCGAACGCCGATGCGCCGGCCGCGTGGGTGCGGGCCAGGGCCCGACCCAGATCCTCGGCGGCCGGGGCCGTCGGCACCGCGGTCTCCAGGCGTTCGAGATCGATGTGATGACGGCTGACCGCGTCGACGCGAACCACACGTGCACCCCCGGACGGCTCGGCCGCCGCGAGCCAGCGCAGACCCGAGGCTTCGACCGCGTAGAAGCCGCTCGGGGCGTCGGGCCGGGTCTTGCGGTGCACGGTGTCAAGGTCAGGCTCCATCTCCTCCAAAGTAGCCGCCCGACCGACGCGGGGCGACGGTTCCGATCCCGTCACGCCAGTGGCGCGTCAGCGAGGGCGGCATGCGTCTGGGGGGAACGAGACGCTAGCCTCCCTCCAGAGACCAGCAGGAGGAGTCTGATGCCCGGCGCGATGGCAACGCCCGACGAGGCACTGAGCCTGCTCGACGCCGACGCCGTGCGCCGTTGGGCCGTGCTCATCAGGGCCGGCTTTGCCGAGAGGCGGGCCGAGATCGATGCGCTCAACGTCTTCCCCGTGCCTGACGGGGACACCGGCACCAACCTGTTCCTCACCTTCGACGGAGCGCTCGACCGCAACCAGAGCCTGGCGCCCGGTCTGACGCCGGGTGCCGATGGTGTCGAGCCGGGGGCGGGCGACCTGCTCGTCAGCTTCGCCTCAGCGCTGCTGTGGGCTGCGCGGGGCAACTCCGGTGTCATCCTCAGCCAGCTGGCGCGGGGCATCGCCGACGCTGGACGTGGTCACCTCGAGATCGACGCGGCCACCCTCGCTCTCGGGTTGCAGCGAGCCGATGAGATGGCGTGGAAGGCGGTCACCGATCCTAAGGACGGCACCATCTTGTCGGTCTCTCGAGCGGCGGCAACGGCCGCCGTCGCCGCGGCTTCGCGGGGGCTGCACGCGGTCGCGGCCGCGGCCTTCGCGGCCGGAGCCGAGGCACTGGAGCGCACGCCCCTACAGCTGAAGGTGCTGGCCGACGCCGGGGTCGTCGATGCCGGCGGCGCCGGCTACGTCGTGCTGCTCGAGTGCCTCGAGCGCGTCTGCGCCGGAGACGAGGGCATCAGCGCCTCCGAACGCTGGGGGGAGCGCTGGGCGCAGCGCTGGGGGCAGCGAACCGACCGGCTCCGTGGCTACGAACGCGGGGCCCCGACCGACAGATGGCATCCCCACGTCCAGCCCACCGGCCTCGGTGACGGCGGCAACGGCGAACCCGAGACCGGTGGCGCTGGGCCGCGCTACGAGGTGATGTACCTCCTGGCCGACTCGAGCGACGAGCGGGTCGAGGCGCTGCGAGGCCGGCTCGTGGAGCTGGGCGACTCGGTGCTCGTGGTCGGGGGAGACGGGGAGTGGAACATTCACGCTCACGTCGACGACGCGGGCGCCGCGGTCGAGGCCGGCATCGTCGCCGGCCGGCCGCACCGGGTGCGCATCACCGGTCTCGACCATTTCGGCCCCCACGACGTCGGCCACGATGCCGGTCGCCACGACGACAGCGCCTTACGCGCGCAGCCACCCGGGCCCGGGTCCCGGCCCTCCCGGTCGGCCATCGTGGCCTGCGTTGCTGGCGACGGCCTCATCGGGCTCTTTCGCGAGGTCGGCGCTCTGGTGGTCACGTCTGCGCCTTCGCGCCGAGCCTCCACCGGCCAGATCATCGAGGCGATCCGGGCCCAGCACGCGGCCGGGGCGGCCGGAGTGGTCGTTCTGCCGAGCGACGGTGACACCGAGCTCGCAGCGCGCGCCGCGGTCAGGGCGGCCTCCGACGAGGGCATCGAAGCCCACGTCGTGCGCGCCCGGGCCGCGGTGCAGAGCGTCGCCGCGCTCGCGGTGTTCGAAGAGGACGACTCGGCAGCCGCCAACGTGCTGGCCATGCAGTCGGCGTCCGCGGCCACCCGTCACGGCGCCGTCACGACCGCCACGCGCTCGGCGCTGACGAGCGTCGGCCCGTGTGAGCCAGGTGACGTGCTCGGGATCATCGACGGTGACATCGTGGTGGTCGGCCACGACCTTCAGCAGGTCGCCGGCCTCGTGGTGGGCCGGCTGATCTCGAGCGGTGGCGAGCTGTTGACGGTGATCAGCGGCACCGGGGCCACCGACCAGCTCGCCGAGGCCGTCAGCCGCGAGGCGCGAGCGGCCCACCTCGGGCTGGACGTCTCGCTGATCGACGGTGGGCAGCCGGTCTACAGCCTGCTGCTCGGGGTCGAGTGACACCGTGGTCGCGCTCACCGAGGACTCGCTGCTCAGCAAGTTCGTCAAGAAGGCGGATGCCGCTGCGCTGGCTCGCACCAAGGGGCTCCAGACGGTGAGCGACCTGCTCGAGTTCGCCCCGCGCCGGTACCTGCCCCCCGGGCAGAGCACCGACCTGTCGGCGCTGCGCCCCGGCGACGACGTCATGGTCGTGGCAGAGGTGGCCACGGCCACGACCCGACCGATGCGTGGCCGCAAGGGCAAGATGCTGACGGTCGTGCTCGCCGACGAGCGTGGCCACCAGCTCGACCTCACCTTCTTCAGCGCCTACGGCCATTCCGCCAAGCTGGTACCCGGTGCCCGGGGCGTGTTCGCCGGCACGGTCGGCACCTACGGCAACCGGTTGCAGCTGACCCACCCCGACTACGAGCTTGCGGCTGACGACGAGCAGGCGGCCGCCGCCGCCCGGTACTACGAGAGCCACCTCATCCCGGTCTACTCGGCCACCGGCAAGATCTACTCCTTCCACATCCGCCGGATGGTCGACTACGCCCTCGACACGGTCGACCGGGTGCGTGAGCCGTTGCCGGAAGGCATCAGGACCGCCCGCGGGCTGCTCTCTCGCCGCGAGGCGCTCGAGCTCGTGCACCGACCGGGTCTGACCGACGACCCGCAGCGTGGGATGCGCCGGCTGAAGTTCGACGAGGCCTTCGTGCTGCAGACCATCCTCGCCCAGCGCCGCAGAGCGGCCGAGGGCCAGCTCGCGACCCCGCGGCTGCCGCGACCCGGTGGACTGCTCTCGGCGTTCGACGCACGACTGCCGTTCGAGCTGACCGCGGGGCAGGTCGCCGTCGGTGACGAGCTGATCAGCGACCTGGCCAGAGACCGTCCCATGAACCGGCTGCTGCAGGGCGAGGTCGGCTCGGGCAAGACCATCGTCGCGGTGCGGGCCATGCTGGCTGCGGTCGATGCGGGCGGGCAGGCGGCGCTACTGGCGCCGACGGAGGTGCTGGCCAGCCAGCACCTCCGGTCGATCACCGGGATGCTCGGTGACCTCGCCCAAGGGGGCCGGCTCGGGGGAGCCGAGATCGGCACCACGGTGGCCCTGCTCACCGGCAGCCAGAGCGCAGCGACCCGCAAGCGGTCGCTGCTGGCCGCGGCCTCCGGCGAGGCCGGCATCGTGATCGGCACCCATGCCCTCATCCAGAAGCACGTGCAGTTCGCCGACCTCGCGCTCGTCGTCGTCGACGAGCAGCACCGGTTCGGCGTCGAGCAGCGAGACGCGCTGCGAGAGAAAGCGCTTCGCCCTCCGCACGTGCTGGTGATGACGGCGACACCGATTCCCCGAACGGTGGCCATGACCGTGTTCGGCGACATGGAGATCTCCACTCTGCGCGAGCTGCCGCGCGGACGTTCACCCATCACCACCCACGTGGTCGACGCCGAGAAGCCCGGCTGGGTCGAGCGCACCTGGCGGCGCGTCGCCGAGGAGGTCGCGAAGGGGCACCAAGCCTACGTGGTCTGTCCGCGCATCGGCGAGCCCCCAGAAGCCACCACGACGTCGGCCACAACGACTACCACGGCCGTTACCACCGAGACGGCAACGACGCCCACGACGTCCACGATGCCCACGACGTCAGGGACCGCGAAGGGCGGCGACTCCTCCGACGAGGAGGCCGGCGACTGGGAGCTCGAGTGGGGCGAGCCCGGCGACGGCCTCGACGACGCGCTCGCGCCACCGCGGGAGCTGACCGGGGTCTACGCCCAGCTGCATGAGCTGCAGGCTAACCCGGCCCTCGAAGGCGTGCGGCTCGAGGTGCTGCACGGACGGCTCGACGCCGACACGAAGGAGGCGACGATGCAGG
>JBDTVJ010000070.1:0-17590 GCA_040007275.1 Terracoccus sp.
TCGAGTGTTCGAGTGTTCGAGTGTTCGAGTGTTCGAGTGTTCGAGTGTTCGAGTGCTCGGGTGCTCGGGTGCTCGGGTGCTCGGGTGCTCGGGTGCTCGGGTGCTCGGGTGCTCGAGTGCTCGGGTGCTCGAGTGCTCGAGTGTTCAAGTCGGCGACGAGGGTCGGGTCTGCGCCGGGCTTCAGTGCGCCGTCTGGTGGCTCCGGCGGGACACGCCTCGCGTCACGAGCACAGCCACCAGTCCCACGACGACGCCGATACCCGCGATCAACACCCACTGACCGATCCCCGCCGCGGCGGCGTCGTAGGCGGCATTCGCCACGGCCCGCACGGATTCCGTCGGGGCCGACCGGCTGCCGACGGCCTTCACGACGGCATTCACCGCAAGCGGCCGGGCCAGCGAGAGCGTGGCCGCGAGCAACGCCAGCCCGAGCCCCCAACCGAGCAGCAGCCACCCCGTCGCGCGAAGCCGCAGCAACGCCACTGCCACCGCCAGAACGCCGAGGCCGACGGCGGCGAACGGGGCCCAGATGCCGAACCGGTCAGCGAAACTGTAGGCGGGCCGGACACGTTCGAGCTGGGCACTCGACAGCACGGGAACGCTCACTGTGGGTGCCACGTTGTCGGCCACGGTGATGCCGAGACCGGTGAGCCGGGTCTTCAAGGGGTCAAGAGGCACCGTCACGCGGAGCACCAGCCCCTCCGGGGTCGAGCCGGCGGGCTGCGCCATCGTCGACGCGAACTGCTGGTGGGCGCTGGTGACCGCGGCCGACCAGTCCCGAATGAACTCCTCACTCTGAAGAACGGTGGTGACGACCTCGCGAACCGGGCCGGTTGCCACGGCCCGCACCTGTTCGGGCAGCGCGAGCCGGCCCAGCGCGGCGTTCGTGACCGTGGCAGCCAGAGCCTGCTGCACACTGGCCGTCTTGACGACCGGGCTGACCGTGTCGACGAACGTCTCGGTGCGGGAACCCACCACCGACACCCAGGCGAGCACCAGTGCGACGGGCAGCAGCAGCGCAGACAGCACGCCGAGCAGCAGGCTGAACGGCGTGCGCACAGAGAAGCGAGTGTGGTGGGGGTGTTCGTTCATGGTGCGCCTCTCGTCAGGTTCCGCGCAGGTCGAGCACGAGCCGGGGCTCGGCCCTGTCGTCGATGATGACGGGGATGCCCCAGTCCTGTTGGAACAGGTGGCAGGCGGCGTGCTCGGGCACCTCGCCGGTGACTGGGTCGCCGTCACAGGCCGCGGCCTGCACCGACACGTGCAACGTGCCGGTGGGCCCATCCCCCACCGTGGGGATGCCGCTCGCAAGCGTGAGGGTGCGCCGGAGCCCTCGGGCCCGGCCGTCACCGTCACTGACCAGGTGTTCCGGGGTGGCCGAGACCTGGAGCATCGTCGGGTCACCCCAGCGGTCGTCGAGCTTCTGACCCGGCGGCGGGGTGAAGGCCACCACGAGCTCGATCGGCCCGGAGGGCAGACGAGTGGCCGGGCGTTGAGTGCGCTGAGCCAGGCCGTCGACGTGCTGGGCGTCGTCGGGAAGGGCCACCCGGGTGAGGCGGTGGGCGGCGGACTCAACGACCACCAGGCGCGTCTCGCCCGTCTCGTCGTCGACCTCGACGACCGCGTCACTCGGTTCGGCCAGACCCTGGGCAAGCGTCGTGACCACTCTGTTGACCGGGTCATAGCGACGGATGGCCCCGTTGTAGGTGTCGCTCACTGCTACCGAACCGTCGGGTAGCTCGGTCACTCCGAGCGGGTGCTGAAGCAGCGCCTCGTCGGCAGGGCCGTCACGGTGGCCGAAGTCGAACAGCCCGGTGCCGATGTGGGTCTCTACCAGCAGGTCGTCACCGGCGCGCCTGACGCAACGAAGAGCTGACGTCTCGGAGTCGGCCACCCACAGGCGCAGCCCGTCGCCCGAGACGGCGAGCCCGGACGGCTGCGCGAACCAGGCAGCCTCCGCGGGTCCGTCGCGCAGGCCCTCGTTCGTCGTGCCGCCGAGCACGCCGACCGTGCCGGTGCTGACGGAGTCACCCGGTAGCCACTGCCACAGTTGGTGCGTGCCGGCCATCGCGATCACGACCCGACCGTCGAACCAGGCCAGGTCCCACGGTGTCGACAGCGGCTGCTCGAGCGCCGGACCGCTGCCCCCGCGTTGCCGCAGCTGCTCGCCCGTTCCGGCCAGCACGCGGATCAACCCGTCGGAGAACCGGATTCCCTTGAGCTGATGGTTGACCGAGTCGGCGACGAGCAGGTCGGCGCCCAGGTCGCGCACGACCGGCGGCGCCAGCAGCACGCCCTGAGGCTCGCCCAGCTCACCGTTGCCGCCCCAGCGCGCGAGCTCGGTCTCGAGGTCGCTGTCGAGGTGCACGACCTGATGGTTCGCGGTGTCGGACACGACGAAGGTTCCGTCATCGAGCGCGGCTACCTTCCCCGGGAACCGGAGTTTGGTCTCGGCCGCCGGAGGGGGGACGTAGGGGCCGTCGCCCGGTTGGAGCGTTCCCTTCTCGCGATGTTCGCGCACGAGCTCGTCGACGAGGGCGGCCAGGCCCGGGCCGTGACCCTCCCCTGACATCGAGGCGACGATGTAGCCCTCAGGGTCGATGACGACGAGGGTGGGCCAGGCCCGGGCGGTGTAGGCCCGCCACGTGACCAGCTCGGGGTCATCGAGCACCGGGTGGTTCACGCCATGGCGCTCGACGGCGGCAACGACAGCATCCGGGTCGGCCTCGTGCTCGAACTTCGGCGAGTGCACCCCGATGATCGTCAGCACGTCGGGAAAGAGCGCCTCCACCGCCCGCAGCTCCTCGAGGGCGTGGAGGCAGTTGACACAGCAGAAGGTCCAGAAGTCGAGCACGACCACACGCCCTCGAAGGCCCTCGAGAGACAGGGCCTGCCCACCCGTCCCCAGCCAGCCGCGCCCGACCAGCTCCGGCGCCCGTACGCGCACCCGCGACCGCAGGTCACTCGTGCTGACGCGCTCTCCGCCACTCTCCCTGGGACTCTGACCACGCGTCGTCGTCATCGCAGTCGGCGGTCGGGCAGCACCGGAAAGTCGCGGCGCCAGGCAGCGACGGCCGCGATGTCGATATCGGTACTGATCACCTGCTCGTCAGCACCGGCCGACGCCAGAACCTTTCCGGTGGCATCGACTACCTGCGAGTGCCCACCCATCTCGTGACCGGCGTGCGTTCCGGCCGTGTTGCAGGCCACCACGACACACTGGTTCTCGACGGCTCGCGCCTGCCCCAGCAGGGTCCAGTGGGCAACCCGGGGCATCGGCCACGCCGCCGGAACGATGAAGACCTCGGCCCCCGCGTCGAGAAGTCGGCGATAGAGCTCGGGAAAGCGCAGGTCGTAGCAGGTCGAGAGCCCGACCCTCACGGCTTTGCCTCCGGCCACGGGCACGTCGACCACCACGAGGTCTTCACCGGCTTCCAGCAGGGTCGGCTCGCCCTCGCCGAAGCCGAAGCGGTGGATCTTGCGGTAGGTGGCGAGCAGCGCACCGTCCGGGCCGAAGACGACACTGGTGTTCCAGAGGCCTCGGCCGCCCGGTTCGAAGGTGTCGGCTCGCTCGATGATCGACCCGCCGTGCAGGGTGACCCCCGCCCTGGCCGCCGCCGCGGAGAGCGCCGTGGCGACCGGCCCGTCGACGGGCTCGGCCCGTTCGTCCCATCGGCGATAGTCGAACCCGCCCGCCGGCCACAGCTCAGGAAGCACGACGAGGTCGTACCCGGCCTGTGCCTCCACGAGAGAGACCACCCGAGCCGTTCGTGCCTCGACCGTCTCACGGTCGTCGTAGCCGAGCTGGATCACAGAGACCTTCATGAGGCAACTCTCACACGACCGGCCTCTGCCACCAACGAAGCTGCGGGTCTATCGTCAGGACATGGAGCCGTCATCGCGCTCTCGAGGCCTCGCCCACCGGGTTGACGACCTCAGTGTCGGCGGTGCGCTCTGGGTCGGCGCCGTGACCAGCACCTTTGTGCTGCTGGTCATGATCACCTTGCTGTCGCGGTTCGGCGGGCCGCCCGGCGCCTCGCTCGACTGGCAGAGCGGCACGGGCACCGTGGGTGACGACGGGGTGTCGTTGATGGTCGACGGAGCCGACATCGGGGCGACCGGGCAGGTGCCGCTCTGGATCGACCGGTTCGGCGCCCGCCACAGCCAGGGCTGGCCCGGCTGTCTGGCCCCCGCCGGGGCCGTGGTGACCTTCCGGTTCGCCACCGTACCGGTGGCCGTCGGGGGGTCGAGCTGGCAGGGAGGCATCCAGCCGATCGTGGCCGTCGACTGCCGTCTGCCCTGATCGTCGCCCTCGTAACCGCACCAACCGGACCACGGCTGGCTTCAACGGCTCACGCACGGCATCTGACCGCACGAGTCGGACCACGGCTGGATGCCGCTGGCTCTGCGAGCCGGGCGACCGCACGAATCGGACCACGGCCGACGCAAACACCAGGCGCCCGGCATCCGACCGCATGAATCGGACCACGGCTGGCTGCCCAGCGGCCCGGTGCGTCAGCGCTTGGATTGGGTGTCGTGCGTGGCCAGGTTCGCCAGCCGCTCGTTGTAGGCCGTCAGCTCGGCGTCACCGTCACGGTCGGCGCGACGGTCGGAGCGGTCGGCCTCCCTGCTGTCGCTCTTGTACCACTGCGCCGCGACGACGAGGGCCAGCACGAGCGCGGGAAGCTCCCCGATGGCCCAGGCAACGGCGCCGCCGTTGCGCTGGTCGGCGAGGGGGTCAGGCACCCAGGGCAGCGAGATGGTCTCGAAGAACCCCGGCGCGAGCACCGTCGTGCCGCTGATGATCGAGACCCCGAAGAAGGCGTGGAACCCGATCGTCGCGAACAACACGATGAGCCGCAGCGCGGGCCGCCAGCGTCTCGGGCCGGGGTCGATGCCGATGAGCACCCAGGCGAACATGTAGCCGACCAGCACGAAGTGCGCCGTCATCAGCAGGTGCCCGGTGTGGGTGCGCAGGGCGATCTCGAACAGCCCGGTCCAGTAGAAGGCGATGAGGCTGAAGAAGAAGAAGCCTCCCGCGAAGATCGGGTTGCCGACGACGAGGAACAGCTTCGAGTGGACGACCCGAAGCACGATCTCGCGCCACCCGATGGTGCCGTCGGTGCGGACGGGAATCGCGCGCAGGGCCAGGGTGATCGGCGCCCCCAGCACAAGGAAGATCGGCATGACCATGGCCTCGGTCATGTGCAGGGTCATGTGCCACGAGAAGGCGACCCGGCCGTAGATGCTGAGCACCCCGTTGGTGACCCAGAGGAACAGCAGCCAGCCGATCACCCAGTTGATGGTGCGTGACACCGGCCACGCATCGCCGCGCCGGTGCAGCCGCACCACTCCGTAGAGGTAGAGCCCGATCGCGAGCAGCCCGGTGGCCAGGAACAACCACTCGATCCGCCAGGCCGTCAGCCACGACATCACGGTGGGCGCAGGTGGGGCCGGGAACCCGGTGAGGGCCAGGGCGATCGACGGGTTGGGCGTGATCTCGGGAACCGGGGGCGCGCTGCGGGCCAGCGCCGTGGCTACCCCGAACGTCAACCCCATGAGCAGCGTCTCACCGATGGCGAGACGAACGAACGGACGGCTGCGGATGCCGGTCAGCACCTTCGTCGACGCCGGCACCAAAGCCGTCGATGACGACGAGAGAGCGGCGATGCTCGAATGTCTATGCCACCACCCGGCCACCCCGAGCAGGAGGAAGGCTGCGACCTTGACGAGGATCAGGACGCCGTAGGCCGTGGTGAGGTCTTGCCAGCTGCCGAGCCGAGTCGTGGCCGCCATGACGCCGGAGACCCCCAGGGTCACCCAGCACCAGAGCGCGAGAGTGGAATAGCGCCGGACCACCACACCGAGCGAGGAGCCGAACGTCGGCCTGAGCACGATGAGGGCGAGAAGACCGCCCACCCAGACCCCGGCGCTCAGCAGGTGGGCCCCGAGAGCATTGACCGCGGTCTCGTGGTCGGCCGACCCGCCCGCGTGACCGGCGAGCCCGAGCACGAGAATGCCGAACAGGGCGACGGCCCCCAGCGCCACCGCAGCCCAGCGCGACCGCGCGAGCGACGACCCCGAGGCCACGATGAAGCCGGCGGCGGCGCTGATCAGGCCAACCCGGAAGGTCTCGATCGACCAGACCGAGCTCATCAGGGAACTCAGGAAGGCCGGGTCGGCCAGGCTCAGCCCGGCGGCATCCGCGAAGCCGAAGACGACCCCGACGGCACCAGCGAAAGCCCAGACGAAACCGGCGGCCGTCGCGACCCGGAACGCGTGCGCGACACGCGGGTCATCGATGCTTACCTTGCCTTTGGCCGAGGGCACGATCATCCCGCCGAAGAGCAGGGCGCCCAGGGTCAGCGAGGCGCTGACGTCGTGCAGGACGCGCACGAGCGGCAGGGTCCAGCGCACGACGGGACCGGCATCCGTGAGCCCCTCCGGAGGCGGCGCCGCCGCCCCCGAGAAGGTTGCCGCCAGGACGGTCGCGACCAGCCCGACGAACACCACGATCGGCACGATCTCAACTGCGAGCCGTGGCCGACGTCGCACCGGGTCGGCTCGCTGCTGGGTTGGCATACCTCAAGGGTAAGTAGTCTGTGCCCATGCCTATGCACCCGGCCGCACCAGATGACCGCAACGGGATGCTCGATGCCCTCGAGCAGACCGTCCAGGCCATCATCGACCTCGGCTGGGCCTGCCGTGAGCAGGAGTTCGACCTCCCGACCGAGTTCGGGGGGTTGTCGGTCAAGCAACAGCTCGCTCATGTGGTGGCCTCCGAGAAGGCCTTGGCCAGCATCCCGCGACAGCTCGCCGCGAGCGACGGCGGCGCTGTGCCCTACGGAACGTTCACCCGTACCGTGGAGGCCGACGTCGAGAGCCGGTCGAAGCAGACCGGCAAGATGGTGCTGCAGGAGCTGGCCGCCTTCCACCCTGAGCGGATGGAAGCGCTGCGACGGTCCGACCTCGAGCTCGACTCGGTCATCGGTGGGCCGTTCGGGCCAGACACCACCTTCGGGCAGCAGCTGCTGCTGCGCACCATCGATGCCTGGACGCGCGAACAAGACCTTCGACAAGCCCTCAACAGCCCCGGCGACCTCGACAGCGCAGGCGCGGCCATGACGACCGCCGAGATCTTAAGATCCTTGCCCCGCAGTATCGCTCGCACGGCTGAGGTGGGCGCGGGGCACGACGTGGTGTTCGACGTCACCGGGCCGGTGGTGGCCCGTGAAGGCGTGCGCGTGCGCGTCGGCGATGACGGCCGACCGTTCGGCGTGCTGCTCTTCAGCGGCACCGACCGGCCCGAGGGCCAGGAGTCGCTCGACATGACGAGCATCCAGCTGACGACCGAAGCCCTCACCCGTCGTGCGGCCGGGCGTCGGTCGGTCGATGAGATCCACTTCAGCGTCATCGGAGACGAAGCCGTGGCCCAGCGCGTGCTGGAGTCTCTCGTCCTGACCCAGCTGCTGGCTACTGAACAGTAGTCACCTGCTCCGGATGTCGGCGGGATGACCTTGCGCAAGTTCTGCGGAAGACATACCGTCATCACCATCGGTAAAGCCACTGCCGGACGTCGTTGTTCTACGACCCGGAGGCTTCATGTCTGCCCTCGCCCATCCCCAGCGATCTGACTACCGTACTCGAGAGCTCATCGAGATCATCCGCACATCCACCGACGAGACCGAGCGGGACGACGCGCTCGAGCTCGTGACGGTTCAGCACATGCCGCTCGCGCGCTCACTCGCCCATCGGTACGCAGGTCGGGGCCTGGACCGTGATGACCTCGAGCAGGTCGCCTTTCTCGCACTGCTCAAGGCGCTCCAACGTTTCGACCTGTCCAAGGACACCGAGTTCGGCGCCTACGCCACCCCCACGATCACCGGCGAGATTCGCCGCCACTTTCGCGATCACGGCTGGCTCGTGCGACCGCCGCGCGAGCTGCAAGAGCGGCGTCAGCTCGTGTCGCAGACCCGAGACCGGCTCGAGCAGGAGATCGGGCACGAGCCCAACGCCGACGAGCTCGCCCACGAGCTCGCCCTCACGCCTGAGCGCATCCGCGAGGCGCAGGTGGCGGCCGCCAACCTTCGGCCGGCATCCCTCGACGCCACCACCTCCGAGGGCGGCCGACCCGTGCTCGACCTGGTCGATGCCCGGGTCGACACCAGCTCAGATCCCGCCCTCGACGACGGCATCCTCGTACGCACGGCGATCCGACGACTGCCCGCTCGCGACCAGCAGCTGGTCAAGCTGCGTTTCGACGCCGACCTCACCCAGGCCGAGATCGCGTCGTCGATGGGCCTCAGCGCCATGCAGGTCAGCCGGCTGCTCCGGCGAGTGCTCGACGAGCTGCGCCGCCAGCTCGACTCGGCCGGCGTCACCGCCTGAGCCGCAGCGGTGCCCGAATCGGGCTCGCCTCCCGCCGTTTGTCGGCGAGAGGCGAGCGCCCGGCATCCCCCTTCCCACGGATGGATGCCGGGTCGCTGTGTTCCGTTACCGCTGCGCCGGGTTGGGCACGGTAGGGCGCGCGGCCGTCAGCTGCGTCTCCTGACCGAGCACGACCTGAGCCGCCACCTGGGCGAGTTTGATGTTGAGCTCCTGCGAGGTGGTTCGTAGGAGCGCGAAGGCCTGGTCGGCGCTGACCCGATGGGTCGCCATCAGGAGTCCGACGGCCTTGCCGATCTCGCGGTTGCTCTGCAGGCCTTCACGCAGGGTGCTGGCCTGTTCACGAGCCCGCAGTGCCATCAGCGCCACCGAGGCGAAGGAGGCCAAGACGGCGCCGGTGTCGGCCGAGGCCGCATTGAGGCCGCCAGGGGTGTCGGAGAAGAGGTTGAGGGCACCCACCTTGTCTCCGTCGAGGTAGAGCCGGTAACCGATCGCCGATCGAACCGGCGTCTCGACGATGATGCGCGCCGTGAACGTCGGCCAGGGCGAGACGCTGTCGGTGAGGTCAGGGTCGTGCTGGTAGGCCTCGTCGAGGATGGCGTCGACGCACGGCCCTTCGCCGATCTCGAGCTCGATCTGGTCGATCCGACGAGCGGTGTCGTCGGTGCTGGCGCTGGTGCGGTACCGGTCACGTTCGCGCAGCAGCAGTGATGCACGGTCGCAGCCATCGACCAGACGCTTCGAGGCGGTGACCAAGGCCTCGTGGATCGAGGTGGCGTCAGCGCCCGCGTAGATGAGGTGCGAGAGCTGCCGGAACACCTCGTTGATCGAGCTGTCCTCGGGGATGTCGGGTGACATGGACCCTCCTGGTGGCGTCGTAGTCGTGATCGTGTGGTCGTGGCGAGGATTCCGGCGAGCCCCCCGACCCGGCACGGTGGATCAATCCTCGCACGCGGGCGCGATCCCGGTCACCGATCGGCCACCCGGGGGATCTGCCCACTCTTTTCGTTTCGAAAGAGTCATGTTGACGGTTTCAACTACCTGCGTTAATACTTGCTTGCTGCAAACAAACACAATGGGAAGGCAGGAGCGTGCAGGTCAGCACCAACCAGGCGAACGACCTCTTTCATGCGCTCATCCGTGTCCAGAAACTCCTGCTGGCCGCGCGCTCGATCGCACCGAAGGTGCACCCCGGCATGGAGTCCACCGCCTACCCGGTGATGTTCGCCGTGCACACCATGGGCCCGGTCGGCATCTCCGACGTGGCAACGACGCTGCACAGTGACGTCTCGACCGTGAGCCGTCAGGTCAGCGGGCTCTTCGCCCACGGCCTACTCGACAAACAACCCGACCCCGCCGATGGTCGGGCCACCCTTGTCTCTCTCACCGAAGCCGGGCGGCAGTCGCTCGAGCAGGTGCAGCTGGTGCGCGGCGAGTGGTTCCGAGAGCTGCTTGCCGACTGGCAGGCCGAGGAGACCGACATCTTCACCGACCGCCTGCAGCACCTGGGCGACTCACTCGACCAGAACCTCCGAGACCGTGGCGCGGCAGCGCCCACGATCTTCCCGGCGTCCGACCGAATTTCCGACAAGGAGCACTGACATGGCCGAATCCACGGCCCAACCGACCCTGGCCCAGGACGAGCTGCCTGACCTCAGCCACAAGCAGATCATCACCATCCTCACCGGGCTGATGATGGGCATGTTCCTGGCTGCGCTCGACCAGACCATCGTGGCCTCCTCGATCCGCACCATCGCCGACGACCTCGGTGGTCTCTCGGCCCAGGCCTGGGTGACGACGGCCTACCTCATCACGAGCACGATCGTCACCCCGCTCTACGGCAAGCTGTCCGACATCTACGGACGCAAGCAGTTCTTCCTGCTCGCCATCTCGATTTTCACCGTCGGATCGATGCTCTGCACCCTCGCGACCTCGATCGGTTCGCTCGCTGCCTACCGGGCCATCCAGGGCCTCGGCGCCGGTGGCCTCTTCGCCCTCGCGCTGGCGATCATCGGCGACATCGTGGCCCCCCGCGAACGCGCCAAGTACCAGGGCTACTTCCTCGCGGTGTTCGGCACCTCGAGCGTGCTGGGCCCGGTCATCGGCGGCTTCTTCGCCGGCCAGGCCACGATCTTCGGCGTCACCGGCTGGCGTTGGGTCTTCCTGGTCAACGTCCCGATCGCCATCGCGGCCCTCTTCGTCGTCACCCGCACCCTGCACCTGAAGCACACCCGCCGCAACCACCGCGTCGACTACTGGGGCGCCACCGCGCTCACCGTCGCACTCGTACCCTTGCTCATCGTCGCCGAACAGGGCCGTGAGTGGGGTTGGGCCTCCACCAAGTCGCTGCTGTGCTTCGGCGTCGGCATCGCCGGCGTCATCGCCTTCTTCCTCGTCGAGCGGGCCATGGGCGAAGAGGCGCTCATCCCCCTGCGACTGTTCAAGATCCGCACCATCGCCGTGGCCTCGATCGTCTCGGTCTTCATCGGCATGGGCATGTTCGGTGGCCTGGCCTCCTTGCCGCTCTACCTGCAGATCGTCAAAGGCGCCAGCCCGACCGAGGCCGGCCTGCTGCTGCTGCCGCTGACCCTCGGCATCATGTTCGGCTCGATCCTCTCCGGCCAGCTCATCTCGCGCACGGGCACCTACCGGCACTTCCCGATCATCGGCTCCGGGCTGCTGGCCGCCTCGATGTTCTTCTTCCACCTCATCGGGGCCGACACCCCCACCTGGAAGACGATGATCATCATGGTCTTCTTCGGCGTCGGCCTCGGCTTCAACTTCCAGCCGCTCACCCTGGCGGTGCAGAACGCGGTGAGCCGGCGTGACATCGGCGTCGCCACCTCGTCGGCGACGTTCACCCGCCAGATCGGTGGCACCCTCGGCACGGCCGTCTTCTTGTCGATCCTGTTCTCCAAGGCGGCCGAGAACATCCCCGCCGCCTACACCGCGGCGGTCCGAACGCCGCAGTTCCAGGCCGCCCTACAAAGCCCGCAGGGAGACCCCGCCTCGAACGCCCAGTTCATCAAGGGCATCCAGGGTGGTGGCGGCTTCAGTGGTGGGCTCAGTGACTCCTCCTTCGTGCAGCGCATCGACCCCAGGTTGGCTCACCCCTACCTCGAAGGGTTCTCCTCGGCCATGCAGTCGGTCTTCCTCACGGCGACCTTCATCCTGTTGGCGGCGTTCATCGTGTCGTGGTTCCTGCCCCACGTCGACCTGGGTCCCAAGCCGGGAGAGAAGCAGGCCGAAGCCAAACCTGAGGGCGAGGTCACGCACGATGCACCCCGTGACGTCACCGACGAGCCCGACAGCCCGGTCAAGCTCGCGCCGGGTCGCCACCGCGCACCCTCCAAGCGCCAGCTCGCCCGACAAAGCTGACGGCGCCAGCGGGCTCTGAGGTCGAGTGGTCAAGGTCCTGTTGTGCGTTCGGCACCCGGTAACCCCTAGAGGTGCCAACCGCACAGTCCTCTGTGCGGTTGGCACCTCTTGCGGTCCACGGGTGCCAACCGCACAGGGCCGGCCGAGTGGCCCGTTCGGTTGTGGGCAGGGCGGTTTCGTGGGTGGGGCGATATCAGTGCACCGGTCAGCGCAGGTGGGCCAGGTCTCGCCTCGTCAGGAACGAGTGAGTGCCCAGAGCCATCACGAAGGCGAACGCGCCGGCCAGAATAGCCACGGCGTAGCCGTAGCGGGGGCCGATGTGGTCGACGACCACCCCGGAGATGGCCGACCCGCCCGCGATCCCGATGATCAGACCCGTGAGCACGATGGTCATGCCCTCATTGAGCTGGGCCTTGGGCACGATGCGCTCGATGAGGTTCATCACCGTGATCAGGGTGGGCGCCGTGGCCATGCCGGCGAAGAGCATCAGCAGGGCGAGCATCCACAGGTTGCCGGCGAAGAGCACCGGTGCCTCGAGCACGGCCATTCCGAGCGTGCCGGCCAGCAGCAGCTTCAGCAGGTTGCGCCCGTGCGACATGGTGCCGAACACGAGCCCTGAGATGGCGGAGCCGACCGCGTACAGCGCCAGCACCGGTCCGGCCGCATTGGGGTGGCCCATATCCTCGGCCACAGCAAGGGTGACGACCTCGTTGACCCCGAAGATCGCCCCGGTCATCACCATGATGACGGCGAGCGGCACAAGGCCGGGCACGTGGTGCGCGTGACCGGTCGGGCGTTCGTGGTGCGGCACGATCGGCGGCTCGGTCGACCGCGCCGAGATGAACACGAGCACGCCGACGGTGTAACAAAGCACCGCGAACACGAACCCTGCCTCGGGGAAGAGGGTCGTAGCGAGCCAGATGGCCAGCACCGGGCCGATGACAAAGGTGACCTCCTCCATCACCTGCTCGAACGACATGGCCGTGTGCAGGCTGCGCGGATCGTGCGCGAAGATGTGCGACCACCGGGCCCGCGCCATCGTGCCGAGGTTGGGGATGGCGCCGCACAACGGGAAGGTGATGAAGAGCAGCCACGTGGGCCAACCGCGCCACGACGTGAGGATCGTCATGACGGCCCAGAACCCCGACCACAAGAAGAACGGGATGGCGATGCGTCGCTGACCGTAGCGGTCGACGAGACGCCCGAGGAAGGGCGCGAACAGGGCCAACGCCACCATTCCGACCGCCATCACCGCGCCGGCGAGGGCGTAGGAATCCCGGCGGGCCGCCACCATGGCCACCGTCGCCACCCCGAACATCGCCCCGGCCGACCGGGCGATCATGCCCCCCGCGATGAAGACGCGCGCCCCCGGCACCTCGAAGAGAGGTCGGTAGGACGCCAGCACAAGAACTCCTTCGATCGGTTACGAACTCCTCATCCTTACATCTACCGGCCGAGCCGGTCACTGCGGCACAGCTGTAGGCAGACTCAGTCGGAGTGTTTGCGACGCAACGACCACATCTGCGGCGCGCGTTCCACCTCGACCGCGACATCCCAGGCCACCCCACCAGATGCCGTCTCGCGACGGAAACTGGCCACGGTTCGCCGCGCGAGCGCCGGGTCGGCCGCCACCCGGCCGGCCAGGGCGAGAGCCCGCTCTTCGACGTCCGTGTCGTCGTGGGCCGCCCACGCCAGCCCCAGCGCCACGGCCCGTTCGCCGTCGACCTCCTCGCCGAAGAGGCCCATCGCCGCCGCAGCCTCACGCCCGGCAACCCGGTTCAGCAGGGTGAAGTGTCCGCCGCCGGGATGGATGCCGATCTGCGCGAAGCCCGGGAGCAGTCGGGCCGTGCGGCTCACGATGCGCAGATCGGTGGCCAAGGCGAGGTTGAGCCCGGCTCCGACGGCCGCGCCGCGGACGGCCGCGATGGTCGGCACGCCGATACCACCGATCGTGGTGAAGGCCGCGTAGACCGTCTCGAGGTTGCGGTAGGCCTCGTCGGCGACCGGGTCGCGGCCGGTCTCGGCGAGCACGCTGCGCACCGCCCCGGCGCAGAAGTGCGCGCCGCCCGTGATGACGACGGCTCCGACAGCGGCATCCGACTCGGCCGTGCGGGCGGCGTCGATCAACTCACGCGACATCTCCACCGAGAGGGCGTTGCGCCGTTCGGG
The DNA here is from genome assembly GCA_040007275.1 of Terracoccus sp. Lineage (GTDB taxonomy): Bacteria > Actinomycetota > Actinomycetes > Actinomycetales > Dermatophilaceae > DSM-29435. Next base: position 13,933 of record JBDTVJ010000070.1, read on the forward strand.
CGCGTCAAGGGTGATCAGGGCAACGCCGTCGGTGACGACATAGCGGATCTCGGTCATGCCTGGGTCTCCCTCTGAACGGGTCGATGGTCGGGTCGGTCCACGGGCGGGGTCATCGGCGGGCCGATCAGCTCGGCCGGCGGGTGACCGAGCTGGGCGCGGCGCGACCGGTGAGCACGAGCGGCCAGAGCCGGTCGTGCCCGGCCGAGCTGGCCAGCTCGGCCAGGGTCTCGTCCCACTCGTGCACCGAGCCGAACTCGCTGCGGCGACACAGGATCGGCTTGGTGAGCAGATGCAGCTCGTGCTCAAGCGTGGTTCCGATGGCGCCGAGCACCTGGTGCGCGCCCCGCACGACCACCGAGGCGGCGTGTCCGACGCACGACTTCGCGACCCCGACGGCGAAGAGCATGCCGGGGTCGGTCCAGTCGGATGCCGCCGCGCGGGCGACGGCGGCGTCGGTGGCCGAACGCGCGAGCGCGGTCTCCATCGCGATGTCGGCGACCAGGTGCTGGACGGCCTGGAAGCGTCCGATCGGTCGGCCGAACTGGGTGCGCTCGGTGACGTGGGTGACGACGATCTCGAGCACGCGGTCCATCCCGCCGACCACCTGCGCCGAGCGCGCGAGGGCGCCGCGCAGGTGGAACTGCTCACCGATGGTGTGGTCGACGACGACCCCTTGTTCCAGGTCGCCGAGGTCGAACACGACCGTGTCACAGGGCTCCCCAGCAAGGTTGCGGCCCATCGTGATCTCGGTGCGGTCGGTGGCCACGTCGGCGACGCGCCACTGGTCGCTGTCCTCCCAGAGGGCCACGATGGACGCCGCGTGACTCGCCCAGGTGACGTTGATGGCCACTCCGGAGGGGTCGGGGCGGCAGACGGTGCGGAGCCGGCCGTCGTTGGGCAGGCCCGCCGACTCGATCAGCCAGGCGGCGAGCACGTCGTGCTCGGCCACCGGAACTGCGGCTGCGGCACCCGCCGCGATGCCCAGCAGGGCGGCGGCTTCGAGCCAGCCGGCGCCGCTGCCGCCGCTGGCCTCCGAGGCACTCAGGCGGGTCAGCCCGAGGTCGTCGAGGCGGGCCCAGAGGCCGGTGTCGAGGGCGAGGTTCACGCTGGGGCCCGGCCGGTGAAGCCGGTAGTCGTCGAACAGGTCGACGAGCACCGCGACGAGGTCAGGGTCGGCGACGGGGTGGCTGACGAGCTCGGTGCCAGGGTTGTCGCCGGCTGACCGGCCCGCCGGTGCCGGGGCGGGCCCAGAGGTCGGGGCCGGGGTCGGCCGCTGAGAGTCGGTCATCAGCGCAGCCCCAGGCCCCGGGCGATGACGCCGCGCAGAATCTCGTTGGTGCCACCGCGGAGGGTGAAACCGGGCCGCTGGAGGATGGCGGCCTCCAGCAGACTGAACAGCTCTTCACCACGGGGCCACCCCGAGGCCGTCAGGGTGTCGACGTAGTCCGCGATGTCGCCCTCCTCTGTGGTGCCGAGCACCTTGACCGCGGCCGCCGCGGTGTCGACGTCGACGGTCGCGCTGGCAGCCGTGGGGTTGCCCGCATCCGGCCCGGCCCCGGCCTGCTCCTCGAGAGCGCTGGAGACGGCGAACGACATCTGGTGCAAGGCGGCGACCCGGGCGACGTGGCGACCGAGACCGGCGTCGAGGGGCAGGCTGCCCTCGTTCATGGCCGAGGCGGCAGCGGCGAGCAGCTGGAAGGTCGAGAGGAACCGCTCGGGGCCGCTGCGCTCGACGCCCAGCTCGGAGGTCACCTGTGACCAGCCGTCACCGATGCGCCCCAGCACCCGGTCGTCGGGGATGACGACACCGCCGAGGTGCACCTCGTTGAAGTGGTGGTCGCCGCCCATCGAGATGATCGGGCGGATCTCGATCTCGGGAGCGTGCAGGTCGACGATGAACTGGCTGAGCCCGTCGTGTCGGTGGGCGGGGTCGAGCGGTGCCGATCGGGCGAGGGCGAAGAAGCCGTCGGCCTCGTGGGCACCCGACGTCCACACCTTGGTTCCGGTGAGCCGCCAGCCGCCGTCGACGCGCTCGGCGCGGGTGCGCACGCTGGCGAGGTCGGAGCCGGAGTCGGGCTCACTCATGCCGATGCCGAACACGAGCTCGCCGCGGCTGATGCCGGGCAGGAACGCCTGCTTCTGCTCCTCGGTGCCGTAGCGCAGCAGCGACGGCCCGATCTGGCGCTCGGCGATCCAGTGGGCCGCGACCGGCGCCCCCACGACGAGCAGCTCCTCGGTGACGACGAACCGTTCCAGGTAGCTGCGGCCCTGGCCGCCGTACTGCGGCGGCACGACCATGCCGAGCCAGCCGCGTCGCCCGAGCTCGCGGGTGAAGTCGCGGTCCCACCGGGTCAGCCACGTGTCGACGTGGGGCACGAACGCCCCGGCCTCGATCTGCTCGGCGAGAAAGGCGCGCACCTCGTGCCGCAGCTCGGTCAGGGCGGGTTGCTCGGCGACGATCGGGGGGATCAGCGGACGCGGCATCCTGGCCCTTTCCTCGGTCAAGCGGGTAGGTCGCCCACTCTGCCACAGCTCGGCTCACTCCCCCGGGGTCATCCGCGCTCCTGACCGGCCAACCAGGCGAGCACCACCTCGCGGTCGGCGTCGTTCGCCGGAGGCGGGGTGGGCGGCGCGGTCGTGTAGGCCGAGAAGCTCACCGGATGCCGCACCTGCCGAGTCGACCCGTCGCCCACCTCCACCGTGGGCTCGAGCCCGAGTCGTTCAGCCAGCTCGACCGCAGCGGCGAGATCGTTGATCGGGCTCACGGGCACGCCGACCCGAGTGAGGACCTGCGCCCAATGGTCGCGGTCGTGACCACGCATCGCCTCGGCGAGCGCCTCCGTGAGCTCGCCGCGGTGGATGACCCTGCTCGCATTGGTGGCAAAACGCGGGTCGCTCGACAGGTCCCCGCGGCCGACCGCGTCGGCCAGTCGCGCGAACTGCCCGTCGTTCCCGCAGGCCACCGCCAGGGGGCCATCGGCGGTGGGCAGCAGACCGTAGGGCGTGATGCTCGGGTGGTCGTTGCCGAGGCGGGCGGGTACCCGCCCGGTCTCGAGGTAGGCCTGCGCCTGGTTGACCAGCCCGGCGAGGCCGCTCGTCAGCAGGCTCACCTCGAGGCGGTCACCGCGGCCGGTGCGTTCCCGCGCCGACAACGCGGCCAGGATGCCGATCACGGCATCCTTGCCGGTCAATACGTCGATGAGCGCCACGCCCACCTTCATCGGGTCGCCGTCGACCTCACCCGTGAGGCTCATCAGGCCGCTCGCAGCCTGCACCACGAAGTCGTAACCGGGCAGAGGTGCCCCGGCGCCGCTCCCGAAGCCGCTGATCGAGCAGTAGACGACCCGCGGGTTCGCCTTCGAGACGACGTCGTAGCCCAGCCCGAGCCGCTCCATCACGCCGGGCCGCAGGTTCTCGATGACGACGTCGGCCCGCGCGGCGATGCCGCGGGCGATGGCAAGGTCGTCGGGTACGGCGAGGTCGAGGGCGATGGACGCCTTGCTGCGGTTGACGGCCTCGAAGTAGGTCGAGCTGGTCGCCGAGAAGGGCGGGCCCCACCCCCGGGTCTCGTCACCCACGCCGGGTCGTTCGATCTTGATCACTCTGGCCCCGAGGTCGGCCAGCATCATGGTGGCCATCGGCCCGGCCAGCACCCGGC
>JBDTVJ010000071.1:0-17531 GCA_040007275.1 Terracoccus sp.
CCTCGGCGCCCGAGCGCCTCACCCGGCTGCTGCGCGACCGCTACCCCATGGTCGCTGTCACCGGTATGACCGGCGTCGGCAAGAGCCAGCTCGTCGACCGCCTGACCCGCCGCGCCGCCGACGAGCTCGCGGGCGAGGTCGGCTCGGCCACGATGGAGCGGCGCACCCGCCGCGGCTCCAAGCTGCACGGGTTCCGCTTCCTGGTCGTCCCCGGCGACAACGCGGCAACAAGGCTCGGCGCCCTCGACGAGGTGTTCCACGACGAGCCGGTCGATGGCGTGATCCACGTCGTCGCCAACGGCCACGCCACCCCGCGGCGCGCGGCCGGCACCACCGGTGACGCCACCGCCACCCGCGAGGAGCAGCTCGCCGCCGAGCTCGACGACTGGGCCATCACCTCGCACCTCATCGCCTCGATGGCCGTGCGCCGCCACAAGCCGATCTGGCTGATCATCGCGGTGACGAAGACCGACCTCTACCCGGGCGATGTCGACGACGTCGTGCGCTACTACTCGCCCGGCAGCGGCTCGCCGTTCGCGGCCAAGGTCGACGCCCTGCGCACCCTCGCCGGCGGCGCGAAGCTCTCGATCGACGTGCTCCCGGTGTCGAGCCAGGGCGGCGACCGCAAGGCGCCGATCTCTGACAAGCGCGCCAGCGCCATGGTCGACGCCCTCGCCGACCGCTTGGGCCAGCTGAGCGGCCACGCCTGAGCGACGCCCGCCCGGCGGAACCGGAGTTCAGTAGCGGTCGGCCTTGCGCAAGGCCCGCGGTCGGCCGTCGGGGTCGTGGACGATTTCGAGCAGTGGCGCCGCCCACTTTCGCTGCAGAGGCGTGAGCCGGGGAATCGGCAGCCGGCGCAGACGGCCCGGGGGCCGAGCCCCCTGCTGGCCGCCGGCGTGCCAGTCCTCGAGGGCCGAGGCGTGCGAGGCGTAGGCGTCGATCATCCCGGCGGGATCGAGGCAGTCGCGCATGGTCGTCTCGAGGCCGTGCTCTGCCACCTCATCGAGCCGGTCGAGGTGCTCGGCGGCGAGGGTCAGTCGCAGGTCGCGGGCGTAGGCCTCGTCGAGCACGACGGCCGAGAGCTCGGAGTCATGGGTCCACGAGCGACGGCTGAAGTTGTCGGAGCCGACGCTGGCCCACGTGTCGTCGAGCACGCAGACCTTGGCGTGGACGTAGACGGGCACGCCCGCGTGGTTCTCCAGGCCGTAGGCCGCCACCCGGCCGGGGGCGATCTGCGCCAACCGGGCCAGGGAGCGCTCACGACCCAGCAGCTGCGGCATCCGGTTGACACCCTGAAGGTCGGGGAAGAGCGGGATGACGACGAGCAGGTGCAGGCCCGGCTGCGTGCGCAGCGGCTCCTCGAAGACCTTCGCCACGTCGTGCCCCCAGAAGTACTGGTCCTCGACGTAGACGAGGCGCTCGGCGCGCGCCACGGCCTTGGCGTACCCGCGCGCCACGCTGCGCTCGCCGCCGTTGGCGAACGGGTAGTCCATGCCGCCCCGAAGGTCGGGGTAGGTCCTCAGCAGCTGCACGATGTGGTGACCGGCCGGCGGCGGCGCCGGCCACTGCTCGGGCAGCTTCTCGGGCGAGTTGTCCAGGCCGCGCAGCCGATCGCTCACGCGGCGCCACGGCGACCTCGTCGAGGGCGCCGGGTCCTCCCACCTCTCTCGGAACACCGTCTCCACGTCGTAGACCGCCGGCCCGCGGATCTCGGTCTGCACGTCGTGCCAGGGCGGATGCGCGCCGTACTCGTCAGCCATGACCTGAGGCTGCTCGTCACCGCCGTGGTCGGCATCGTCTCGCCGGTTGTAGGCGAGGTCGATGCCGCCGACGAAGGCCACGTCGCGAGCGGGGTCGTCACGGTGCCGCACGACGACGAACTTCTGGTGGTGCGATCCACCGGCGCGCACCCGCATGTCGAGCACGACCTCGCCGCCCCGCTTCTCCAGCTGCTCCCCGAGGTGACGGTTCTGCGAGGCGAAGAAGCCGGCCTGGTCGAGATGGGAGCGCCACACCAGCCCGCACACGACGACGCCGCGCTCGTCGGCGCGGGACAGCACCTCGACCACCTCGCTGCCGGGCTCGTCGGTCAACCGCTCGTTGCCGTCGCCCTGCCAGTCGGTGAAGAGCACGAGGTCACCCGGCCCGGTTGCCTCCACCGCCTCGTACAGCGCGCGGAAGTACGTTGCGCCGTGGATCAGCGGCCGCACGTGGTTGCCCTCCGACCAGCCGCGGTCACCGTGGGGCTCGTCGAGCCGGGTCTGTGGGTTGCCGCGCTCGGCCTTGGTCAGCAGCCAGTCTTCGGGGTCGATCATGACTCGAGGATGCCGTATCCGTGACGGTCACGGAACGCGGGATGTCCTCGTCCTATTGGGCACGGCGGGGTGCGCGGGTGCCACACTTCGGAGGATGTCGACCCGCACCGGTGACTTCGAGCTGACGATGGACGAGCTGCGTGCCGTCGCCGCGTACGCCGTGGCGTGCGCCGCGCCCGCCCTGCTCCTCTTCGAGAGGGCCCATCCCGACGACCCGCGCCCGGCGGCGGCGCTCGAGGCCGCCCGGGTGTTCGTCGACGGCTCACCCCGCACAAGACTCCAACGCACCGCTGCCGCCGACGCCCACCGCGCCGCCAAGGAGGCGTCGACCGAGCCCGCCCGCCACGCGGCGACCGCTGCCGGTGATGCAGCCGCGGCGCCCTACCTGCACCCCTTGGCCACGGCGACGCAGGTGCGCCACATCCTCGGCGCGGCTGCCCACGCCGCCCGCGCGGCCGAGCTTGCGCGCGGCGATGACCCGGTGGTCGCGGAGTACGTCGTCACGGCCGCCGCCAAGCGCGCCACCCCCGTCGTGCTCGAGGTGATCGCCCGCTACCCGCGAGCGCCGCAGGGCCGCTCTCGGGTCGCGGCACTGATGACCCGGCTCGACAGCCTGCTGCGCGACCCGCCGCCGACGCCTCGTGTCGTCGACGATGAGGGCCCGTTCTTCCACGGCACCCGGGCCGACCTACGACCCGGGGACCTGCTCACACCCGGCTGGCGCACCAACTACGGCTCGGGCCGCCAGTCGAAGAACATCTACCTCACCGCCAGCAGCACCGGCGCTCCGCTCGCCGCCGAGCTCGCCCAGGGTGACGGGCCCCCGCGGGTCTACCGGGTCGAGCCGGTGGGCACGATCGAGGACGACCCCAACGTCACCGACAAGCGCTTCCCCGGCAACCCGACCCGCTCGTACCGCACGACCGAGCCGCTGCGGGTGCTCGAGGAGGTCGTGGGCTGGGAGTCGCCCCCGCCGGCCATGGTTCAACGCATCCGCGAGCGCGTGGGCGAACTCGCCGAGCTCGGCATCGAGGCCATGGACGACTAGCCATGCGCAGACGGGGCCCGTCGCACGCAGGGGCGTCAACGGCATCCGCAGCAGGGCCCTAGATCGGCGTGCGGCGTCACCGCGCCCACCGTTGGCGTGATCAGCGGCTCAGCTGAGCCTCCTTGACCAGTGGCGCCAGCCGCACGTTGACAATGCTGACCAGAGCCCGCGACCGTGCCGATGTCAGTGGTTGCGGATAGCGCGGGCGAGGTCGACGAGTTCGTGGTCGAGGATGTCGAGGATGAGGTCGGGATTCACGCGGAAAACTCGTGCACGACGATATTGCGCAAGCCTCCTATCGACGCCCAAGGAACATCAAGCATGGCCTCTCGCGTCTCGGTCGGCAGCGACCGAACGGCCTCGCCGATGACGGCGAGATTGCGCAGCACGGCGTCGTAGGCCATCGAAGCGAACGCGTCGGAGCGCAGGTGCGGCGCGTACTCTTGGCACCGCTGAATCGCGTCCAAGATGTCGGCGAACCGTTCTGCCTCCGCCCGCCTCACACCGCGACCGCGTCAGCAAGAGCGCTCGAGGAGACTGCGACGCGCATGAGCGATGCGGCTACGACATCGACTCTTGCCCCCAGAAGCACCGTCAGCTCCTCGGCGATCCCAGACACTCGAAGCAGCTCGTTGCCGCCACCAGGTAGTAAGTCGACTAACAGGTCGATGTCGCTGCCCCGCCTGGCATCGCCGCGGGCAACAGAACCGAACAGTCGCGGGTTTGTTGCCGCGTATCGGCTCATGATCACGTCGAGGGCATCGCGATGGCGGAAAATCGCCGCGCGCAGCGACTCGCTCTGAGTGCTCACGGTGGTCATACGACAAGGGTAGACGGCGCCACAAGTCGCGCGCCTCGTCACGGCAGCCAAGAACTGCTGAAGCAGCAGTATCGGAACGAGGAGGGCCTAGATCAGGGCTAAGAGCAGCAATTACACAACCTTCGATGCCACCGACTACCTAGAGAACCTCGACGACGTCGCGACCTATCTGGAGATCGCCCTCCATGAGTCCGCCGAGGATCCGACCGCTGTCCCCAGGGCTCTGAGCGTCATCGCCCGCTCGAAGAACATGAGCGAGCTGGCCCGCCGCGTAGGGATGAGCCGCGACGGCCTCTACCAGGCACTTTGAGCCGATGGCAACCCGACCTGGTCAACCATCCTGAAGGTCACGGGCGCCCTCGGCCTGCGCTTTTAAACTGCACACAGCCGCCTGATCAAAGAGCTTTGCACTACCCGCCATTGCGTGTTCTGCGCTGATGGTCGCCGCTGCGTCGAAGGTCGTCTCGTCGGCAAGGTGCCGGCCGAGGATGGTCGCGCGTCGAGGCTGGTCAGCCACTCGATCACCTCGTCGAGTTCGGCCTTGATGCAGCCCTTGCGCTCCAGCGGGCGAGCTCGCCCAGGGTGACGGGCCCCCGCGGGTCTACCGGGTCGAGCCGGTGGGCACGATCGAGGACGACCCCAACGTCACCGACAAGCGCTTCCCCGGCAACCCGACCCGCTCGTACCGCACGACCGAGCCGCTGCGGGTGCTCGAGGAGGTCGTGGGCTGGGAGTCGCCCCCGCCGGCCATGGTTCAACGCATCCGCGAGCGCGTGGGCGAACTCGCCGAGCTCGGCATCGAGGCCATGGACGACTAGCCACGCGCAGACAGGTCATGTCGCACGCACGGGCGTCAACGGCATCCGCAGCAGGGCCCTAGATCGGCGTGCGGAGCCACCGCGCCCACCGTTGGCGTCATCAGCGGCTCAGCTGCGCCTCCTCGACCAGTCGCGACAGCTTGGTGGGGTGCGCATCGCGTAGACGTGCGTGATGCGGCCGTTCTCGACAGCCACGCTCACGACCGTCGTACCGAACGCGGGCTGCTCGATCCGGGCCGCGAGCGCGCCGTTGAGGCAGAGGGTGTCGATCGTCGCCCCGCTGCCGACCCGGGGGAACGCCGAGAGGAACGCGGCCACCCGCTGGGCGCCGTGCAGCGGATGCCGGGCAGCGCGGGCCAGCCCGCCGCCGTCGGCCACGAGCACGACCTCGGGAGCGAGCACGTCCATCAGCGACTGCACGTCGCCGGTCGTCACCGCGGCCAGGAACCGCCGGAGCACCTGCTCCTGCTCCGACCGGTCGACCCGCACGCGAGGGCGCCTCGCCGCGACGTGCTCACGCGCGCGGTGGGCCACCTGGCGCACGGTCGCCGGCGTCTTGCCCACGCCCTGCGCGATCTCGTCGTACGGCAGGTCGAACACCTCGCGCAGCACGAACACCGCCCGCTCGGTCGGGGTGAGGGTCTCGAGCACGGTGAGCATCGCGATCGAGATACTCTCGGCGAGCTCGACGTCGTCAGCGACGTCGGGGCTGGTCAGCAGCGGCTCCGGCAACCACTCACCCACGTAGTCCTCCCGCCGCCGGGCAACGGTGCGCAGCCGGTTCAGCGCCTGCCGGGTGACGATCCGCACGAGGTAGGCGCGGGCGTCCAGCACCTCAGCGCGACGCCCGTCGTCGAGGTCGGCCCACCGCAGCCAGGCCTCCTGCACCACGTCCTCGGCGTCGGCGGCCGAGCCGAGCATCTCGTAGGCCACGGTGAAGAGCAGGCTGCGATGGAGCAGGTACGGGTCAGTACCCGTGCCGCGCCTCGTGCCGTGGGTCATGCCGTCATCCCTCGCCGTGGCTGACTGCATGGTCGATTCCTTGGTTGACCCCCCGGCTGATTCGTTGACTCATCCCGCTGAGCCTGCGGTTTCGCGCTCGGCCAGCGTCTTCAGGCCACAGGCGGAGGCGAAGCCCTCAGATTCGATCCCGAGGGCGACGTTCGAGCGCGTGCTCAGGTTGGCGTAGCCGATCACGGTGGTCAGCTCGACGATCCCGGCAGCGCCGAGCTGCCGCGACAGGCTCTCGACCTGGTCGTCGGTCACGGTGGGCGGGGTCTGGCTCATCGCCTCGGCGTACTCCAGCACCTCCCGCTCGAGCGACGTGAACACCTCGGACACGCGCCACCGCGGAATCTCTCGAGCCCGCTCCGCATCGAGCCCACGGTTGCCAGCCATGAAGTAGCCGAAGTCGAGGCACCACGAGCAGCCGACGAGTGAGGCCACGGCCATGTGCGCGAACGACTTCAGGTTCTCGTCGCAGGCGTGCCACTTCTGCGTCTGTTGGCCGAAGCGCATCCCGGCCTTGAGCGCCGGCACGTGGTGCCACATCACGCCCATCGACGCTGGCACCCGGCCGAACATCCTGGCGCTCACCTTCTTCACCAGCGCGCCGTACAGTCCGGTGATCTTCGTTGGTGCCATCCTCGTGGTCATCGTTTCCTCCTTGTGGCGACGCCGGTATGCGTCGCCATCAAGACACCGGCCGCGGCCCGGATGTGACATCACATCGTCGAAGGCGCCGGGTCGGCCCACGCGGCGACGCCCTTCAGCTGCGGAGCACCTTCTGCATCGCCTTGCCCTTGGCAAGCTCGTCGACAAGCTTGTCGAGGTAGCGGATCTTCTGCATGAGCGGGTCGTCGACCTCCTCGACCCGGATGCCGCACACGGTGCCCGTGATCGCCGAGACGTTGGGGTGCAGGTGAGCCGCGGCGAAGAAGTCGTCGAAGGTCGTCTCGTCGGCCAGGTGCCGGTCGAGGGTGTTCGCGTCGTAGCCGGTCAGCCACTCGATCACCTCGTCGAGCTCGGCCTTGGTGCGGCCCTTGCGCTCGAGCTTGGTGACGTAGTGCGGATAGACCGACGCGACGGGCGTCGTGAAGATGCGGTGGCCCATCCCTCGAGGGTAGCGACGGCCACCGACAGCGGCCGGCCCCGAGACCCTGAGAAAAGCACCCGGCATCCGGTCGAGGATCGTCCGTAAGGCGCCTTACCCTTCACGGCATGGCCATTGCTCGCTACCCCAGCTTCGTTCTCGACTGCCCCGACGCGGAGGCGCTCGCCACCTTCTACGGCGCGCTGCTCGGTTGGACGGTGAAGACCTCCGAGGGGTGGGGCGAGATTCGCGACGAGAGCGGGCAGCAGTGCATCTGCTTCCAGCAGGTCGAGGCCTACACGGCGCCCCAGTGGCCCGGGCAGAACGTGCCGCAGCAGGTGCACCTCGACGTCATGGTCGAGAGCCTCGACGCGGCCGAGCCGGAGGTGCTGGCGCTGGGAGCGACGAAGCCCGAGCACCAGCCCGGCACGACGTTCCGCGTCTTCCTCGACCCCGCTGGGCACCCCTTCTGCCTCTGCGTCGACTGACGGGCCGAGACCGGCGAGCCAGGGTGGTGCGAGCACCGCACTCACGCCGACGCTCCAGCCGTCGGATGCCGTGTGCTTCAGCCGCTTTCGTCGCCCGGTGTGTCGGCAGGTGGGGCGTCGGCCGAGCTCGTCAGCCGCGGGAGGTCAGCTCGCCCGGGGTATCGACGTCGGAGCCAGTGGCGAGGTCGCCGCACTCGATCAACTCGTGCACGTGTGACCGGTAGTAGTCACGGGCGCCCCGGTCACCCACTGCGGTGGCCGCCACGGACACCCAGTGGTCGCGGCCGATGAGGGCTGGATGACCGGGCACGCCCGCGTAGGCTGCACGGCCGAGCTGGGCGCGCCACTGCGATGAAGGTGCTCCGGCGTCGGTACCGAACGAGGTGAGCACGCGGTGCACCACGTCGGCGCCCACGTCGGGCAGGTCGACCAGGGTGACCAGCGCCGCCTCGACGGGCGCGCTGCCCTCACGTGTCGTCGTCGTCAGCGACATCAGCCCAGCCCGCAACGAGGCCCCCATGCCCACCGCCCAGTCGGTGCACTCGATCACGTCGACGTCTCGGCCGACCGTGGCCACGATGGCGTGCACCTCCGATGCCGCCGCCCCGATGACGACGGTAACGCCGTCACAACCGCCGTCGAGCAGCTCGGCGATCCCCCGCTCGACGAGGGTGGGAGCGTCGGCGGTGACGCGAACCAGCGCCTTGGGTGCGCCCATGCGCCGGCCGGCGCCGGCCGCGAGCAACAGACCGCGCACGTGCGACGTACGGCGAAGTGGAAGACCAGTGATCACTGGACGAGGCTATCGGTGCGGCGTCCCTCATCGCCCCGGCGGTCACAAGGGGTCACAGGGGGTCACAGCGGGTCACAGCGGGTCACGACGGGTGCCCGGGCGAACCGAACCGAGACGCCGCCTCACTACTGATCTGCTCGAACGGCATCCGGCGACGGACGCCAGCGCACGCACACGGCCCGGTGGCGTACCTGTGCCTCCGGCTGGTCGGCTGCTTCGAGGTGGTTCGCCAGGATGGCGCGCTTCTCAGCCAGCAGCTCCAGCCGCTCTTGCGTCGCCATCGTCGAGATCACCGAGTGCGTGGCGAGGTTCGCCAGCCACTCCTGCGCTGTGCCGGCCCAGGTCCAGGCGAACGCGGTAGTTTCGACCTCGTGAGCCGGGAACGGCAGAGCGGCCAACCGGTTGATGCTGCCCTCGCGACGCCACGTAGCCGCGTCGAACCCGTGCAGGTCGAACTCCCAGCGGGCCCGGGGGTCGACGACGTTCCAGACCAGTCCGAGCACGCCGCCAGGACGCAGCACCCGGCGCACCTCCACGGTGCTCTCGTAGGCCGGCATCCAGTGCCAGGCCTGCGCGACGAGCACGGCGTCGACACTCGCCGACTCGAGCGGAAGGGCGTCGGCCCGGGCCAGGTGCGTTCGGGCAAGCGGATGCCGGGTCCGTAGCACCGCGAGCATCCCCGGGTCGGGTTCGACGGCGTCGACGACCAGGCCTCGGGCGAGCAGATCGCCCGTGAGCTTCCCGGTTCCCGCACCCACGTCGGCTACCTTCCGGGCGCGGGGCGGTAGGAGCCAGTCCACGGCCTCGGGCGGGTAGCCCGGCCGCCATCGATCGTATTCCTGCGAGAGCCTGCCGAAGCTGAGCGCTCTCGTCAGGTCGATCTCGCTCATACCCCTCACGGTGTCACGAGCCGCCGGTCCCCTGCACGCCGAACCTTCCTACCCTGGCCAGAGCAGCAACGAAATCCTGTCCAGTCAGCTCTGGCTCACGGCATCGGCGCCGGGCGCGAGGACGAGGTAGGCCTGCGCGATGAGCACGACACCGATGGCGACCCATTTGCCGGCGGGGAGCTCCACCCCGTAGCGCCACCGGTCGATCAGCACCAGGCCGACCTGCAGCAACACCACCCAGCCCATCGTGACCAGTGCCAGCTCCGCGTAGCGCAGTGACGACGCGTACACCCAGAAGAGCACGAGAAACGTGGCTGCCCCGAGCACCAACCCGCGGACGCTCCCGTGGTCGGCCCACTCCTTGGCGAGGACCGCCCCGGCGAGGTCGAGACCGGCGAGGCAGACCATGGCGATCGTGGCGACGACAGGCACCGGCCAGGCCGCCGGCAACCGGATCAACGGAACCGCATCGTTCACGCCCACTGCGAGACCTCGCTCTTCGGGACGGCCCGCAGGACGGGCCTACCTGTCAGAGACCGCCAGAGCGCTGCTTGATACACGGAGCCTCTGGCTCGAGGTACCTCACCATGGCCTGCCGCGGGGACGCGTCGAGCCCCAGTCGCCGTTCATGCGCCCGGGCCGCGGCCAGGTCCGGGCCGAGATGTGCAACGGGCAGCACAACCCAGCCGAGACGCTCGTAGTACGGGCCGTTCCAGGGCACGTCGCGAAACGTGGTCAACGTCAGGCGGTCACCACCCTGCGACCGCGCCCACTCTTGCGCCATGGTCATGAGCTGCGCCCCGATGCGGTGACCGGTTTGCGCAGGGTGAACCGACACCTGCTCGATGTGGGCCTGTCCGTCGAGCCGCTCGATCCTGATGAACCCGATCGCTCGGTCAGCGGTGTCGGTCGCGACGAACAGGCGGCCGTTCTCGGCGGCATCGCGGAGCGAGTCGGCGTGCGGCGCTGACGCGCCCAGCAGACCAGCGAGACCTAAAAGAGCGAACCTGCCGTCTGCCTCCGCCTCGAGAGCGCAGAGCGTTTCGAGGTCGTCGGCGCGGGCCCGTCGGACCATCCGAGGAGCCCGCGTCATGGTTCGGGAACAGGCGACCGGCGCGATGGAGACTCGTGCGACCGTGTAGCGCGTGGCGGAGGCAGCGCCGACCCGCGGCCGAGCACGGCCTCAATACCTCAGGGAAGGAGGTCGTCGAGGTAGGTGGGCAGCATCTCCCACCACGTGGGCCAGTCGTGCCGGTAGCTTGGCCCCCAGTCGTCGACCCGGTTCGGAATCCCCTTGCTGCCCAGCAGGTTGGCGGCGGTCCAGGACTCCCCCACGTCCTCCCATTCGCCGCTGCCCGACGCGAACACGATGAACCGTCGACGCAGCAGGTCGAGGGCCGGTCCGTCAAGGCCAGGCAGGAAGTGCAGGGGCGAGGAGTAGTAGAGGTCTTCGGTGAAGCGCCCTCCGATCAGCTTCTCGATGCCAAAGGTGCCACTCATGCAGACGGCCGCCCCGACGAGGTGGGGGTAGCGGCAAGCGATAGCAAGGGAGTTGAACGCACCGATCGAGGCCCCCGCGACCACCACCGGAAGCTGGCTGCCCAGGTCGGAGTGGATCGCCGGGATGATCTCTTGCGCCACGGCCTCGTGGAAGGCGTTGAACAACGCCATCCGGTACTCCGGTGAACCGACCCTCTCGGCCATGGCCTTGCCCGCGACACTGTCGCAGGAGTAGACCTTCGCCCGTCCGGCGTCGATGAGCGGCGCCAGGTGAGCGATCATCTTGTGCCGCTCGACCTCTTCAGCGTCGCCGCCGGCCGTGGGAAAGAGCAGCACCGGCGCGCCGTAGGTGCCCCACCGGGCCACGGTGATGTCGTGCTCAAGGCGGTTGGAGAACCACCGATCGGTCACCTTCATGTCGCTCCTTCTTCCTGACTCGGCCCTGATGGTGTTCGAACCGGCAACGGGGCTCCCTGCTTCGCGCCCCGTAGATGCACGCTCATTCGTAGACGAACTTCTGAGGCCCGGGGAAGAGCCACGAGAGTCCCCCGCCGAGACCGTCGCGCCAGTTCTCCCAGTTGTGGCCGTCACGCGTCTCCGTGTAGTGCACTTTCGTGCCCGTGTGACGCAGCACCGGCACCATCGACCGGTTCGGGGTGATGAGCGGTTCGTAGACGCCGCAGGTCATGTAGATGCGATCAACGACCCGGATCGGCTTCTCCCGGTAGCCGTTGACGAATTTGACCACCGGGTCGAAGACGGGGCCGCCCCCGTGGTCAAAGCCGATGTCGGTCGACACGAGCGACGCGGACTGCAGCATGAGCGAGCCGAAGAACCCGGGGTAACGGGCGGCGGTCGACAGTGAGGCGACACCCCCGAACGAGCTGCCCATCAGCGCCCGTGCCTCCGGCGTGTCGATCAGTGGGAGACGCGCGTTGACCAAGGGCACCAGCTCGCGAGCGATGAACCGGGCGTGGGGGGCGTGGTTCGGGTACTCCGTGAGCCGGTCACCGGGCGGCACGAACACGACGATGAGGGGGTCGACGTCGAGCCGGTGGATCAGGTTGTCGAGCACCGTCTTCATCGAGGTGTAGGCCAGGTAGTCAGGGCCGTCGTGCACCACCATCAGCGGGTAGCGCTGGGCCCGGTTGAAGCGGGCCGGCAGGTAGATCTGCACCGGCTGGTCCCGACCCAGGGCCTCGCTGCGGATCACCTCTTCGACGAGCGCACCGGGGCGGGCCTCTGGGTCTGGCGAGACCCATTCGGGCACGCGGTAACCGAACGCGGCGCACACCGACGAGGAGCCCATCGGGCTGTGGGCGAGCCGGGAGTTGAGCGGGTCGTTGAAGCGCTCGTAGTGCTCGCCCTTGCGGATCTCGATCTGATACTCGACCCGTGACCCCTCCGGCAGCACGGTCGTCACGGCCCAGAGGTCCGAGTCGCCGATGCGCTCGAGCGCCATCGGGTCAGGCAGGCCGACGACCCGGTGACGCAACCACACCTCGTCGACAGCGCCGCGGAAGAGGAAGGTGGCCCGCTCACCCTCGATGATGGGCGAATGGTGCCGGTCGATGAAGCGGTCGATGGTGGGCCCGTCGAGCGGCACCTTCGCTTTGAGCCGGTTGATGGCCAGTCGTTCCCGTGGGCTCATGCGGCATCCTCGACGACCGACACGGTGCCGTCGGCATCGATGGTACGAGAGCCCGCGGGCAGGTCGGGTCCGTCGTCGTCGAGGCGCACGACCGCGCCGTCGTCGAGCAGGAGCAAGCGCTGGTCGGGAAAGCGCCGCGCCAACAACGACATCCGGTCGGTGTCCGACAGGCGCAACCTGCGTCGGGCGTGGGGCAGGGCGACGACCCCCCGCACCCGGCCGAGCCCACGGTCGTACACCTCTGACGCGGCAACCCCCTGCGTGGCGAAGTCGTGGAAGAGCACGACCTGCTCCATGAGGGCCATAGCGCCGGCCGACCAGGCGATGACGGGCGTGCCTGCCGGGATGCGCACGTCGAATAGCCGCAAGGTGCGCATCAGCGACCGCACGTCACCGCCCGCAATGACCACCGCTGCGCACGCATTCAGGGCCTGCGCCACCTCTGCGCGGTGCCACCCGATGACCTCGCTGTGCTCGGCCGCATCCGTGGCGATCTCGTCGTAGAGCTGCTCGAGCTGCTCTCCGTACCAGCGATCGACGTCGCGCACCGACTCGATGGCCGCGCTGTACGCTACCGGCCCGATCGACTCGATGGACGTGCGGCGCGCGACCGCCGCCACCGTTTCGACGGCGCCCTGCAGCCGGATGCCGTAGAAGGCCCGTAGCTCGTCGTGCCGGTCCCGAAAGCGGAACGCGGCCCGAGCGAAGTCGCGGTCCTTGGAGAGGGAGTCGACAAGCCGATGGTAGAGGCGCAGGTTGACGCCGTGACCCTGCAGATGGCCACCCAGCTCGTCGTCGTCGCCCTCGCGCTCCTCCCAACCGGAGTTGATCATGGCGACTGTTCCGTCGAGGCCCAGCGAGCGCACGGTCTTGTCGACCGTGATCGTGAACCGCTGCGGCCCCAGCAGAATGGTCGTCATGGCGTCGTCCGTTCGGTAGCGACGCAGGTCAGCCGGCGTGCACGTGGATCGTGCGTCCGATGTCGTCGAGCATGGCGTGGGCGGCGTCGTAGTCGGGGTGACGCAGCCGCACGTAGGCGTTGGCCATGTATCCCGCCTCGACGGCCTGCGTGCCGTGGCCCTCCGGCGGGAAGTGCCCGTCGATGATCCACTCGCCGTAGCGGGCCTGGATCTCATCGACGCCGCTGTACCCCTTGATCTGGCCGTCATGGTCAGGCCGCAGCGCGACGATACCGGCCGCGTACGACCGCTTCATCGGCTGCTCGGGAGCACGGTGAGTGATGACGTGCGCCCACTCGCGGTAGACGTCGACCTCGTTGGCGGCCGAGTAGAGGTCCCACGCGCCGACGCCCGGCGGCCGGCAGCCGATCTCGCTGAACTTCAGGCCCTTCGGGCCGTAGAACCACTCCATGTGCGTGGCCGAGGTCTCGATGCCGAGGGCCTCGATCACCCGCTGGCCCAGCGTGCGCACCTCCCGGTAGAAGTCGTTGCTCGGGTCGTCGATGCGGTTGGTCGTGATGAACTGCGGCGAGATCCAGCGGTGGCGCATCGCCTCGAGCACGTTGGGGTAGTAGTGCGTCGCCCAGTCGTGCACCACGGCCCCGTCGAGGGTGATGGTGTCGTAAAACCCTTCGTGCCCTTCGACGAACTCCTCGATCGCGATCGAGGTGGCGCCCTCGGCCGCGAAGGACTGCAGGGCCCGCAGCAGGTCTTCGTCATTGTCGACACGGCTCGTCCCCTGCGCACCGGCGCCGCTGCGCGGCTTGAGGATCAACGGGTAGCCGACATGGTCGGCGAACGCGTGCGCCTCTGCGGCGGAGTCGACGGCGGCGCTCGCGGCCGTCGGCACCCCCACCTGACGCAGCGCCTCCTTCATCGAGGGCTTGTCGCGACAGAGCCACGTGGTGCGCACGCTGGTTCCGGGGATGCCGGTCGCCTCGCGCACCTGCGCCGCCGCCATCGTGTGCGCCTCGACGGTCGCCTCGAGACCGTCGACCCACACGTGGTTCTGGATGTGGCGCACCGCCTCGACCATCTGTTCGACATTCGTGACCGAGCCCACCCGGTAGTAGCCGCTCATCGCGTCGCGCAGGTCGTCGCCGAGATGCCCCTCCTCCGACTCGCCGACGCCGAAAACGTTCGCCCCCACCGAGGCGAGCGCGTGCACGAACCGGCGCTGGTTCGCCGGAAAGGCGGGCTCGACGAAGATGATGTTCACGTGGCCGACTCTAGGGGGCGGCGCGGCCCCCCGCTATGCGGCATCCTGACCACCTCGACCTACCCCGCGCGTGTCGGCCGGGTCCCAACGGGCGATTCCACGCGTGCGTCCGAGCTCGACGGCATCCCTGCTGGCCGGAGGTGCTTTCATCCGAAACGGGTGAGGGATGGTGCTTCGCATTCTTGTCGCCGGGCGCGAAACTGTGGTGATGGCACGTCCCGGTGCCGTTTCTCACCTCTCGGAGGCTGTCGTGACCCCCCCAAGCCCCACCGTTCCACACCGTTCCGCCGGGGCGATGTCGATGCCCACGATGGGCCCGGCCGGTATCGGGATGGGGGTGTTGTCGATCGTCCTCGGCATCCTCGTGCTCGTCTGGCCCGGCGCGACCCTGCTCGTCGTCGCGGTGCTCTTCGGCATCCAGCTCATCGTGCTCGGCGCACTGCGCATCGCGCTCAGCAGTGTCGCTCCGGCCGACCCGCCGTGGCTCAAGCCGCTGGTCATCGTGATGGGGGTGCTCACCGTCATCGCCGGCGTCATCTGCCTGCTCCGACCCGGCACCTCACTGCTCGTCATCGCCATCGTCCTCGCGATCGGCTGGATCTTCGAAGGCGTCGCCGCCCTCGCCCAGGCCTTCATGGCCGACCGCTCGGTCGGGGCACGGATCCTCTTCATCATCAGCGGCATCATCTCGGTCCTGGCCGGCCTCGTCGTCGCGATCTTCCCCGGTAGCTCCCTCGTGCTGCTGACCCGCTTCGGCGGCATCCTGCTCGTCGTCATCGGTATCGCGGAGGTGATCGCAGCCTTCATGGCGAGGCGCCTGGGCACGGTACGCTGACGGACCGTCGCCCGAGGGGCGGCCCCGGATCAAGTGGTCGGCGAGGATCTGGAACCGTAGGAACTCGTGTCCTCGTGACGCCTCCTGCACCTCGGCGTCCGCCCGACGAAGACTTCCTGCTCGGCCACGTGCCGCCGCGACGGTGGGCTTGTCGCACCGTTCCGCAAGGTCGACGGCCTGCTTTTCCGCGGCAAGAGCCTGGCCGAGCTGGCCAGGCCGACGGAGGTCACGCGGCATGGTAGGTGTGGCGACGAGCTGCATCTGCTTGACGACGTAGACCAGCTCGAGCGTTTCCGTATCCGGGAGCGTGCCCTCGAACGGATATGGGTCGTCCAATCAAGGGCTCTCCCCGGCAGCCGTTGGGAGACTCAGCTCCGATAGATCCACTATCGTCCGAGAGCAGGTCGGCAGCGTGCTGCCAAGGCGAGGATCACCCGAGACCTCTGCTGATCCCGCCGATGTGGTCGCCTACCTTCTCGGCCGCCGCGGGCGACGTCTCGCTCCGGCCCTGCGACTCCTGATATCGTGCCCGATTTGCGGTGGCGGTCACGACTTCCCCGCAACCGAAAGGTTTGCGTGGTTGAGCATTCCCCCCAAAGGTCTCGAAGGGGATGAACCTTACTCGAAAGTATGGGCTGATTCCCCGGAAGCGTTGACACCGAGAATAAAACCTGCCAACCTCAGCAATCAGCCCAAGGTACGTGCTATTCGTTAATCATTTCTGCGCCTTGAACCCTCTGACGACAGGTGGCGCGATGTCTACTGAACAGCAGGCAGGTCAGCGAGTTCCAGAGTCCAAAAAGGGCAAAAGAAAAAAGAAAGCCGCCGGCGGTGTCATCGCCGGCATCACTGGCGTCCTCACAATCATTTCGGTCGGCAACGGCGTCGGAGGAAACGAGCACCCCATCGAGCGCACCCGTATCGCCTACTTCGTACACGACCGGTACTTCCCGAACGCCGTGGAGCGGCCGGAGTGGACGAGGAAGAACCTGACTACGGAGGATTTTCAGAACCTCCCTGTGGGTAAGGCAGATGCATGGGCGTTCTGGCAAAACGTAGCGGCTGTTCCCGACGACAAGGTCAACCTTGGACCGGCATCCGAGTCGAAGAACCTCTACCACCTCAGTTGGACCTGGAAGTTCAAGGACGGCAGTAAGTCAACCGTCGAGGTGGAAGCGGGCTTCACTTGCGACAACTGGTTCCAGAGGTACGTGCCATTTGTCCAATGCGGCCGCGACAACGTTCGACTCAACGATTCGCGGCGCGTCTAGTCCGTTATAGATAAGGTTGCCCTGCTTTGCCGTTTAGGGTTCGGTGCGGCTGCGTTGCTCCGCTTGAACAGGTGTTGACGGTGGTGCCAGCCGTCGCCACCGCCCCGACGCAGATCTTCGCCTTGAGATGTTCAACGGACCGGAGGAGCAACTGTGCGTGAAAAGCGCCCGATGCCTCCAAGCGCACCTCGACGAGGTCGCGCCCATAGCTGAGGCCACGATGAGATGAACCTGGATGCGCCGGTTCGCTACGTGCAACCCACGGGGCTCAGCCTTCCTGAACCGAACCCAGCGCCGTTGCCGTTGCCGTTGCTTTGGCGCTCAACCGACCCGAGCCGCATCGGCAACCTCGGCGCGGTGCGATTCAACGCATGGCTCTGCTACATTTCAGCCGAACAACGCTATCCCGGCCAGTGTTCGGTTCCCGGATCCCCCAGGGCCCGCCCGGCATGCTTGGCGGCGGGAGCAGCTATGTTGCGAATGTCCGTTGCCGTTGGCGGGCCGCTCGACCTGTACTCGAACCGCAGTCGGTCCGACGCGGCAGCCCTGACGCGATCTGACCTGGTGCGGTGGCGCGCAGCAAGTGATCTCGAAGATCTGAGCGATGACGGGTTCATTGTCTGCTCCCTGGCGCAGAGAACGAGGGCGTCAAAGCAGTCATCGCCCTCTCACTCGTGTGGCAACACCCCGCTGAGCGAGGCCTGGGCGAATGATCGGGTCGGCGAACTGGTGACCCGGGGCCGCCACGGCCGGGACATAGGTGCCACTCGGGCGGGCCGGTCAGAGCCAACCGCGGTCCTGCGCGACCCGGGCCGCCTGTGCGCGCGTCGAG
>JBDTVJ010000072.1:0-17071 GCA_040007275.1 Terracoccus sp.
AAGTTGCTGTCGCTCACGTGGTGTCTCGCCTCGATGTGCTGGGGCTGGGCTGGTCGGGCCCCGGGGTGCTGGCCGTCGCCGACCGGGCCCCGCGAGGCTTTCGTCACTGTCTTGCAGTGATCGGCCGGCCCATGCGGCGCGGTCGAGCACTGCGCAAACCATAACCCGGTGGGCCAGGACGCTCGGCACGGCTTGGTCACGAGGGGTTCACACGTTGGTGACGGTTCGTGACGGGCACGGTGCGGCGATGACCAGTGGCGGCCGATGGCGGCCGGCGGTTCCCGGCACTGGCCCCGCGTGCGGCACGATGGTCGCGTGAACTCGCAGCCGGTCATCGACCCCCTCGCCATCGCCGCCCTCGACACCGAACGGCACGTGGCCGCGGCCGGGTGGGACCAGCCGGCCCGCCTGTTCGCGCTGGTGCGCACCGAGAGTCTGCTGGCCCGCGAGCCGCACCTGCGGGCGCAGATGGGGCCGAGCGACCTCGCGAGCGGGGCGCTCACCGCGGTCGAGCAGGAGGGCTTGCCCACCACGACCTCCCTCGAGACCCTCCTCGGCCGCTTGGCGTGGCCAGACGAGGTCGACGGCTGCGCCTTCGCGATCGAACGGATGGTGCTGCCCCCCGAGGCGGAGCGCGACCTCCCGACCCGATCTCAGGATGCCGTGGACGCGCTGGCCGCCCACCCCGACCGCAAGGACGTCCGGCTGCTGGTGGCCGTGCTGCGAGAGGGCACCTCGATCTGCCTGCTGCGGCAACGCGACCACGACTCCGACGACGCCGTCGCCACCGGCCCCGACATCGCCCCAGGGATCGTCGAGGCGCTGCGGGCCAGCCTTGCCCCCTGACCCTTTCCGGCATGTGGCCTCGCGCACCTTCTGCGCCGTCGGTCGGATGCAAGCCTGACGGCGATCAGGTGCAGCGGGGCAGGGCCCCGATCTGGCCTTTCGCGATGCCCTCGACGGCGGTCTTGGCCTGCTCGAAGGTGGCGACCTTGAACACCTGGAGGCCGTCGGGGATGTTGCCCACCACGTCGCCGCAGTTCTCGGCCGGGGCCAGGAAGTAGTCGGCGCCACCGTCGCGAGCCCCGGCCATCTTCTGCCGGATGCCGCCGATCGGCCCCACGGTCGCCTGGTCGTCGATGGTGCCGGTGCCGGCGATCTGGTGGTCTCCGGTCAGGGGCCCGGGCGTGAGCTTGTCGTAGATTCCGAGCGCGAACATCAGGCCCGCCGAGGGGCCCCCGACGGCACCGGCATTGATGGTGACCTTGACGGGGAAGTCGTGGTCTAGGCCCAGCAGCACCCCGAGTGCAGCTCTGCCGTTCTGCCCCTCGATGGTCGTCACGTTCACCGGCACCTGCTTGCCGCCGCGGCCCACCACGAGCTTCACGGTCTCGCCCGGCTTGACCGTGGCCAGCGCAGACCGCACGCTGTCGACGCCGGTGACCTTCATGCCGCCGATCGCCTCGAGGCGGTCCTTGGCCTTCAACACCTCCGAGGCCCGGGACGTCGGGGTGAAGCCCGCGATCACGATGGAGGTGGGAACCGGCTTGCCGATCGCGCGCAACGCCACCGCGGTCGCCTCTTGCTGCGAACCCTGCATCTGCACCGCGTTCTCCTCGGCGACCTGCTCCTTGCTCGCCTCGGGGTCGAAAACGTCGTCGACCGGCGAGACGTCGCGGGCCGGGTCGAGCCAGGCGCCCAGCACCTCCCAGAGGTCGACGGGATAGCCCGGGCCACCCTGAATGCGCACCGTCGTGAACTTCAGGCTGCCCGCGGTCGGGTAGGTGGCCAGGTCGGCAACCACGATGAGCGGTGTCGGCTTGCCGTTCTCGTCCTGCTCACCCAGGGTGTTGATGGTCGGTCCGGGGCTCTCGATGGCGTAGGGAAGGTGAACGAGCGAGCCGACCACGAGCACGATGAGCAGCCCGAAGAACACGCTGAGCACCGTCTTGTTGCCGCGGGTCAGGCGCCCCGAACCCCCCGAGCCCGGGCCGGAACCCGCGGGCCCGGCATCCGCCCCGTCACCGGGAGCAGCGCCGACGCCATCGGAGCGTGGGTCGACACTCCCCTTCCCGGCCCCTCTGGGAGCCCACTTGATCGTTCTCACGGCAGGCCCACCCACTCGTCGGCCCCGTCGGCGAACCGCTGATGCTTCCAGATCGGCACGGTGGCCTTGAACTCGTCGATCAGCTCGCGGCACACCTCGAAAGCCTCACCGCGGTGCTGGGCGCTGACGCCGACGACGACGGCGATGTCGCCGACCTCCAGCCGGCCGACTCGGTGGACGACACCGATGCGCACGCTTCGTCCGTCGGCCGCCAGCCGTTCGGCCAGAGCTCGTGCGACAGCAGCGGCCTGAGGGTGGGCGGAGTAGTCGAGGTGGGCCACGTCGTCGGAGTGGTCGTGGTTGCGCACCACTCCGACGAAGAGGCAGATGCCGCCTGCCGTGGGGTCAGAGACACAGGCCATCACCTCGTCGACCGACAAAGGAGTGTCGCGAATCTCGGCAAGGGCCACTGTCACGACGACATCGTAGGCGGTGGCCTTCCCAGGCCGAACGTCGCCGCTTCCCTCAAACGTGCTCGCAGCCCGGTTCGAGGGAACCAATCGAGCAGGTTCGTGGTTGTCTTGACTAACCACGTCGGGCAGGTGAGGGCCGGGGCTCGGCCCAGGCCGCGAATCATCTTTGTCCGACGTGGATCACACCTCGATTCATGCCAGGAGCAGCCATGTCCGACCCCCGCGACCCCTTCGATGGCCGAGACGACGATCGTGACGAGCTACGTGGTCGAGACGACGACTTCGACCTTTCTGGCCTCCCCGACCTGCCAGGCTCGCAGGGGATGAACCCCGGTGACCTCGGCGCGATGCTCGAGCAGGTGCTCGGTGAGGCGGTGTCCAACCCCGAGCTGGCGGAGGCCATGCGCAGCATGGGGGTCGACCCCAGCGACCCGTCGACCCAGGCCGCGATGCGAGCCCAGCTCAGTACCTTCATGGCGGCCCAGCAGTCACCCACGGGCTCGCGCGACCTGGCCACCGACGTGGCTCGCAAGCACGTGGCCGCCACCGAGGGCAACGACGTGCACGACGCAGCGGCCGCGCGCTCGATCGAGGATGCCGTGTCGGTCGCGACGCTGTGGCTCAACGAGCAGACGACGCTCGACGCCCCCGCCTGGCGGGCCACCGGGTTCAGCCGTGCCGAGTGGGTCGATGCGACGATGCCGCGGTGGTTCGAGCTCATCGAGCCCGTCTCCAAGGGCGTGACCACCGCCACGACCGAGGCCCTGCGCAAGCAGGTGCGTGACCTCGGCCCCGAGGCGTTCGGCGACGCCCTCCCCCCGGGCGTCCCGGCCGGGTTCGACCCCAGCGCCATGGTGGAGCAGTTTGCGCCGATGCTCGGAAACCTCAGCCGTCAGATGTTCTCCGCCCAGCTCGGGCAGGCCGTCGGCACCCTCGCGACCGAGGTCGTCGGCGCCACCGAGGTGGGCTTGCCGCTGACCGAGCCGGGCCTCGTGGCGCTGCTGCCGGGCAACGTGGCGGCGATGGCGCAGGCTCTCGAGATCGACATCGCCCAGGTTCGGCTCTACCTGGCCGTGCGCGAGGCCGCTCGCGTGCGCCTGTTCTCGCAGGTGCCGTGGCTCGGGCCGCAGCTGTTGTCGGCCGTCAGCGACTACGCGCGCAACATCACGATCGACACCGAGGCCATCGAGTCGGCCCTGTCGACCATTGACGCGACCGACCCCGAGGCTCTGCAAGGAGCCCTGCAGGGCAACCTTTTTCGCCCGCAACCCACCGACGCGCAACGCGCTGCTCTCGATCGGCTCGAGACCCTGCTCGCGCTGGCCGAAGGTTGGGTCGACCACGTCACCGACCAGGCCACGTCGGCCCATCTCCCCCAGTCCGCGGCTCTCGGTGAGACCATTCGTCGTCGCCGGGTCGGGGGCGCGGCACAGAAGACGTTTGCCGGACTCGTCGGTCTCGAGCTGCGGCCCCGGCGCCTTCGCGACGCCGCCAACCTGTGGGCTGCCCTGGAGGACGCCGGTGGCGCCACCCTGCGTGATGGCCGGTGGGCCCACCCCGACCTGGCCCCGACCTCGGCCGACCTCGATGACCTCATCGGGTTCGTCGAACGGTCCACGGCCACGGGCACAGGACTGGCGACGGGCGGCTCCGACGCTCCGACCGACGAGCTCGACCCCGCCGGGCTCGATGCCGACCTCGACTCCGTGCTCAAGGGCATCCTCGACGAGGCGGAACGTTCCGACGGCGCGTCCGGCGACACCGGCACCGCCACCGACACCGACACCGCCACCGACACCGCCACCGGCGCCGGCACTGATAGCGATGGCGACGCCGGACCTGACCGCCCCGACGAGCGGTCTTGACCCCGCGGCATCCCACAGCGCTGGCTGCACGTCGCGACGCGATCGACCGACTCACCCGCTGGGCGGCCCCCGACCAGCAGCAGGAGCAGCTGCGCCGTGAGCTGCTCGCGCACGTCACGGCCCACCCCGATGGTCTGTCGAAAACCGGTCCGCCCGAGCATCTGACCGCCAGCCTCGTCGTGCTCGACGATGCCCGTCAGCGGGTGCTGCTCACCCTGCACCGCCGTGCGCGTGCGTGGTTCCAGTTCGGCGGCCACATCGAGGTCGACGACCCGACGTTGTGGCATGCCGCCGCCCGGGAGGGGCGCGAGGAGTCCGGGATCGACGACCTGCGCGTGTTGCCCGAGATCGTCCACCTCGACCGTCACGTGCTCGATGGCCACTTCGGTGCTTGTCGCGAGCACCTCGACATACGGTTCGCGGCCATCGCCCCACGCGATGCCGTGCCCGACGTGAGCACGGAGTCGCTCGACGTGCGCTGGTGGCCGGTCGACGCCCTCCCGGCGGGCACCCGCGACGAGCTCACGCCGTTGGTCGCGGCCGCCCTCAGGCTCAGTCGCTGAACATCGGTCGAGCGCCTGCCGGTGGGCTTCACGCCTTCGGCGCGGCCTCGAGGTCAACGCCAACGCCAGCAACGTCGTCCTCGGCGTCAGCATCGCGACCAGGATCCTCATCGGAGATGTCAAGACCGGCGGTGGCCGCGACGCCCTGCAGGTAGCCGCGGGCCCGTTCCAGCCTGGGGTAGTCCGCGAGCAGGCCCCAGAACTTCGGCCCATGGCCCGGCTCGAGCAGGTGGGCCAGCTCGTGCAGCAACACGTAGTCGCGCACCCAGCCCGGCATGTCGCGCAGTTGGGCCGAGAGGCGGATCGTGCCCTCGGCCGGGGTACAGGAACCCCATCGAGTGTGCTGGTTGGTCACCCAGCGCACGCTGGTCGGCTGCGCCCGGCCAGTCAGGTACTGCCGAGAGAGCTCCCCCGCCCGGCGCTTCAGGTCGTTGTCACTGCGGGGGCGGCGAGCTTCAGTGGCCTCGACCCGGGCCAGCATCGCCCGAACCCAGTCGTCTTCTTCCGACCGGCTCAGGCGGGCCGGCACGAGCACCACCAGCCGCCCCTGCTGCCGGTAGGCCGACACGGTGCGCCGCCGCCGAGCACTGCGCCGCACCTCGACCTCCACCCCGTCGACCACCCGGTGCGCCACCTCACGTGATCCCCCCGCCATGGAGGCAGCGTACGCAGCCAGGAGGCACCAGCCGGTGGTCGGCGGGGCACCCGACGCATCGACCGCAGACGCGCCCAATGGACGCCAGCATGGTTTCGTGCTCAGCGTGCTCTAGGGTGAGCGGAGCCGAGGTGCCCGTCGGATGGGCGCCCGCAACGAGGAGACACCATGGCTGATGAGACATACAAGGGCGAGTTCTACTGCGTGAAGTGCAAGGAGAAGCGCGAAGCCGAGGGCAACGTTGTCGTGTCCGACAACGGTCGCCGCATGGCCAAGGGCAAGTGCCCAGTCTGCGGCACCAACCTCAACCGCATCCTGGGCAAGGCCTGAACCGCCCGATCGGTGGCTGAACCAGGCCGGTCGCCATGACACGCGCAGCCGCTAACGGATGCCGTGACCGCCTGAACCGTGTCCGGGAACCTTTCGCTTCCTCGACCACCGTCACCTGCCGCAGTCGTTCGGCACGCCAGAGGGGCGCGACCACCGGTCGCGCCCCTCTGGCGTGTGCTGACGGCTGGGCGGGCCTGTGGACGACCCTCGATCGCGCCGACGCAGACCTGCGACCCTGACGACATCCGGGGCCCCCGCCCGCCAGCACGGAGGTTTCATGGTCAACGCCACCCCCAACTCACGACTGCGGTTCCACCCGTGGCACCGGCCGATCCTGCGGCGCGCGGGCGAGGTGCAGTTCGGACTGCTGCCCGAAGGTCCCATCGTGGCGGGGCTCACCGACGCCGAGGTGGCCCTGCTGGCCCGGCTCGACGGGTCGCGCAGCCTGCACACCTGCTTCCGGGAGGCCGCCGCCGCCGGGGTCGACGCACCACGCTGGCGGGAGCTCGTCGACCTGCTGGTCGACCTCGAGCTCGTCGAGTCCCTGCCCGCGAACGTGCTCTCGTCGAGCTCCGTGCCAGCATCGACCCCGAGCTCGGCCCTCGGGTCAAAGCCACCATCGACGGGCAGACACCCGGTCGCCGGCGGTGGGGTGCCGAGTCTGTCGGGTCTGTCGGCTTTGACGGAAGGGGTGGGACCGGTCGTCGTCCACGGGTCAGGCCCGTTGGCCGAACAGGTGGTCACGCTGCTGCGACTTGACCTGCCGGTTCAGGCGGCGTGCAACGGGTCAGCCGTGGCGAGCAGGTCCCTGGTGTCGACGAGCACCGTCTTGTCTGCCATGACCGTCGACCAGGTCACGACCACACCCGCGCTCGTTGTTCTCGTCGGCGCACCGGCGCTCGACCCGCGGTCCGGAGACCGGTGGCTGGCCAGCGGAACCACCCACCTGCCCGTGTCGGCCGCCGGGCGGCGCACCACCATCGGACCACTCGTCGAGGGGCCCGCGGGGCCCTGTCTGTGGTGCCTCGACCTGCATCGCGCCGACCGGGACGACGCCTGGCCCACCGTCATGGCCCAGCTCTGCCCAACCGAAGCAACCGGGCTCACCGCGTCGGTCGCTGGTTCTGGGCCACTGCACGGCCTCGACCTGCTGACGGCCGCCGAGCTGCACCTGACGGCCGGAAGCATCGCGGTGTTCGTCCAGAGTGTGCTGGCCGGCCGCCGTCCACCACTGGGCATCTCGATCGACATCTGCCTCCCCTGGCCACGCACGGACCACCGTCGTTGGGCGGTGCACCCACGCTGCCGCCTGCACGACGGCACGGGGCCGGGCGACGGCCTTCACGGGTACGACGGGCACCGCATCGAGGCAGCGGGTGCCGTGGTCTGACACGTGCCGAGTGTCACCGCTCCGACGTGGGGCGTGACCAGCGTCTAGAGTCGAAGGCAGGGGCGAAACCACCAACCATCGGCAGGGGTGCACGGCGTGACCGATCTACCGCGCAAGGCAGTCGTGCGCAGCGCGCGCCTCGCCAGCGTGCCCCTCGGACTGGCCGGGCGCACCGCCCTCGGCTTGGGCAAGCGGATCGGTGGCAAGCCCGCCGAGCTGGTTGCCGCCGAGCTGCAGGCGCGAACGGCCCAGCAGCTGTTCCAGGTGCTCGGTGAGCTCAAGGGCGGCGCGATGAAGTTCGGCCAGGCCCTCTCGATCTTCGAAGCCGCCTTTCCGGAGGAGATGGCCGGCCCGTACCGGGCGATGCTCACCAAGCTGCAGGACAGCGCGCCGCCGATGCCGACGAGCTCCGTGCACGGCGTGCTCCGCGACGAGCTCGGTGCGCGCTGGCGCAGCCAGTTCGAGTCCTTCGACGACGCGCCGGTCGCCTCGGCCTCGATCGGGCAGGTGCACCGGGCCGTCTGGAAGGACGGTCGCGCAGCAGCCGTCAAGATCCAGTACCCGGGCGCCGGCGCTGCCCTCATGAGCGACATCAAGCAGCTCTCTCGAGTGGCCAAGGTGGCGACCGCCTGGGTGCCCGGCATCGACATCGGGCCGATCCTCGCCGAGCTGCGCGACCGGATGGCGGAAGAGCTCGACTACCGGCTCGAGGCGCAGTCGCAGGCGGTGTTCGCGGAGGCCTTCGAGGGCGACCCCGAGTTCGCGGTGCCGGCGGTCCTCGCCGGTACCGAGCACGTCATCGTGTCGGAGTGGCTGGAGGGAAAGCCCCTGTCGCGCATCATCGCCGACGGCACCCCTGCGGAGCGGAACGCCGCCTCTCAGCTCTACCTCGGCTTCCTGATGGCTGGGCCCGCCTACACGGGAATGCTGCACGCCGATCCTCACCCGGGCAACTTCCGGATGACCCCCGACGGTCGTCTCGGCGTCATCGACTTCGGCGCCGTCAACCGGCTTCCGGGCGGCATGCCGGTCGAGATCGGCCACCTGCTCACCGCCGGGCTCGACGGGGGCGCCGACGCGGTGCTGCAGGGGTTGCGGGAGATCGGCTTCGTGCGCGAGAACATCGACCTCGACGCCGACCGGCTGCTCGACTATCTCGAGCCGTTCCTGGCGCCGTTCCGGTCTGATGAGTTCACCTTCAGCCGTGACTGGTTGCGGGGGGTGTTCGCGCACATCAACGATCCACGCCAGCCGAACTACACGGTCGGCTACAAGCTCAACCTGCCGGCGGAGTACCTGCTGATCCACCGGGTCTGGGGCGGCGGGATCGGCGTGCTCAGCCAGCTCGAGGGAAGGGTGCGCGGTCGCGAGCTGGTCGACGAGCTGCTCCCCGGCGCCGACCTCCCGCCGGTCTCGGCCTGACAGACGAAACCGCGGGTGACGTGCGCGTCACCCGCGGCTCGCTCACTACGTTCAGTTGTTCAACGTTGTGTTGTTCAGCGTTGTGTTGTCCAACGTTGTGTCGTTCTGCCGTGCTCCGGTCGCCCCCATCGAGGCGGTGGCTCACGTGTCGTCGTGCCGACGGCTCGCGCGGATCTCCTGGGCAATCAGCCTGGCACTGCGGCGAATTCCGCTGCGGTCCTGGCGCCGAGTGCGCTGGGCGATCCGTTCGCGAGCCAGCATCTCCAGCTGGTTCATGACGTTCTCCTTGTCGGTGAATGATCTTCTCGTGTGGCGGTGCGCTGTGCCTGACCGTGCTTGCGCTGGTGGCCTTCGGCATCATCCGAGGGCCGGGTCTCAGGCCGCCACGGGGTGCTTGCGGGGCCGGCCCCGCGGCCGCTTGCGTGCGACGACCGCTCCCTGCACGAGCAGCTGCCCGCCCCAGACGCCCCAGGGCTCGTGACGCTCGAGAGCGCCGGCGAGGCACTGGATGCGCACTGGGCACATCCCGCAGAGCGTCTTGGCGAACTCGACGTCCTCGGGGCGTTCGGCGAACCAGAGCTCCGCGTCATAGTCACGGCAGGGGATGGTCTCGCCGCCCGGCTCGGTCGGAACCTGGTGGTCGAGCATCTGACTCAACGGCATCGTTCTCACCTCCGTCTCGGCGGCGGCCGGATGGGCGCCGCCGTTCTCACTGGCCTGCTCTCTGTCGGTCGTGCTCCGAAGGCCTGCGCCGGTGGTGCGGGTCTCGGTCCTGCTGCTCGGCATCCGGGGGGTCATGGTGTCCCGATCGGTCTCGCACCCGGTGGGTGCTGCGGTGGATGGTTGCTGGCGGTGGGAGCGGCCGGTGGTGCTCTTGCCGAAACCTCGGGCAAAAGGAAAGGCCGCCAACCCGGTGATGTCGGGTTCGCGGCCTGTGAGGTGAGGCTGGGTCTAGGGTCAGACCGGGGGCCTCCCAGGGAGGGAGCGAACGACATCGGAGGTCTTGTAGGCGAAGGTGGCGCCGGTGGAAACGCCGATGACTCCCGTGCACGGAGCATCGACAGCGGCGAGGCGCACCAGTGCGATGGGCAGGGCCATCGGCAGGGCGATCGGCGTGACGACAGACACACCGGTGCCCTGAGCGCCGACGGTGACGGGCGCGACATGGCGCTGGCCAGCCCGGCGCAGACGCACGGAAGCGACGCAGATGTCTGCGTGCCGCGTGGTGGTGTTGTTCTTCATCAGGCTGACCTCCTCACTGTTCTCGCGCTCCCCGGCCGGCAACCTATGCCTTCGGGCTTGACTCGATAAGGGTACGCGGGTAATTCCCGGCCCATCAACTGATTTTCCGAACTTTCCTGAAGATTTTCTTGACTACGAAGGCTTGGCGGCCGATTCGCTTGTGTCAGAACGCTTCTCGAGAAGTTCTTCAGGGTCGGCCCCACCGATTATGGCGATGACATCGCCGGCGTACTGCTCGAGCTTGCGGGCGCCCACGCCGCTGATGGCCGACAGAGCACGTGGGTCGGCGGGCTCACTCTCGGCAATCGCCGTAAGGGTGGCGTCGGTGAAGACCACGTAGGCCGGCACGCTCGCCTCGCGGGCGACGGCCAGACGCCAGGCTCGCAGACGCTCGAAGGTCGCCTCGTCGTAGGTGGGGGGGCAGATGTCACAACGGCCGACCTTGCGCTGCGCCGCGCTGGTCAGCTCGGCCCCGCATCCCCGGCAGGTTCGCGGGGTGGAGACCTTCGGGCCCGAGCGCCGCCCACCGCCGCTGACTTTGGTGGCGCTGGTGCGGGCGCCGTCGCCGAGGATGCCGGTGGCCCCGGCCAGGAAGCGCGAGACCCGGCGGGCTCGCCGGCCACCGGGGTTGCGGGCACCTGACCACGACAGGAACAGCTCGCGGCGAGCCCGGGTGAGACCGACGTAGAGCAGTCGTCTCTCCTCTTCGATCTCGTCGGGACCATCGGCCATCGAGATCGGGATGAGGCCCTCGGAGACACCGACGAGAAACACGGCGTCCCACTCGAGGCCCTTGGCCGCGTGCAGGCTGGCGAGCGTGACTCCCTGGACGACGGGTGCGTGCTGCTCCGCCGCCCGCCGGTCGAGCTCGGCGACGAGCTCGGGGAGACGGGCCTCGGGCGTGGCCCCCGCGAGGTTGTCGGCCTCGGCCGCGAGCGCGTTCAGCGACTCCCATCGTTCGCGGGTGGCGCCGCTGCCGGCCGGTGGCTGCTCGGCCCAGCCGGCGCCGGTGATGACGTCGCGCACCAGGTGGCCCAGCGGCTTCTCGCCGTCGTCGCCCCGAGCCGCTCCGCGGAGCAGCAGGATCGCGGCCCGCACCTCTTTGCGAGCGAAGAACCGTTCGCCCCCGCGCACGAGATAGGGCACGCCGGCATCCGTCAGAGCCGACTCGAAGGCCTCCGACTGGGCGTTGATCCGAAAGAGCACCGCGATCTCGGCCGCGGGGTGACCTCCGTCGACGAGGCGCCGGATGCGGTCGGCCACGGCCACCGCCTCGGCCGGGTCGTCGGGGTGCTCGCTGAGCAGCGGGGCCGGGCCTGGCGGCCCTTCGGAGACCAGGCGCAGCGCACCGCTGCGCACCGCCTCGGGGCCGGAGCCGATCACAGTGTTGGCGAGCGTCACGATCTGCGGGGTCGAACGGTAGTTGCGCACGAGCCGCACGACGTGGGCCTTGGGGAAGCGGTTCGTGAACCCGAGCAGGTGGCGTGGGCTCGCCCCGGTGAAGGAGTAGATCGTCTGGCTCGGGTCACCCACGACGACGAGGTCGTCGCGCTCGCCCAGCCACACGTCGAGCAGCCGCTGCTGCACGGCGTTGACATCCTGATACTCGTCGACGACGAACGAGCGGTACTGCCCTCGCACGGCGCGGGCGATGTCGTCACGTTCGTCGAGGATGC
Source organism: Terracoccus sp. (assembly GCA_040007275.1). Taxonomy (GTDB): domain Bacteria; phylum Actinomycetota; class Actinomycetes; order Actinomycetales; family Dermatophilaceae; genus DSM-29435. The sequence continues at coordinate 11,664 of JBDTVJ010000072.1, forward strand.
CGACCGTCGTCAGCAGCACGTCCTCGAAGTCGATGACGCCGCGCCGTTGCAGCACCTCCCCGTAGGCCTCGAAGAGCCGGGCCATCGCGGTGAGGTCGAGGCCGGGTGGCTCACGACGAGCCGCCCTGGCCCCGGCGACGTAGGAGGCCGGGTCGAGCAGGTTGACCTTGGCCCACTCGATCTCGCCGGCGAGGTCTCGGATGGTCGTGCGGTCGAACTGCAGGCGCAGCCGCCCGGCCGCCTCGGCCACCGCTGACGCCTTCTGGCTGAGGATCTCGGGGGCGGCTCCGCCGACAGCCTGAGGCCAGAAGAAGTGCAGCTGGCGCAACGCCGCAGAGTGGAAGGTGCGCGCCTGCACGCCGGCCACCCCGAGCTGGCGCAGTCGGGTGCGCATCTCGCCCGCCGCGCGAGCGGTGAAGGTCAGGGCGAGCACGCGCTGGGGCTGCACCTGACCGGAGTGCACGGTGTACGCGATGCGGTGGGTGATGGCGCGGGTCTTCCCGGTACCGGCGCCGGCCAGCACACACACCGGGCCAGGCGGCGCTGTGGCGACGTCGCGCTGCTCGGGGTCGAGCCCGGCGAGAATGTCGTCGGATGCCGCCGGGTTCAGGACCGATCACCCGCTGTGGCGGCGTGCGCCGCCAGCACCGCTGCGGCGTGGTCGGGCACGTAGTGCTGGTTGTCCTGTGGTGGGCGCACGTACCCGCGCGGCGCCGGGCGGTCCGGAACCGGGGGCACATCGGGTCGACGACCAAGGTGCGGGATCGAGGTGAGCAGGTGGTTCATCACGTTGATCCGCGAACGTCGCTTGTCTTCAGACTCGACGACGAACCACGGCGCCCACTCGGTGTCGGTGGCGGCCATCATCTCGTCCTTGGCCTGGGAGTAGTCCTCCCAACGGGTGATCGACTCGAGGTCCATCGGGGAAAGTTTCCACTGCCGCATGGGGTCTTTCGCGCGTGACCGGAACCGGCGCTCCTGCTCGATGTCGGAGACGCTGAACCAGTACTTGCGCACCACGATGCCGTCGTCGACGAGCATCTGCTCAAAGACCGGAGCCTGCACCAGGAAGCGCGCATGCTGAGCGTCGGTGCAGAACCCCATCACTCGCTCGACGCCGGCCCGGTTGTACCAGGAGCGGTCGAACAGCACGATCTCGCCGGCGGCCGGCAGGTGCGCGACGTAGCGCTGGAAGTACCACTCCGTCTTCTCGCGGTCGGTGGGGGCAGGCAGCGCCGCGGTGCGCGCCACGCGGGGGCTGAGGTACTCGCTGATCCGCTTGATGGCCGACCCCTTGCCGGCCGCATCACGTCCCTCGAAGACCACCACGATCCGGGCACCGGTTGCGCGCGCCCACTCCTGCATGGCCACCAGCTCGCTCTGCAGCCGCCGCAGCTCGTGTTCGTAGACGCCCAGGTCCATCTTTTTGGGCTTCGGCAGCTTCGGGTGCTTCTGGTGATGATTCGCGTGATGCTTTCCCATGGGGTCATCCTTGCATCGAAGGACGACGCAGCAAGGAGAGGCCGAGGCACCCGTGGACAACGCAACCGAGCAAACGAACAACCCCACCCAGGAGAGAACCGGTAATCGCAGTAGCCACCCGGCTGCGGACCTGCTCCCCCCAGCCGGGTCGGTGACGATGTTCACGACATCGTGGTGCGGCTACTGCGCCCAGCTCAAGGGTGCGCTCACCCGCGACGGGCTCTCGTTCACCGAGGTCGACATCGAGGTCGACCCGAGGCGAGCCGAGTTCGTCGAGCACGTCAACGGCGGCAACCGCACCGTGCCCACGGTGCTCTTCCCCGACGGCACGACCGCGACCAACCCATCGCTCGCCGAGGTGCGCGAGCGGCTCGCCGGCTGAGCGGCATCCGTCTGCCCTGGTTTGCTCCGGTTCAGAAGGGCCGGCCACCGACCGACTCGACGCTGGCGCCGAGCCAGTGCTCGATAAGGCGCTTGGCGATGGATATCCCGCTCGGCGTGCGGATCTCGTCAGCCCGTAGAGCGGCAACGTACTCGTCGCGGGTGACCCAGCGCGCCTCGGCCATCTCCATCGGGTCAAGGCGCAGCGTCGGGTTGTGAGCGGTGGCGATGAACCCGATCATGACGGATGCCGGGAACGGCCACGGCTGGTTGCCGAGGTAGCGGGCCTGGTCGACGACGACGCCGACCTCCTCCATGACCTCCCGTGCCACGGCGGCCTCGAACGACTCGCCCGGTTCGACGAAGCCGGCCAGCACGGAGAACCGTCCCTCGGGCCAGAGCGGCGACCGTCCGAGCAACAGCCGGTCGTCGGAGTCGACGACCGCCATGATCACGGCCGGGTCGGTGCGGGGGTAGTGCTCGCTGCCCTCGGCCGTGCACCGGCGCACCCAGCCGGCGTTCACCGGCTCGGTGAGCGCCCCGCAGCGTGGGCAGTGGGTATTGCGCGCGTGCCAGTTCGCCAACGCCAGCGTGGTCGTGAAGATGCCCGCGTCACGGTCGGAGAGCTCGCTGCCGACGGCACGCAGCCCCACCCAGGAGCCATCGGAGCCGTCGGCCCAGTCGGCGCCGTCGATGGGATCGCTCATCACGACGGCGAGGTGGGCCCGGCCCTCGTGGTCACGCCCCAGGTCGACGACGAGACGTTCGACGTCGGCCGGCTGTGGGGTGCTGAAGGCCAGGGCTACCGCACCGGCGTCGTCACGGACGACCTCGAGCAGCTCACCTCGCAACCGCACGACGCGAGAGCTCCGGTCGGCGAGCAGCCGCCCGATGAGCCCGTCGTCGCGGCGTTCGAGGCCCGCCCGGTCAAGGGCCCCGCGAGAGAGTGCGAGATCGGTCAGCACGTCGTGAGTCGGTAGCACGCTTCCAGCCTAGGCCGGTTCGACCTGCGCGGCCCCGCCCACCTCCCACGTTCCAGGCGCCGTGCCACCTACCGTTAAGGGGTGAACCGCAGTCCGCTCTTTCTCGCTGCCCTCGCGAGCTCGGCCGTGCCGGGCCTCGACCCGGTGTCCGTCGAGGGCGTGAGCACGCGACCCGACGACCCGTTCGAGGTCGCCCACGTCAAGGACAGCCAGGACCGCCTCTGGGCCGTCAAGGTTCCACGCACCCAGGCCGCCGGCGCCGCCCTCGAAGACGTCACGAGCCTGTGCCATCTGCTCGGGCGACGACTCGAGGTCGCCATCCCGATGGTGCGCGGGCAAGTGACCGTTCCCGAGGGGCGCGCCGTGGTCTACCTCCGCGTGCCAGGGCGCCCCCTCGACTTCGCCAGCCTCCCCCCGGGCCCGCTGGCCGGCGAGGTGGGTCGCACGCTGGCCCACATCCACAACGTCGAGCACCTGCTGTTCGAGGAGGCGGGACTGGTCTCCTACGACGCCGAGGCGCATCGTCGACGTCAGCTCTCAGAGCTCGACCGGGCGGCCGCCACGGGCCACGTGCCGACCAACCTGCTCACCCGTTGGGAGCACGCTCTCGAGGACGTGTCGCTCTGGCGGTTCGCCCCTTGCCCGGTACATGGCACATTCGTCGGCGAGAACGTGCTGGCCTCCTTCGACGACGAGGCGGATGCTGCCACAGGTCGGGTTCGGGGCGTGCTGGCGTGGGAGGAGGCCCACATCGGAGACCCGGCCGACGACTTCGCCGAGCTGATCGCCGTGGCCTCCCCCGACGCCGTCGACTCGGTGCTGGAGGCCTACGCCCAGTCTCGGGTCGAGCGGCCCGACGCCAGTCTGGTGCTGCGGGCTCGGCTGGCTGGCGAGATGACCGTCGTGCGCACCCTGCTGCGTGCGCTCTCCGCCGGTCTGCTGGGCGTGGTCGAGCAGGCCTCCGAGGCGTTGCGCGACCTCGAGGAGCAGACCGGCGCCGAAGACCGCCGCCATGAGCAGGAGGATGCCGCCAGGCTCGAACGAGCCCGTCTCGAACGATCCGAGGCCTTCGCGGCTGCCGAGGCCGACGCCGGCCGGGCCCGCCCTGCCGACCTGCCAGAGGACGCCCCGTGGGAGGCCACGGCGCCGCACGTGCCCTTCGCCCACGAGAGCAACGGCCAGAGCGTTGCGAAGGACGCGCACGTCCCTGGCCCTGCCGCACCCGAGCAAGCCGACGATGACGCCACCGTGCCGCACGACGCTCGCATGAAGCCAGCGGTACTGGAACCCCATTCCGGCTCTGGTTCAGACCTTGACTCCGAGCCAGAGCAGGGGCCGAAAGCGTCGCCCGGCCCGGTCAGCGTTCCCACCACGGACGAGGTGCCCGTGCTGGCCCGCGACGACGGCGACGCCTTCGAGATCGAGGAGGCCGAGCCACTACCTGACGAGGTGTCTGACGACGCCGACGACTCAGACGGCGTGCTCGACCTGCACGAGGGAGCCTCCGACTTCGTCCCGGTCACCTCCGCCGAGGCGGACGATCCGGCCCGTCAGCAGCCGCGCCCCGGCACCCACTGACGCCGACTCATGGTCTGCCCGACCCGCAGCCGTCGTCGTTCTCGCACTCGTCGTCGGCGGCATCAGGATGCTCGGGCAGGCCTTTGGCCGCCAGCGACCAGCTGGTGCAGGCAGTGCTCGTCCGTGACGCCGCAGCGCTGATGTCGCTGGCCGCCCCCCAAGCAGACCCGAACGAGACCCACGAAAGGGTTGAGTCGCTCCTGGGGCGGCTGCCGGCGGGAGCTGGCCGTCGACCGATTCATGCTCGGTAACACGCCGTCGTCGACCGCCTTCGGCGTCGAGATCCGGCTCACGGGCAACGGGGGGTCGCCCACCCGCATCTTGGTCGTGGTCATGGCAGAACTTCGGCCCGGGCAACGACGGCCACGGCCGCTGGTACGTCTACTACTGACCCCGCCGGCTGACCCTCGAACTCGTTGCGGGCCCCCGCTTTGTCGACGAACCTGGGAGGGCGGCGACCTCGGTGGTGACTTCGACCGGTGATCCAACCTGTCTCGAACCGCGCCGAACCGGCCCGTGGCGCAGAGGGGTTCCGCACGTCACGGCACTGACCCGCCCCACGCATCACTGCCGTAGCCGACCCCACCCGCACCACCCCGCGCCCTACGTCACTGACCCGCCCCACGCATCACTGCCGTAGCCGACGCGGGCCGCACCACCCCGCGCCACCGCCCCCCCCACGGCACTGACCGCCCCACGCATCACTGCCGTAGCCCCCCCCGACCCGGGCCGGTCAGTCGGGAACCGCGCGCAGCAGGTCGGCGAGCTGCTCGGCATCCGGGATGTCCGGTCGCACCGTGCTGCCGTCGGCCGCATAGTAGAAGGCCGCGTCGACCTGGTCCGGGTCCAGTCGGCGCAGCCGGGTGAAGGCGACGGCATAGGCCCCGAGCTGAAGAGCGCGCACGCGCGCCTCCTCCCCGGTCGGCCGTTGGCCGGTCTTCCAGTCGACGACGGTGTAGCCGCCGTCGTCGCGGGCGAAGACGG
>JBDTVJ010000073.1:0-17041 GCA_040007275.1 Terracoccus sp.
CGAGGGACCTCTTGTTCTGGTGCGCCGCCAGGGACTCGAACCCCGAACCCAGTGATTAAGAGTCACTTGCTCTGCCAATTGAGCTAGCGGCGCGACGAGGGGAAACGTTAGCAGCCGGGTCGACCCCGACAAAATCGATAGCGCCCTGGGCGCCATCCCCATCGAGCCGCTCCCGATGCCCCTCAAGCGGTGGACCGACCCTACGCCAGGGCCACCGATACGAGCGAGAGGGCCAGGCTGACGATGACGAGCCCGACGATGACGCCAACGGTGATCTTCTGGGTGCGTTTGTTGGTGGAGAGCATGCCCCATTGTGACCCATCGCCGGATGTCGCAACCCTGGCCCCAGCCGCGCGGCCTGCAGCGGGTGCTCCGCCGAGACGGCCTTTGGACCTGGTCGGATGTCGAACGTGCACCGCGATCACCAGGCTTGGCATCAGGGCGAGACGTGGTGCCCGAGCCGCCACGGTTTCGGCGTTCGCCGCTGAACGGGCCGACGATCCACACGATGGAGCTCTTCACGCCTGGCAGTCCGCAACGGTGGACGCTCAGGTCGACCCAGGCTCCGCCCGCGGCAGGGGAGTGTGACGCCTGGTGCCCAGCGGAGCGTGAGACCGGCTGGGCCGCGACATCAACAGGCCCGCCGATGCCACTTTCGCGGCCCCCGCAGCCGCACATCGACGACGATCACCGGCCCGGGGGCCGGCTGCCGAGTGTCGAGCCCGTCGACGACAGCGACACTGGCGCCAGGCTGGTTGGTTGGGGCGCCGGCTCACGGACTGAGATCGGCGACGGTCCGATCGTCGATGAAGGGTGGGGCTACAGGATGGGTGCCGACCGTTCCAGTTGCCGGGACCGGGCCTGTGCGTCACGGTCGGTATTTCTGTCAGGGTCATTCGGCACAACACGCTGCCCGAGCCGAGCTCGATCGCGTCCCCGGCCAGAAGGGCGTGAAGGCGAACGGCACCCCTCCCCGTCGCAGTTCGACTCGGAAGGTTCGCTCTCCTCGTTCGTTCAGTCGGCCGCGGCCGGCACGGGCTCGGTCACCTCCAAGCTTCTCCTACCTCAACACCGGCCGCGTGAACTGCTTCATGATGACTCCCACGGGGTTCCGGCGATGCTCTCGCCGGGCTCGCGCGCGGGCGAAGTGGGCAGGTCGCCGGCGCCCCCGGGTGTAGATCTGGTCGAAGTCGACTGGCAGGCCTGACGGACCTGTTATCGAGGCGCTGGGGTCAAACGTCATGCTTCTCGGGGTAAACGTGGACTCCTGTTGTCATCTCGTCAGGTTCACTGTGTCCTTCAAGGGTTCCAGTGAGGAATTTCGGGAGATTGGCCGGCAAAATCACCGGTAATGGGTCCGGGAGGGGGCCGCAGGTGGTGAACTTGCTCCCACTGCCGAGACGAAGGGGTCTGTCATGGCCAGGGTCATGATCGTCGACGACGAGGACCGCATCAGGGTGCTCCTGACCAAATCGCTGACCTCCGAGGGGCACTCGGTGGTCTCCGTCGCGACGGTCAGCGCGGCCATCGCCTGCCTCGAGAGCGAGCAGATCGACCTGGTGCTCCTCGATCTCGTCATGCCTGGAGGCAGCGGGCTGTCGGTGCTCAAGACGATGAGAGCACGCGATGACCCCACGCCCGTTATCGTCCTGTCCGGAGTCACCGAGATCGGTGCCCGTGTGCAATCGCTCGACCTCGGGGCCGTCGACTTCGTCGCCAAGCCGTTCAGCCTCACCGAGCTGCTCGCCCGGGTCAGGCGCAACGTCGCACGCAGTCACCCGACCGCGCCCGACCGCTTCATCGAGGCGGGCGGCATCCGCGTTGACCTTGAGCGCCGCCGGGCCAGCTTTCGCGACGTGGGGGTCGCGCTCACCGAACGCGAGTTCAGCCTCCTTGTCCACCTCGCGCATCGCCCGGGGTTGGTGTGTCGCCGGGAGGAGCTGCTCCGGGACGTCTGGCAGCTCGACTTCGATCCCGGGAGCAACGTCATTGAGGTGTGTGTCGGGCGGCTGCGCAGCAAGCTGGGCCAGGACATCCCCATCGAGACCGTCCGCCGCGTCGGCTACTGCCTCTACGAGGACTGAGCCGTGCGCAACTGGACCGTGTGGGCCTGGGTGGCCGTTGCTGTGCCGTGCACCGCGCTCATGTGGCTGCTCCCGGGCAGCGAGACCGTTCCCTACCACATCGCCTGGGCGGTCTTCGCGCTGTGTTTCGGGCTGCAGACCTGGAGCCGGGCCGCGACCTGGGCCAGCCTTGGCCTCTTCACCGTTGTTACCGGAGCCGTGCTCGTCGACCGGGTGGTGACTGGTGTGCTCGACTGGCAGGAAGCCGCTGAGACCCCCCTCATGCTTCTGCTCATGGCCCTCATGGTCTGGCACGTCCGGCGTCGGCAGCGGGCGGTCGCCCAGGTCACGGCACTGGCCGAGGGGGAGCGTCGTGAGGCCCGGGCCCGAGAGCTGCTCACGCGACGCACCTCGCACGAGCTCCGTTCGCCCCTGACCATCGCCAAGGGATACACCGAGGTTCTGTCAGCGCGGTTGCGGCACACCGACAGCGCCGTCGAACTGGCCATCATCGACGACGAGCTCGACCGCCTTACCCGAGTGTGTGAACGCCTGGTGCGCAGCATGCGCGCCCAGCAGGACCAGGAACTCGAGGACGTCGACCTCGACGACCTGTTGTCTCGGACGGGGCTGGCCTGGGCTGCCGTGGCGGACCGATCGTGGATCGTCACGGCCCGGGCCGGCACCTTGCACTGCTCGCCCGAACGGGTGCGTGCCTCGCTCGACACGCTCGTGGAGAATGCGCTGCGCTACACGTGCGAGGGTGACACGATCGAGCTGTACGGCATCCTCGGCCTCGACGGCTCACTGGCGATCGGGGTCGCCGACTCGGGGCCCGGTTTCACCCCACAGGTTCTCGCCGCGCGCGCCCACACAGGCGGCGGACCTCCCGGAGCCGGTATCGACTCCAAGGCGTCATTGACCTTCGAGATGGTCGGGGACGCCCTGTCGCAGACCGGGCTTGGGCTCGGAATGGTCGAGGATGTCGCGACCCGACGAGGCGGGCGGCTTGAGATCGGTGTGTCCAGGTGGGGCGGCGCCCAGGTAGGGATGCGCTGGGGGTCCGTCCCGGCGTCACTCATGCCGCTTCGCCAGCGGGAGTCGCAGACCATGATTGCGCTTCCGGTGACTGCGGGACCTCCCGTAAGCCACGACGTCACCTCCTGAGCGATGGCACGCCTCGCTCGCTGACCCGGGCCCGGCCCACCTCGTGTTTGCCGGCCGCTCGATGATCGCGCCGCTGCACCACCACCGAGGTCGACTTGCCAAATTTGCAGTATTGGTCCGGATTGCCCCGCTTATTATGACGACCACATGACGACGCTGTGACCGCCCCGTGAGGGAATCGGCAATGTCCTCGATTCCCGGGTACTGGCGCGACATTCTTCCGACGTAGACGAGTCCGTCTGAGAATCAGTGGGATTGGGGTACGGCGCCATGTCACAGGTCCGTCGTTCGACACGTTCGTTCAGCGTGTTGCTGGTAGGGGCACTTGCCGTGCTCGGTGCCGGCGGCATGTCCATGGCCGCATCGCTGCCGCGAGCGGCTGCGCCGGCGGTCGTCGCGGCGGTCATCCCCGCCGCAGCTCCGGTGCCCAAGAGCCCTGGCGACATCAAGCTCACGGTGAAGAGCGCGCGGTCGGTGAACGAAGGCGTTCCCACACTCGTCCGGAAGGGCGACCCCGTTCCGACCTACAAGTGGATGATCAACGCCGACGACACGGGCAACCCGGGCACCGTCTCGGCGCCACTGACCGACCAGTGCCTGCCGTCGACTGCGGCAACCCCCGGGGTGGCGGTTGCCCCTGCGAACACGGATCTTGCGGCGACATGCGCGTGGCCGAGCATCCGGACCACCTCGAGCCACTCCGACATCATTGCGCAGGGCACCCAGGACGACCTCAGCGCGGCGAAGTCCCTACATCTTCCCGGCGGGAAGTACCTCATCTCCGTCACGGCGACCGACTTCAAGATCGACGGAGCCCACTTCACGGTCGACGGCGGTACGCCGCAGACGGTCGCCGTCGAGATGCAACCCACCCCCCTTCCCCTCACGACGCTGAAGATCCAGGTCTTCCAGGACAGTGCCCCCGTCGACGCGACCTACGAGGTGGACGCCGAGCAGGGCCTCGCCGGCTTCACCGCGCACCTCGCGGACGTCTTCGGCACCGTCAGCGTGGACTACTACGGCAACGCTCTGTGCACGATGTACCAGCACAACGGGGCGGGCAAGCTGGTCTTCGACTCCGCCAACAAGCCGGTCGTCGACCCCACCTCGATCGGCCGCTGCGTCAGTGATGCCAACGGCATCATCACCATTCCCAACATGGGCCCGAACCGCTACGCCTCGACCGTGACGCCCCCGGTTCCCGTTGCGGGACAGGGCTACCAGTGGGTCCAGACGACGAGCCTCGAGGGCGGTCACGACCACGACATCTGGAGCCAGGAGGGTGCCACCGGCCTCGACAACGAGGTGACCAAGGGCGCCGAGCCGGTGCCGATGGTGCAGTTCGGGTTCGTCAAGACCCAGGTGCTGCCCGTCACGGCGGGTGTCACCGGGGAGATCAAGGGTCGCGTCAACGCCCAGCTGCCCTACATCGGCGGCCAGAACGGCCAGGTCGGCCCCGAGGGTCTGGCCGGCTCGAAGCTCGGCCCGGTCATCAAGCTGCCGTGGCTCGCCCTGTCCGACCTCAACCGCGGTGACGCGCAGGTCTACGTGGGGCGCGGTGGCGTGGACGGAAAGTTCGACATCAAGAACGTGCCGGACAGCTCTTACCAGCTCACCGTCTGGGACGACGACCAGGACTACATCCTCTACAGCTACACCGTCGAGGTCTCCGGGGGGAAGTTGGTCGACGCCGGCCTCGTGACACTCGTGGGATGGTTCACCCACCTCCAGGGCACGATCTTCACCGACACCAACGGCAACGGGGTCAAGGACCCGGGTGAGGCCGGTGTTCCCAACTTCACCCTCACCGTCCGCGAGCGCGACAACTCGACGATGGACCAGGGCCTGAACACCGTGACGACGGACGGGAACGGTCACTACGACATCCGCGAGGTCTACCCGCTGGGCAAGTTCCTCGTCCTCGAGGCGTTCAACACCCGCTACCAGACGACAGGTGTCACCTACTACGGCGACAACGAGGCGACGACGCCAACCACGAAGCTCGGCGGGCTCGTCGACTTCGACTTCCTGGCCATCATCGGCCTCGGCGGCACCGTGGACTGGGGCGTTCAACCCTTCGCAGCCGGCACCAACGGCGGCATTGCCGGCACCGTCACCTACGACACGACACGCAACGAGCTCGACCCAGCGGATGCCGTCACCGAGTCCTACCAGCCCGGCATCCCCAACATCCCGGTTGACCTCTACCAGCCCGTCAGCTGCACCCCCGTGTCGACCAGCACCTGCAACAAGGCGGGCTACGAGGTCGACACGACGACCGGTGCCCTGGTCAAGGGTCTGCTCCTCAACAGCTACACCACGGAGAGCTGGAATGCCCCCAAGGGCTGCACCGCGAAGCTCTACAACGGCAAGCCGCTCACCGACCAGCAGGCCCTACCGGAACAGGGGGCGGCCGCAAACAACACCTGTGTCGAGGCGCCGATGGCCGGTGTCGCGATGGGGGCGAGCAACACCACCGACCCGACCTCGGCCGGCCAGACCGTCAACGGTAACTACGGGTTCACCGGGTCCACCCGCAACCTCTACCCGCACGGTGACGCGCGCAACACCCACGACCTGGACATCGGCGCGCCGCTGCCCGACGGTGAGGAGCAGGACCTGCCTGCCGCCGACTACATCGTCTCGGTCGGTCTGCCGGCGAACCCCGTTCCCACGGCGTCCGCGCCCTCGATGTACAAGGTGACCTCCGAGGAGGACGTCAACGTCTTCGCCGGCGACAGCTACCTCCCGCAGGAGAACTTCCCGCCCTCCGCCGCCCAGGCGTCGAACCCGGCCGGCGCACCGGACCCCGTGCCGACGCCGCCCCAGCCGCCGTCGCAGCAGGCGGGCATCATCTCGGCCTGCGTGGGCGCCGTCCACACGGTGCGGGTCTCGCCGGTGGAGAACCCGACCTTCGTCGCCGGTGGCGGCAGCCCCTTCGAGGGCCAGAGCCGTCCGTCCTGCCAGGACAAGCTCGTCACGGTCCGCTCGGGACAGACCACGGCCCCGAACTTCAACCTCTTCACCGAGGTCCCGGTCCCCACGCACTTCTGGGGCCTCACCCTCAACGACCTCGGTATCACCCTCGACAAGCGGAGCGCCAACTACGGCGAGGCGCTCGGTATGCCCTACGTCCCCGTCGGTCTCTACGACTGGTCCGGGCGTCTCGTTGACACCGTCCACACCGACTTCAACGGCCTCTACGAGGCGCTCGAGCCCTCGACCGACACCTTCAACTGTCCCGTCCCGGCCGGCCCCTGCCCGAACATGTACCGCTTCGTCGGCAACGACCCCGGGGGCATCGGCTCACCCAACCTCGACTACAACCCGAGGTTCCGCACGATCGCGGCGACCTTCCAGGGCTGGCCGGGTCTCTACACCGTGACGGACGAGGCGCCGACCCAGGTCGCCGCCACCGTCCTCACCCCCGACACCACGGTCGCCAACAACACCGTCTGTGAACTGCCCGGCACCACCCCGCAGCTCTTCGCGGTCGACAAGCCCGTCGTCCGGCTGAATGTCAACGCTGCCGGACGCTCGGTGACGATCAACGGGACCGGTTTCGGATCAGCCAGAGGCACGCTCAAGCTCGGTACCCAGACCATCTCGGGTGGTACATGGAGCGACACCAAGATCACCTTCACTGTTCCACAGGGTGCGACAGCGGGTGCCCGTCCGATCAGCATCACGTCGTCCACGGGGCAGACCGCCTACAACTCGCTGACCCTCCAGGTGGTGAGCGGCGCATCGGGTGCTGGCTCGGCAACGACCAACCCGGCGATCTACGAGGTCGGCCCCGGCAAGTCGTACGCGTCGATCCAGGCCGCGGTGAACGCCGCCCAGGCGGCGGCGCAGCCGTACAAGGTCGTCATCGTCTACCCGGCGACGCCGACCGCCCTCACCCCGCGCGGCGAGTACCTCGAGAACGTCCTCGTCAACAGCGCCCTGCACATCCAGGGCGTCGGACCCGGCGGTTTCCAGGGCACGACATGGGTGCCGGGCTCGATCATCGACGGCTCCGGTTTCAACCCCGACAACCCCAGCGGGATGGCGTGGCTGACCACGCTCACGGGGCTGCGCTACACCGGTGCCCCGGCTGTGCCGGACGCCGCCGTGGTGACCTTCCTCAACCCGGTCACCGGGGCCCGGGGCAGCACGACGTGGAGCGCCAGCCTCGACGGCTTCCAGATCACCGGCGGCGGCCAGGCCGACTTCGCCGGCAACGTCAACGTGCTGACCGGTGGCATCCAGACGCCCTACGGCGCTGCTGGCGCGCTGATCACCCAGGGTGGCGGCATCTATGTCCACAACGGGGTCAAGGGGCTCAAGCTCACTGACAACCTCATCGTCGGCAACGGCGGAGCGTACGCCGGTGGCATCCGGGTGGGTACCCCGTACGTGGGCGACAACGCCAACTATGGGATCTCCATCTCCCGCAACCAGATCCGCGACAACGGGGGCACCAACCTCGCCGGCGGCATCGGCCTCTTCACCGGGTCGAACGGCTACTCCGTCGATCACAACGCGATCTGCGGAAACCACTCCTCGGAGTACGGCGGCGGCATCTCGGCCTTCGGCTTCATGGGGGCAAGCCAGAAGGTCACCGCAACGACGGCAAGCTTCAGCGACGCCTCCGGCGGACTGATGGCCAACAACCGGATCTGGTTCAACCAGTCCTACGACGAGGGCGGCGGCGTCATGGTCGCCGGTGAGCTTCCAGCCCTGACAACCGACCTCAGCCCCGGTAGTGGCCCGGTCGTCATCGACGCCAACGTCATCCAGGCCAATCTCGCCAACGACGACGGAGGTGGCGTCCGTCTCCTGCAGGTCTCCGGCAAGAACGTCACCACGACCAACCCGGGCACCATCTCGATCACCAACAACACCATCGCCAACAACGTGTCGGCCCACGAGGGTGGCGGCATCGCCCTCGACGACGCGGTGTTCGTCAACATCGTCAACGACACGATCACCAAGAACATCACGACGGCGACGGCGGTCACCAGCAACGGCGCCCCGGCCGCGGCGGGCCTCACCACGGCGGCGATCAGTGCTCCGCTGCAGGCACGGCTCAACACGGTCTTCGCGGGCACCACCGGCGGGACGAGCGACAACTCGCTGCTCGTCCAAGGCACGCCTTCGTGGCTCGGGTTCGGCCGGCCGACCCTGCTCAACGACGTGTTCTGGGACAACCGGGCCGGGAACTACTCGGGCGGCTACGTCTACGGCATCGGTGGCACCCTGCCCAACGGGGCTGCCAACAGCATCAACCTGTCCGACATGGAGGTCGTTGACCAGGCGTCGGGGGCCACCGCGGCCGCGGTGCTCAGTCCGGTCAACAGCGTCGTCCAGACGACCACCGGTGTGGCCACGAGCTCGACGAACGCCAACGCCGACCCGTTGTTCGTCGACCCCTACGACGTCACCGTGAGCGTCCTCGCGCTGCGGGCCAACCCGGCCTTCCGGCAGGCGGCCATCGTCACGACGGTGCTCCCGTTCAACCTGCTCGGCGATTACCACCTCTCGGGGCCCTCCAGCTCCGCATACAGCAGGGGCGCGGCGGACTACAGCAACCTCGCCGCACCCGCCCCCCGGTCGATGTGGTGGGGGGTGCCGCGCACCTCGGCGACGTTCAAGTACCCGGTGCTGGCCGCCACGCCCGACATCGACGGGCAGGCGCGCCCGGTGCGACGTGGCACCGGAGCGGCGGGCCTGAAGTACGACGCCGGCTCCGACCAGGTCGTGCCGTGAGGCCTGGATCGGCCGTGGGGTCTGCACCGTCGCCGCTCCCACGGCATCAGACCCCGGCTCCCACCATCCACCCCGTCCACCCGTAGCGAGAAGGCAACGATGATGGAACGACTCACTGACCTGCGACTCTCGCGCCGTGCCCTGCTCGGCGGGGCCGGCGTCGCCGGAGCCGCGCTCCTCGGCACCCGGATGGTCCCGGCCCTCGCAGCAGCGGCCCCGAAGGTCGTCGCCGCCTCGAGCGCCCACCCGCAGAAGAAGGTCCACCTCGTGGGGACTGACGGATGGGTCTCCATGCCGGGCAACGCGCCGAAGGACCTGCCGTTCTTCCCGGACCCGCTTGCGCCGCCCGGGTTCAACACCTACGTCTTCGGATTCCGGGACGCCACAGCGTTCGACCAGGACCCCGCGGGCATCGCGGCGTTGCGCGGCAAGGCCCAGATCAGCGCGCCGATGATGTCGTTCGACGAGGAGGACGACATCACGATCACGCTGACGAACCTCGGGCTCGTCCAGCGGCCGGACCTCTTCGACGGTCACACTCTGCACTGGCACGGTTTCGTCAACGCCATCCCGCTCTTCGACGGGGTGCCGGAGCTCTCGCTAGCGGTGCCCGTCGGGCGCGACCTCGACTACTTCTACCGCGTGCATGACGCCGGCACCTACATGTACCACTGCCACTTCGAGGACGTCGAGCACGTCCAGATGGGCATGACCGGGATGGTGTACGTGCGGCCGAAGCAGAACAGTGCCCCGGTCAACGGCGACCCGGCCGGCACGAAGTACGCCTACAACGACGGCGACGGGTCGACGCAGTACGACCGCGAGTTCGCCTTCATGCTCACCGAGCTCTGGTCGGCCGCCCACTACCGCGACGCGCACATCCAGGTGAGCGACTGGACGGACTACGACCCGTCCTTCAGCCTGCTCAACGGCCGCGGTTACCCCGACACCCTCGAGGCCAACGGCGACCCGTTGTCCACCGCAGGGGGCGGCCTGCAGTTCCAGCCCATCTCCTCCCTGATCACCTGCAACGCCGGCGAGAAGGTGCTGCTGCGCCTGTCCAACCTCGGCTACAAGGACCACTCCATCACAACCGACAACATCGACCTGACCGTCGTGGCCAAGGATGCCAGCCTACTGAAGGGCCGGGACGGCACGACGAACTACCTCACCACCAACACGGTGACAGTCGGCGGTGGTGAGAGCCGCGACGTGATCTTCACCGCCCCCGCCGCCGGGACCTACCTGCTCTACGACCGTGACTACAACTACCTCAGCAACGGCGGTGGTGGGGGCTACGGCGGCATGATGACGGAAATTCGCGTCAGCCCTGCTGGCACCCTCCCGCTGCCCCAGACCGCTGCGAACGCGTGAGAGGGACGACGATGACCATTACCCCAACCGAGGGGCGCAGCGGGCGTCCGCCCCTGGCTCGCCTGACCCGGCCCCTGCGATCGCGTCTGGGTCTGGGCGTGGCGGTGCTGGCCGTCGTGGCCGGGACGGCCACGATGGTGCCCGCCAGCGCCTCCGCGGCGACCTCGGAGGGCCTCCTCTGCGACACGAGCGCCAGCAACACCTTCACCCTCTCCGCAGGTGACGGCTACGTGTCCACCCCGGACGGCAACTCGATCTACATGTGGAGCTTCGCGAACGAGGTCAAGGGCTCGTTCCAGCTCCCGGGTCCGACGCTCTGCGTCACCCAGGGCGCCAAGGTCACCGTGATCCTTCACAACCACCTCCCCGAGGCCTCCTCGATCGTCTTCCCCGGCCAGACCGGCGTCCTCGCGGACGGGAACCCGGCCCAACCGGAGTACACGACGGATGCCAGCCCGACGCTGACCTCGATGGTCAAGTCGGCCGCGGCCACCACCGGGTCGGTCACCTACACCTTCACGGCAGGCACGCCGGGGACCTACCTCTACAAGAGCGGGACCGACGTCGACAAGCAGGTCCAGATGGGCATGTTCGGCGCCCTCGTCGTCCGGCCCGCAGGGCACTCCGACCAGGTGAACGCCCGCAGCGACTCGAAGTTCTCGACCGCCAACGAGTACCTCTTCCTCCTCTCGGAGGTCGACCCCGCCGTCCACCTCTCGGTTGAGCGGAAGCAACCGATCGACTGGTCAACCTACAACGCTCGGTACTTCATGATCAACGGCCGCAGCATGCCAGACACCCTGTCGCCCAACAATGCGGCGTACCTGCCGAACCAGCCCTACGGCGCCTTCGTCCACATCAAGCCCTACGACGCCACGAACAACCCGCTCCCGGCGACGATCCGCTACCTCAACGCCGGCACGGTGAACTACCCGTTTCACCCGCACGGGAGTGACGAGCGCGTCATCAACAAGGACGGTCAGGCCCTGGAGGGACCGGCAGGACAGGACCTGTCCTACAACAAGTACGACCTCGACGTGGCCCCGGGACAGACTCTCGACGTGCTCATGGACTGGCGTGACGCCGAGCACTGGAGCGACACACCCGGCAACCAGATCCCGACCCAGATCCCGGCGATCACCGATCAGCTCCTCGTCGGCACGGACACGTGGTTCAGCGAGAGCCCCTATCTCGGCACCAAGCACCCGGTGCCCACGACGATCACCGACAACAACGCCTGCGGCGAGTACTACCACATCGCCCATAGCCACGCTCTCCAGCAAGCCACCAACTTCGGAGCCACGTTCGGAGGGATGATGACGCTCTACCGCATCGATCCTCCAGCCGGCTGCCCAGGGAACTGAGGCCCCGTCATGTCGATGCCCACCCCCACCACAAACCTGCGCCGACTCGCGGCGGTCACCGGAGCGCTCGTCCTCGCGACCTTGGCCCTCCCGGCCGGCCCGGCGTCAGGGCTCGCCGCCCCCGCGTCCCCCGTTGCTGTCGCCTCCCTAGCGACGCAGCCGGGGGCGGCGAGTATCGCACCAGCTGCCGTCGCCACCCCCGTCGGGCGTCTCACGCCCCGCGGCTGCACCGTCAGCGGGACGAGCGAGGCCTGCGACCTGTATGCCTCGGCCGGCACCCAGACCATCGTCGGCACCTCGGTGCCGATCTGGGGCTTCTCCAGCTCCGCCCCGACGGCGGCGCCGGACCTTTCGGTGGTCCCCACGACTCCTGGGCCCAACCTCGTCGTGCGACAAGGCGACTCGGTGAGTATCACCCTCCACAACGGGATCGCCGGTGAGAACCTCTCCCTGGCCTTCCCCGGAGTCCCGGCCGCGAGCTTCTCCGCGGGCCTGGACAGCACCGTCGGGGTGGGTTCCGGTGGCACGAAGACTTACACCTTCACTGCCTCACGGCCCGGCACCTTCCTCTACGAGGCCGGCCACACCGCCAACGGCTCGCGCCAGGCGGCCATGGGTCTCGTCGGCGCCCTCGTCGTCCTCCCTGCCGACGGGACCACCGGCTACGGCACCTCGGCCTCGGCCTACGACGACGAGTCCGTCATGGTCCTCACCGAGGTCGACCCGGCCCTCAACGCCCACCCGGACACCTTCGACATGCGCGGATTCAAGCCGGCGTACCGCCTGGTCAACGGCAACGCCTTCCCGGAGATCCCAGCCGTACCGACCGACCAGGGGCACAAGGTCCTCGTCCGCTGGGTCAACGGCGGCGCCCTGCAGCATCCGATGACCGCCCTCGGCGCCTCGGCCCTCGCCGTCGCCCGCGACGGGCACGTGCTGGCCTACCCGGAGCGGGAGGTCACCGCAGTCGTCGAGCCTGGCACCACCGAGGACACCGTCCTGACCATGACCACCGGCCCGGAGTCGAAGGTCACGCTCTACGAGAGCGGGACGCACCTTGACAACAACTCGCAGCACAGCGCCGACCCCCTGCAGACCGCCTTCGGGGGAATGATGACGGTCCTGGACACCAACGCCCCGTTGCCGTCCACCGACACGGTGGGTCCGGTGACATCGGTGGTCGCCGCGTCGCCCAACCCGGCCACGGGCCAGACCGACGTGACCGTCACGGCGAACCTCTCGGACCTCAAGACGGGCAACAACGGCGTGTCCGCGGCCGAGTACGTCGTCGACGACGCCGAGACCACCGGCCCCGGGTACGGAACACCCATGACCATGTCAACGGCCGGTGACTCGGCGACGGGCACCTTGGCGGTCGCGACGATGGCCAACCTCGACGCCGGCAAGCACGTCATCTACGTGCGGGCCAAGGACAACGCGAGCAACGGCGCCGCTGGCGGCAACTGGGGCGTCGTCGGATCGGTCGTCTTCAACCTCCCGAAGACCGGGCCGTCCACGACAGCCGGCGTCGCCACACCGCCGGTCTCCAAC
This sequence comes from Terracoccus sp., assembly GCA_040007275.1. Classification (GTDB taxonomy): domain Bacteria; phylum Actinomycetota; class Actinomycetes; order Actinomycetales; family Dermatophilaceae; genus DSM-29435. Next base: position 13,271 of record JBDTVJ010000073.1, read on the forward strand.
CTCGCCGCCCCGGTCATCATCACGGCGACCGGCGACGACTCGAACTCGGGTCACGGCAACATCACCAAGGCGGAGTACTACCTCACCGACACCGATGTCATGCCGACCGACGCGCCGGGAACCGGGACCCCCATGACGAACAACCGGGTTGCCCCTGTCGTCTCCGAGCAGGGCTCCATCTCCTCGGCCACCGAGGGCTACCACTACGCCTGGGTGCGCAGCATGAACACCCTCGGTCTCTGGGGCCCGTTCGTCGAGATCCCGTTCACCGTCGACAAGAGCGGTCCCTCGGTCACGGGTGCCGCCATCGGCCCGAACCCGTCCAACGGCCTCGTCTCCGCCCCCGCCAACCCCGGGTATGCCGTGGTCTCCGGTGTCATCACCGACGCCGGCACGGGCAACTGGGGCAGCACCCTCATCGACGCCGAGGCCTTCCTCGACTCCGTCGGCGCGAACGGCAGCGGCGTTCAGCTCATCCCGAGCGACGGGGCGCTCGACAGCAACACCGAGTCGGTCTACGGCCTCATCCCGCTGACCGCCATCCGGTCGCTATCGGACGGGACCCACCCGGTCTTCGTCCACGGGCAGGATGTCGCAGGCAACTGGGGGGCGACCTTCACGGCCACGTTCCTGGTCGACAAGACGGCGCCGACCCTCGGTGCGCTGACGGTCACGCCCAACCCGACCAACGGTGCCGCGATCATCACGGCCAGCGTTCCCTACACCGACGCCAGCAACACGATCGGGGCGGCGGAGTTCTGGTTCGGCACGGCCGACCCGGGCGTCGGGCGGGCCACGCCCATCACCGTCAGCCTCGGAACCAACGGGGTCGCGTCCATGGACATCCCGATGGCCGGGGTCAACGCCGGCACCCAGCCGCTCCACATCCGGATCGCGGACAAGGCCGGCAACTGGAGCGGTATCGCGACGACCCCGGTCACCGTGGTTCCGCCGCCGGTCCTCGCCGACAGCTTCGACGGGACCCTCAACCCGGCCTGGGCCGTCACGGCCGGACCGGTGGGCACCATCGGGGTCAGCCCGGGCGCGAACCTGCCCGCGGCAGCCACCGGAAAGTCCGGCGTCCTGGTGTCCTACCCGACGACTGGCGGGGCGCGCCAACCGGCATACATTGCCCGGTCGTTCGGGATCAGCGTGACCACCGCCCACGTGGACATCGGCGTCAACGCGGCCGGCCTCGTCACGGGGGCCGCAACGCCCACCATCCTCGCCGTGAGGAGCGCCACCGGGGGCAACGTGTTCGCCGTCCAGCTACGGACGGTGGGCACGGGGGCCACGGCCACCCGTCAGGTGCGCACCCTGATGTTCCTCGCGGGTGGCGGCAACCGCCAGGCGGCCTGGGTGACCATTCCCAACGGGCCGGTGACCCTCTCGCTCGTCTGGAGGTCGGGCCGGGCAACCGGTGCCACGCCGGGCTTGCTCACGCTGGCCCTGCAGCACGGGCCGGTCGCGTCGAGCACGACGGGGAACACCGGCACCCTCCAGGCTGCCTCGATCGCGATCGGTGTGGGAGCCGGTCAGACCGCAGCAGTACGCGGGACGTTGGCCTTCGACAACCTCACCGTCGCCCGGTGACGGTCTCCTCGACCTGACCCGTCCGACACCCACCAGCTCCACCCAGCTCGACCCATCACCACCCGTAGGGTCCGGCGGCGACCGCGAAGCGTCGCCGGACCCTCGTTCACCTAGGGGCACACATGACCACGAGACTCGGCTCCACCGCCATCGCCACTGTGCTTCGGAACCCGCGGAGACGCACCCAACTCGTCGCCCTCCTGCTCGTGGCTGTGGCGCTGCTCGTCCTCGGCCAGAACGTCATGAGCCGCAGGGCCTCCGCCGACCCGGTCACGCCGACCAGCTCGTCGATGGAAACAGCTCTGGGAGTGCGGTTCTCCCGGATCGCCGTCGTCGGCGACGGTGGCCTCGTCGAGGTGAGCTACCTCGTGCTGGACCCGGACAAGGCGACGCGTTTCCAGTCCGACCGCACGGACATCGCCGTTATCTCCAACGATGAGACAAAGGCCTCGACGAAGCGGATCTCCGTGATGAAGCAGGGTCACACCCTGCGCGCCGGCCAGACCTACTACTTCATCTACAACAACTCCAGGACACTGCATGGTGGCGACCACGCGTCCATCACGACCCACGGCATCTCCCTCCAGGGAATCCCGGTCCAGTGACGACCGTCGCACCCGGACGGAGTCACCGTCGGGGCTGGCGGGTGCTCCTCACGCTCGGGCTGGTCGCTTTCGCCGCGTCCGTCACCGGAGTGCTCGCAGCCCCCGCCGCCTCAGCGCACGCCTACCTCACCTCGAGCAACCCTGCCGACGGCGCCGTTCTGCAGGAGGCCCCGGGGCGGTTCGTCCTCGACTTCAGCGAGTCCATCGTCCTGCCCGCCATGACCGTCACGGTCGTCGACGGCGAGGGTCACCGGGTGACCGTCGGTGCGCCGACGCTCGTCGCGGCGGCCTCAGCAAGCTCGGGCGGTGACACCGAGGCACCGGTCAGCGTCGAGGTGACCCTGCCGCACCTCGCCAAAGGGTCCTACCGCGTCAGCTGGGAGACCGTCTCGAGCGACGACCTGCACCGCGCCGCGGGCGTCCTCGTCTTCGGCGTCCAGACAACCGTTGTGCCACAGGGATGGGTCGAGTCAGCCCCCGACGCCCTGGAGTCCGCGCTCCGGTGGGTCGTGCTCCTCGCCATCGCCGCCGCGGTCGGCGCACCGGTTGCCAGAGTGCTCCTGCGGCGTGCCGACCCCGCCGTCGACGCTGCAGTGACCCTGGTGGTCCTGCGGTGGTCTGTCTCGCTCGGACTCCTCGCTGCCCTCGCCCTGCTTGCCGACCAGGTCGTGGCCTCCGGCGGGACAGCGGGGGCGCTCGTCAGCGGGGGGTATGCCGGGCGCTGGGTCGTGCGGACGGGTGGGCTTCTCCTCGTCCTGTTCGCGTCCCTGCCGGTGCTTCCTCGCCCCATGGCCGCGCTGGAGCGCCGCCGGAGGAATGCCGTCCTCATCCTCGGGGCCGCACTCGCGGCCCTCGGCACCGCCATGTTGGGGCACTCCGGGGCCGGTCTCATCGCGTCGCCGACGCGGGTGACGGCGGCCGCGCTGCACGTCTTCGCCACCGGTTGCTGGATGGGCACGCTCGCTGCCCTGCTGCTCGTCGTTCTCCGTCGACGCCCCCCTGCCTTGGTGGTGGCTCGGATCCTGCGCGCCTTCGGACCCGTCGCGGGCACCTCGGTCGGGGTCATGGTCGTCACCGGTCTCTACCTCGCCAGCGGTGTGGTCGGTTCGGTCGACGCCCTGCTGCTCACCGACTACGGGCGCCTCCTTGCGGTCAAGGTCCTGGTTGTGCTCGGCTGCGGGGTGCTGGCGCTGACCACGCGACGACGCCTTCAGAGCTCCGGAGGGCTCGGGGCGTCCGGCCTGCGCCTCGTCGCCGCCGAGGTCGTCCTCGGTGGCCTCGTCCTCGCCCTCACAGGGCTGCTGTCTAGCGGGCAGCCAGCTCTGGAACGACAGCTGACGACAGACCCCTCGGCGCCCGCCAGCACGAGCGTCTATCAGAGGGTTGCTGACCTTGAGCTCTCCATCGCCATCCGCCCCAACCTCCCCGGAGCGAACGTCGCCATCGTCCGGATCAGCAACTCCCGTCAACCCGCACCGGCACCGGTGACCGGCATGGCCATCGCGGCGGCCGGGTCTGCAGGCGGGACCACGAATGCGACACCCATCGGCGACGACCGATGGTCGGTACCCAT
>JBDTVJ010000074.1:0-16809 GCA_040007275.1 Terracoccus sp.
GGTTGTTGTAGGCGTAGATCAGGCCCCAGATCGCCGAGGCGCCGACGAACGAGATCGCCATCGGCAGGAAGATCAGGCTCTTGGCCACCTTCTCGCCGGTTGCCGAGAGCTTGTCGGCCAGCACCGCGACGACCACGCCCAAGGCCACCACGATGGCCGGCACGATGAGCAGCCACAGCACGTTGTTGCCGATCGACGTCCAGAAAGCACTGTCACCGAAGATCGTCTTATAGTTCTGGAACCCGATGTAGGCCGTGCTGTCGGCGTTGGCGAACGAGTAGTTGACGGTCTGGAAGGTCGGGTAGATCAGCATCAACGTCACCAGGGCCAGGCCGGGCAGCACGAAGGCGTAGGGGATCAACCCCTCCGACAGACGCCGGGGGAGGCCCTCGACGAACATGTTGAGGAAGTAGAACAGGGCCGCGGCCCCACCGACCCCACCGACGACGGCGAGCACCCCGACGACGAGCTTGCTGCCGAACTTGTCGGGGTAGTAACCGAACGCGAGGAACATGTTGCCCAACGCCCAGACGATCACGACCATGCCGAGGATCCCGATCGCCACCTTGGCTGGGTTCAGCCTCAATTTGGCACCGGGGTCGTCGTCGTCACGCAGCTTCTGGCGTGGAGCTGCTTCGCCCGTGACGGTGCTCATGACTTCGGCCAGCTGGCTTCGATGTTGTCAGCCGTCTGCTGCGAGCTCTGTCCGTTCTCCCACTTGACCATCTCGGTCCAGAACGTCCCCGACCCGACCGCCTTGGGCATCAGGTCTGACCCATCGAACCGCAGCACGTCAGCCTGGTTCGCGATCTCGGCGATCTTCTTCGTCGTGGCGTTGGGGTAGTTGCTGGTGTCGAAGGTCTTGTGCGGCGACAGCCATCCCCCGGCCTTGGCCCACGGGCCGCCGAACTTGTCGGAGGTGATGAACTCCATCACCTTCTTGGCGTCGGGGTCGTTGCCGTTGAACAGGGCAGCGAGGTCACCGCCACCCACGATGGCCTGACCCTTGAAGCCACCCTCGAACTTCGGGAAGACGAAGATACCCACCTGGTTGTCGAGATCGGCCTGCACGTTCTTGGGGAAGAACGTGGTGACGAAGTTGCCCTGGCGCATCATCAGGCACTTCGGCGGGGTGGAGAACGCCGGGTTCATGGCGTTGCCGAAGGCGGTGTTGAGCACACCCTTACTGCCGCCGAGCACCTGCTGGGGGTCCTTCATGATCTTGGCCACCTCGTCCAAGGCCTTGACGACCTTGGGGTCGTTGAACTTCATCCGGTGCGAGGTCCAGTCGTCGTACACGTCGGGGCCGTACATCCGCAGCATGTACTCCTCGACCCAGTCGGTGCCCACCCAGCCGGTGGCCTGCGCAGACTCCCAGCCGACGCACCACGGGGGGGTGCCCTTGGCGACGATCTTGTCGGCCACGTTCTTCTCGAGCGCTTGAATGGTCGGCTCGGTGGTCGAGTAGCCGGCCTTCTCGTAGGCGGCCTTGGGGTACCAGACAATGCTCTTGACCGCATTGCGCATCGGCGCCCCGTAGACCCGGCCCTTGTAGCGGGCCGCGTCGAGGAACCCGGGCAGCAGAGTGCTGTTCAGCGTGTCGTAGTTGAGGAAGGTGTCGATCGGCTGAATCTTCTTCTGACCCGCGAACTCCAGCAGGCCGCCGGGCTGCGGGAAGATCCCGATGTCGGGGGAGTCGCCCGAGTTGACCTTCTGCTTGATCGTGGTCGTGAAGTCCTGGTCGGACGTGTACTGGATCTTTATGCCGCTGGTCTTCTGGAAGTCGGCGATCGAGGCGTTGAAGTTCTTCTCCTCGTCGCCGCCGAAGGCGCCGAGAATCGTCACGACCTTGTCGTTCGGGGTGGAGCCGCTGTTGACGAAGCCACCGCCGGCACCGCTGCCCCCTTCTCCACCTGCGCCGGCGTTCGGGTTCTGCAGGCAGCCGGACAGCAGGGCGGCCGTGGCGGCTACCGCGCCTCCGGCCATGAGGGCCCGTCTGGGAATGCCGGTCATGGGTTGCTCCTCGTCGTCGAGTCGTACTCGTAGATCGGTACCCAACGTGACCGTGATCACGTCAGTCGCCTATTCCTACCCTTTCGGCGCGGGCCGGTCCACCCTGAAACTGGGTGGCGGATGTGACGAAGCGACAACGATGGTGCTGCCACGGGACGAATGCGGACAGGCGTACGCAGCAATCACCCAGGTCGGGCTAACTCGATTCAGCCCAGCACCCCTTGGCTCACACGCGCTTTCGGCGTCTGAGCCCGCGGCGCTCCGGTCCTCCCTCGCTGGAGCTCGGTCGATCCTCACGCCTTGGCTCACACGCACCGACCGTTCTTGCACTCGTGGTCGAACAGCGCCTTCGACAGCACGGTCGTCATGTCGGCCGGGGTGAGTGCGGCGTAGTACCTTGACGAGGTCATGCGCGAGATCTCGCACAGGCCCTTGGAGTCGACCTCGGGCCCGATGCCGATCGTGGTGATCGCGACCGGTCGGTCGGGGTCGGCGTAGGCCCGCAGGTTCGCCTTCAGCTGCGCCAGGCTGATCCCGATGGGGTCCTCGTCGCGCCCGTCGGTGAGGATCACGACGGCGTTGAGCCGGTTCCCGGTAGTCGACATCGCCCGGGCCGATGCCGTCGGAGAAGATCCACAGGCCGAGTCGCGTGCTCTTCGGCAAGGGCCGCCAGCGCGATCCCGGCGGCTTGCTGCGTCAGGGCCACCCGGGTCGTGTTCCCGATCTTCTCCTTCATCGAGCCCGATAGGTCGAAAACGGTCAACAGGGAGAAGTCGACCGTGGCCGCCTGCCAGCCGTCGGTAGCCGCTGCGATCTGCGCGCTGCCGGGGCCGGGCCGGAGGGTGATCTCACCGACGCCGCCCATCGGGGTCTGTATCGCCACCGGTCTCGTCGTGGAGCGGATGCCGTGGGCAGCGAGCGCCTTGGCGGCCTCAGGCCCCGACAGGTACTGGCCGAGCTTCGTGATCGCCTTCGAGCGCCCCGGGTCGGTGGCGACGTCGACCAGGGAGTACTCGAACGAGGTCGTGCCGCCGCTCGGCGTGACCGGCACCATCGGGTGGTCAGGTTCGGTGCGGTTGTGCGCGGCGAGGTCGGCCTCGGACACCGGAAACGCCTACGCGTCCGCGGGAGCCGAGTCGAACGTGTCGAAGAGGGCCTGTGGTGATGGCGCGCTGACCTTGGCCAGGCGGGGGAAGGCCGCTCGGTCGGCACGCTCGCTCAGCTGGGGCAGGGCCGACGCGATGGTGAGCAAGCCCGCGGTGGTCGAGCGCGGGTCGCTGATCCTGATCGGCCGATCCGAGGTGAGCAGATCCTGCCACGTGGGCGCCTGCTTCAGCGTGGCGGCGCGGGCCGGGTCCATCGCAACCACCAGAGGGCTGGCGGCGAACGGTCGGACGTTGACCGCGTTGATCTTGGTCGCGGCGTTGACCCGGTCGACCCAGGTCGACAAATCGGGTACCCACGCGTCTGGCCGATCGGGTTGATCCTTTCCGAGGCCGATCACCGTCTCGATCGGGCTCCGGGCTCGCACGGCGTAGGTGACCGCAGGGAGCGTCAGCCGTGGCCTGGTAGGCGGATGTCGTCTCTACGAGGGCCGCCTCGAGGGCCAACGGCACCCACACCGGCACCTGCGGGCGGATGGCGCACACCTTCGCCGGGCGGGCGAGGGCACCGGCCACGGTTCCGGCAGCCGCAGTGCCGGGCTGGTCGGCGGCCTTCCACCGTGCCACTGCGCCGCCCGCCGCCACGACCACGAGTAGAGGTACGACCGCTACCGCCATCCGGCGGTTACGGCGTCGCGCCGCGAGCTCGACCTCGAGGGCTCGTCAGGTGACCCGGCTCTCGGCTCGCGGCTCGGAGGATTCGGTGTGGCGAGGCCCGGGGACGGGATCGTTCATGGGATTCCTCATCTCCAACGCGTTGGAACGCGTCAGACCGCAACGATCACCGTTACCACCGGTCGGGCGAGTGGCGAACCGGCGAAGGACGTGTGTGGCAGGGTGCCTCGTCGCGGAAGGTCACGCCAATCATGCGAGGTCGGCACGGGTCGGCGCGTGGGCACCGGCATGGCCGACGGTGAGCGCGCCGGTCGCCAGCGCCCGCTCCACGGCGGGTCGGACGTTGTCGAGGGTGACCGCTGCCAGCGCCGTGCGAGCCGCGGGCCCGCCGAGCAGACCGGCATCCAGCAGTCCGGACAGGAGCCCCGCCATGAAGGAGTCGCCCGCCCCCACGGTGTCGACCACGTTGACCCGGGGCGCCGGGAACTCGCCCGTTTCACCTGTGCGGCCGACCCGCACGATGGTGCCTTCCTGGCCGCGCGTAACGAGCATCAGCGCCGGCCCGAGGGCGCACCAGCGCTCAAGCACGTCGGCGAGCTGTTCACCGGGGCAGAGCCAGGCGACGTCCTCGTCGCTCAGCTTGACGACATCCGACAGAGCCATGGCGGCCTCGATGGTGCGCCGGGCATCGGCGGGGCGTCCCATCAGCGTCGGCCGCGCGTTGGGGTCATACGACACGGTCGACCGGGCGCGGGCGGTCAGGGCGGTCGACCGCACCGTGCTGGCGCCGGGCTCGAGCACGGCACCGATGCTGCCGATATGCACGTGACCGTACGTCTGGATCTCGGGAACGGCAGCGAGCTGCCACTCGAGGTCGAACACGTAGGTGGCGGCCCCCGTGCCGTCGAGACGGGCATGGGCGACCGATGTGAAGGGGGCACCTTGCGACCCGGGGGTGAGCCCGACGCCCCGGGCCCGGCAGATGTCCGCGATGCGCAGGCCGCGCTCGTCGGTGGCGATCCAGGTCGCGAGGTCGACGTCATGCTCAAGGGCGGAGAGACCGAAGGCGACGTTGGCCGGGCTGCCCCCGACGTGCTCCACCGTGGCGTCCGCTCCGCGCGTGACGGCGTCGATCAGGGCCTCGCCGATGACGAGGGTGCGGGGCCGGGTGTCGGGCATCGGCGTCAGTCGCTCATCATGTCGGTGCTGCCGAACCAGCCGGGTCGGTCGAAGCGGTGCTCGCTGTCGATGGCGCGGATCGTGCCGCTGCGCGAGCGCATGACGAGTGAGTTGGTGCGAGCAGTTCGCGGGCCGTACCGCACGCCGCGCAGCAGTTCACCGTCGGTGATGCCCGTGGCGACGAAGAAGCAGTCGCCCTTGACGAGGTCGTCGGTCGAGAGCACCCGGTCGAGGTCGTGCCCGGCATCGAGAGCGCGCTGGCGCTCCTCGTCGTCCTTCGGCCACAGCTTGCCCTGGATGACGCCGCCGGTGCACTTGATGGCACACGCGGTGATGATGCCCTCCGGGGTGCCACCGATGCCGAGCAGCAGGTCGACCCCGGTGCCGGGGCGGGCCGCCATCACGGCGCCGGCGACATCACCGTCGACGATGTAGCGGATGCGGGCTCCTGCCTCGATCACCTGCCGGGCCAGCTCCTCGTGCCGGGGGCGGTCGAGGATGACGACCGTGACATCGGCAGTGGTCTCCTTCTTGGCCTTCGCGACCCGGCGGATGTTCTCGGCGACGGGCAGGCGGATGTCGACGACGTCGGCGGCATCGGGCCCGGTGGCGAGCTTGTCCATGTAGAACACAGCCGACGGGTCGTACATCGCGCCGCGGTCGGCCACGGCCATCACGGAGACCGCGTTGTTCATGCCCTTCGCGGTGAGGGTGGTGCCGTCGATGGGATCGACGGCCACGTCGACCTCCGGGCCGGTGCCATCACCGACCTTCTCACCGTTGTAGAGCATCGGGGCGTTGTCCTTCTCGCCCTCACCGATGACGACCACCCCGCGCATGCTGACGGTCGAGATCATCGCCCGCATGGCCTCGACGGCAGCCCCGTCGGCGATGTTCTTCTCACCCCGACCGACCCATCGTCCGCCGGCCATCGCGGCGGCCTCAGTGACCCGAACCAGTTCGAGGGCGAGGTTGCGGTCGGGCTTGCTGGGGTTCTTCATGGATCCTCCAACGGCACTGTGTGGGTGTCGGCAACCCTATCGGTGGGCAGGGGTGGGTTTGGACGCCGTCCACGCCTGGGGGGACGATAGAGCCATGACATCCGAGCCGGCCGTGACCCCGACGTCCGAGCCGCCCAGCGTAGCGCCCGTGCCCGATGACCTGCCTGACTCGTCGCCGCGCGCTGTCGGCCGGCCCTCGGGGCGGGGAGGGGGCCCGACCGACCGTCCCGGTGCGGCGACCGACGCCGCTGCGCCACCTCCGCGCAGTCGCTACTCCATGGGCACCCTGCCCAACATCCTTCGGTCGATGTTCGTCATCGGTCTGTTCGTGCTCGCCCTGGTCGCCGTCATCCCCCGCATCAGCCAGGTCGACCGACCGGCGGTCGACGCTGCCGGCAAGGCCAGCCAGACGGCATCCCAGACGAAGTGGCCGATCGAGATGCCGACCGGGCTCGGCAAGGGCTGGGTGCCGACCGTCGCCACGTACGCCCCGGGCACCGACAAGGTGGCGACGTTCACCACCGTCTGGACCACGCCGAGCGGGGCCGACATCGCCTTCAAGCAGGCCGTCGGCGCGACCGAGCCCTGGGTCACCCGCTCGGTCAACGACGGCGCGACCGCAGGAACCGCCACGGTGGCAGGCCGCACGTTCGACCGTTACACCGACGCGGCCCGCCAGCAGCTGAGCTACGTGGTGCGGGGCGTCGGCAAGACCGGGCTGACGCTTGCCGCGACCTCGACGGGACCTGAGGACGAGCTGAAGACCTTCGTCGCCGCCCTCGAGCGGGTCACCCCGAGCAGCTGATCAACCTCGAGAGGCCAGTTCGTGTTGTCACGGCGTCGTCACGGACGTCCGAGACGGCGCCATAACTGCCCTTCTCGACGGTGGGGTTGCAGGGTGATGCAGGGGCCGGGGCCGGGATGCCGGTTACTCGGGCTCCGCGGCGGTAGCGGCCTCGATCTCGGCCTGGGCCCCGTCGAGCCAGGTGGCGCAGTGGGAGGCCAGGGCCTCGCCCCGGCGCCACAGGTGCATCGAGTCCTCGAGCGGCGCCTGGCCGGCTTCGAGCTGGGCGACGATGGAGACGAGCTCCTCGCGGGCGTCCTCGTAGCGCAGCCCAGCGATGTCGGGGAAGGCTGCCCCACCGTCGGTGGGGTCGACCGGGGACGCAGTCTGGGGCTCGATCTTGGACTCGGGCATGGCCGCCACCCTACGACGCCCCCTGCCTGGGCGGTCGTTTCTTCCGAGGCCTGGCGACGGTGGCGCCGGTCGGCGTTGCGCCACTCGCGTCAGTTCCGTCAGTCACGGTCATCACCGGCCGCACCCCGAAGTCGCCGCGCGCCACCCGCACGCGCAACAGCTCGTTCACCTCGACGTCGGCGTGGTCCATCACGACGGCTCCGCCCCGGTGCTGCACCACGGCGTACCCCCGCTCAAGGGTCGACTGCGGCGAGAGCGCGGTGACCTGACGGCGAAGATGCTCGACCTGGTCGGCGGCACGGTGCAGGCGGGCCCCGACCCGGCCCGCCGACCGGGTGCGCAACGCGGCGAGCTCGTCGCGGCGCACGCGCACGATCGCCGTGGGGTCGGCCATGACCGGGCGGGAGAGGGTGGCGCGCAGCCCCCGCCGTTCGGACTCGAGGCGGCGGGCGACGGCGCGGGTCAGCCGGTCACGGGCCTGGCTCACGGTGTCGGCCTCATGGGCCGCGTCGGGCACGATCCGCTTGCCGGCATCCGTCGGGGTCGAGGCCCTCCAGTCGGCGACGAGGTCGAGCAGCGGCCGGTCGACCTCGTGGCCGATGGCGCTGATGACGGGGGTGCGTGCCTGGGACACGGCCCGCACCATGGCCTCGTTCGAGAACGGCAGCAGCTCCTCGAGCGCGCCCCCGCCACGGGCGATGACAATGACGTCGACCGTCGGGTCTGCGTCGAGAGAGCCCAGCGCTGCAACGATCTCGGTCACCGCCGCACTGCCCTGCACGGCCACCTCGCGGATCGTGAACCGCACGGCCGGCCAGCGCCGACGGGCGTTCTCGACGACGTCCCGCTCGGCCGCGGAGTTGCGCCCGGTGATGAGCCCGACCCGGTTCGGCAGGAAGGGGAGAGGTCGTTTGCGATCGGCGTCGAAGAGCCCCTCGGCCGCAAGCAGCCGCCCCAGGATCTCGACGCGGGCGAGCAGGTCGCCGATGCCGACAGGGCGGATCTGGCGCGCCTCGAGCTGCATCGTGCCGCGCTTGGTCCAGAACGTGGGCTTGGCCTGCACCACGACCCGGGCTCCCTGGGCGAGCGGCGTCGGCATCGCGTTCACGGCGTTCATCGACACCGACACCGACAGCGACATGTCGACGTCGGGGTCGCGCAACGTGAGATAGGCGGTGCCTCCGCGCGGGCTGAGCTGCACGACCTGGCCCTCGACCCACAGCTGGCTCATGCGGTCGACGTACTCGGCGATCTTCAGGCTGAGCACCCGCACCGGCCAGGGCTGCTCCGGTGAGGTGTCGGCGGCCTTCTCGGGCAGCGGCTGGGGCAGGCTCACCGAAGCCACGATAGGGCGCCCGGATGCCGTTCGCCCGACACCGCGTCGCCGCTCGGCTTCGTGTTCACGCCTTGGGACCCGCGACGGGTGCTGCCCTGCGATCTCCCGTTTCGGGGCGTGATCACCCCCACGTCGGGCAGAGCGCCGCGCATTCGGCGGCCGGAGGTCGGGCACGTAGGCTGGGAGGCATGACCAAGCCTGCCGTGACCTCGTCCGACACGCCGTCCACCGTCCCCGGGAACGGCACGGAACACACCAAGAAGGTGCTGCTGGCCGCGCCGCGTGGCTACTGCGCGGGGGTCGACCGGGCGGTTGTCACGGTCGAGAAGGCGCTCGAGCTCTACGGCGCCCCGGTCTACGTGCGCAAACAGATCGTGCACAACAAGTTCGTGGTGCAGACGCTCGAGAAACGCGGCGCGATCTTCGTCGACGAGACCGACGAGGTGCCTGAGGGTGCCACTGTCATCTTCTCGGCCCACGGCGTGGCGCCGGTCGTGCACGAGGAGGCGAGGGCGCGCAGCCTGAAGACGATCGACGCGACCTGCCCGCTCGTGACGAAGGTGCACCGCGAGGCCGTGCGCTTCGCCGACGACGACTTCGACATCCTGCTCATCGGCCACGAGGGCCACGAGGAGGTCGAAGGGACGGCCGGGGAGGCACCCGACCACGTGACCCTGGTCGATGGCCCCGACGACGTCGAGAACATCACGGTGCGCGACCCCGAGAAGGTCGTCTGGCTCTCACAGACCACCCTCTCGGTCGACGAGACGATGCTGACCGTCGATCGGCTGAAGCAGAAGTTCCCGTTGCTGCAGAGCCCGCCCTCCGACGACATCTGCTACGCCACGCAGAACCGGCAGCTGGCCGTGAAGGCGATGGCCCAGGGCACCGATCTCATGATCGTCGTCGGCTCACGCAACTCCTCGAACTCGGTACGCCTCGTCGAGGTCGCGCTCGAACACGGCGCTCGCGCTGGACATCTCGTCGACTTCGCCGACGAGATCGACGAAGGCTGGTTCGAGGGGGTGGCCACGGTCGGGGTGACCTCTGGGGCGAGCGTGCCCGAGGTGCTGGTGCGGGACGTGCTGACCTGGCTGGCCGAGCGGGGCTACGACGACGTCGAGGCCGTCATCGCCGCTGAGGAGTCGTTGCTGTTCTCCTTGCCCAACGAGATCCGGCGCGACCTCAAGGCGCGTGGCCAGCAGGTCGAGAAGGTGCGTCACGACGCCGCCTTCGAGAGCGCCAACGTTCAGCACTGACGCGGGTTCAAGGCAGCTCTCGGCCGGCCAACAGGGTTTGTCCGTGTGGGGGCGACTTCGAGAAGGTGCCGGATGGCGGTAGAACGAATCGTGGACGACCCGGCGGCCGCTGCAGCGTCGATCGCATCCGGCAGCCGCCTGGTCCGTCATTCGGTGGTCATGGTGCTCGATCTCGTGCTGGCTGCTCCCGCGCCACCCGTGAGCGACGGCTTCTCGATCGCGCCGATGAGCCCGCAGCGGGCCACCGAGTACGGCGCCGTCGTCACTTGCGCGTACCCACCGGAGCATCCTGATCACGAGCCCGCCGATGCCGACCCCGAGTCCGCCGCGCAGTCGGTGCTCGAGGTCTTGCGCGGCGAGGCGATGGGGCCATGGATCGCCGAGGCATCGCTTCACGTGGCTGACCACACCGACCGCATCGTCGGGGTGGTCCTCGTCACCGAGACGACTGCCAGTGGCACGTGCGTTGCAGGACCCTTCGTCACAGACATCTGTGTCGATCCCGCGGTGGCCGGCCAGAGGCTTGGTTCCGCTCTGCTCGCCGCGTCCGTCGGTCGTCTGGCCGACCTCGGCTGGTCGACCTTGACCCTCGTCGTCACGGTCGGTAACCCGGCGCAGCACGTATACGAGCGGTTGGGCTTCGTCGTGGCCTCCGAGTCGTGGCGGATCGAGACCGCAGACCGACCGGGTCGATACCGGGCGCGTCCTGCGGTTCCCTCTCCGCGACCCGTCGAGGCTCCAACGCTATGACTCAGCTGCGGTGGACGCTCGACACTCGGCTGATGTTGCGGTGACAGCGAAGTACGCCATCAAGCCGATACTCATGGAGGCCGGGCGGGCCCAGCCGCCAACGGGGGCGGGAAGCACGCCGAGGGTGAGAAGCGTCGACATCACGCAGAGAAGTGGCGTCACGACCAACGTCGAGGTCGGCGCGTGGCTCTGACGGCGCAGCGAGGCGATGGTCTGGCTGCTGCTGAAAACGGCCAATGACGTCAGCGCTCCAGTGGCGCTCACGGCAAGCAGTGCCGTGGCCGATCGAGGCGAAGGACGTGCACTGTGGTGCGGTTCGACCTGCGTCTCCGATGCGCGCTGGTACGCCAGGATCACCGATCCGCAGCACAGGTGGGTGGCCGCTCCCGTCACTGCGAAGGCTGCTGCTGACACCGTGGCGAGGCGGCGCGGCACCTGTGGTTCTATGGTCGAGGCGATCCCTCGCAGACCAAGCTGCTGCAAGATACCGATTCCGACCACCCCGACCAGCGTTCCGACCTGAATCCGGTGCCTGTCGAGGGTGACGCCGTTGAACAAGGACCGCCACCGGCGTTGAGGGTTCAGGTGCGCAGGAACAACACCCGTAGCGTGGTCGAAGTCGTGCCCCGAGCAGCTTCGGCCGAGGATGAGCGCGTCCCCGATCCCAGACAGGGCCGCTCCGCCGAGACCGAACAGCGCGTACTCACGACGGCCCAGGCGTCTTCGCACACCAGTGGATTCAGCCATGAAGGCACCTTAATCCGGGGTTCACCCGAACTCGCTGAGGCCAGACCGGCGATGAGGGGGCGCCCGGTGGCCTGCTCGCGCGTCCCGCGTGGGACCCTAGAGGCGTTGAAGGGTAGGTGCGTCCGAATGGACTGTGCAGCAGTGCTCAGGAAGTCCCGCTCGACCATCGTCGACGAGAGCTACACCGTGGTCGAACGATCCCACACCCGCCACTACGAGTCCGCCGGTGAGGTGATCACTCGGGAGCGGCTCGAGGGCTTGTTCGACCTCGTCGTCACCGCCATCGCAAACCGTGACCTCTCCGGGGTGAGCACCTATGCCGAGACGGTCGCAACAGAGCGCTTCGGTCAGGGCTTCGACATCAGCGAGGTGCAGGGGGCGTTCAACGCGCTCGAGGCGTCGATGTGGCGTCAGATCGTCGCGTCAGCCGCCCCTGGCGAACTCGCTGAAGCGACCGGGTTGCTCAGCACAGTGCTCGGCTTCGGCAAGGACGTCCTGGCCCGGACCTACGTGTCGCTGGCCTCCCAGCGCCACGTGCGTTCGCTCGACCTCAGCGCGATGTTCGCCGGCACCCAGGCTCGCCCGGACGCCCAGTAGGGCCGAGGGGCTCGGCGCCCCCGACGGCGAACGCTCGGTGCTCTCGGCCGGGGCGGCTCAGCCCGTGGCGCTTCCGGGGCGACCAGCTGAGCCGTCGGCTGGCGACCCCTCGCCCTCGAGGTAGGCATCGTCACGCGCCTCTCGTCCAAGGTCGTCGGTGAGCTCACTCGTGCTGAGCGAGCGGGGTGCCGCCTCGATCGGCTCGAGGCGCACCGGGAGCTGGGACGCCAGATGCAGCTCGTTCATCCGTCGGGCAGTGATGAGAACCCGCGACTCGAGCGTGCCGACGAACCGGTTGTACTGCTCGACCGATCGACCCAGGGAGGCGCCCATCGAGGCGACATGGCCGCCGAGGGTGCCGAGGCGGGAGTAGAGGTCGCGGCCGATGACGAGCAGATCGCGCGCGCTCTGCTCAAGGGCATCCTGCTGCCAGACCGCACCGACGGTGCGCAGCACGGCGTACAGGGTTCCGGGCGAGGCGAGCACGACCTTGCGGGCCAGGGCATGCTCGTAGAGGCCCGGATCGTCGGACAGGGCGGTGGCGAGGATCGCCTCGCCGGGCACGAAGCAGATCACCAGCTCGGGCGAGCGAACGAAGGCGGACCAGTACGCCTTCGCCGCAAGGGCCTCGACGTGTCGACGCAGGGCCGTCGCATGAGCGGCGAGCAGCTCGTCCCGTTCGCGCTCGGAGACGGTCTCACCGTGGGCTTGGAGGAAGTGCGACATCGGCGCCTTGCTGTCGACGACGACGTGCCGCCCGCCCGGGAGGTTGATGACGGCATCGGGCCGAACCGTCGCGCCGTGGGCGCTGACCGCGGTGACCTGCTCGTCGAAGTCGCAACGGGCCAGCAGCCCCGACAGCTCGAGCACTCGCCGCAGCTGCACCTCGCCCCAGGCCCCGCGCACCGTGGAGGAGTTGAGTGCGCTCGCCAGGGAGGCGGTCTCGGTGCGCAGAGAATCCGTCGAGCGACCGACCGCCGAGAGCCGCTCACCCAGCTCACCGAACTGACGCACGCGGTCGCGTTCGAGAGCCCCCACGTGGGCTTCGACGCGCTCGATCGTGTCGCTCAGCGGCGCCAGCAGCGAAGCGGTGCCGGCATCCGTGTCGCGCACGGTTTGCAGGTCGGCGACGCGCCAGCGCAGCGCGTCACGCTCAGCCTCGGATGCTGCCGTGCGAGCAGCGAACGACCCGCGCACCCAGAGCGCGGCCAGGAGGGCACCCAACAGGAGGCCGACGACGAGGCCGGCCAGGAGCGGGAGAGCGTTCATGGGCTCACCGTCGCAGACGACACCGACAGCCGGCGTCAGGACGGATCGACAGGCGAGTCGTCAGTCGAGCTCGAAGTGCTGGTAGTCGGGGTAGGCCCATTGGCCGCCCCACGTGCCACGAGCGGCGAGAACCGCTCTGGTGATCGTGGACGACGACCGGATCATGCCCTTGTCGTCGAGCGTGCGGTCGATCCAGCGCACACCGTTGGACGGGTACCAGACGTCGTCGGCGGCGCGGTAGGGGTTGCGCCGGGTGTTGACGTCGATCGCCGTGCCGTAGGAGTGCGGCGACAGCTTCGCCGGGTTGCCGGTGACCTGACGGCAGTTGAAGGCGGACGTGTTGTCGGCCGCCATCATCCGCTTGTCGTCGCCCTCCCACACGTTGGGGTTGTCCATCCGGTTGATCCGGAAGCCCGCGTCAAAAGCCTGACGGAAGATGTCGACGACGGTGCCGGCGTGCTTGCCCTTGACGATGAGCACCCCGGTGCGAACCTCGCCGGTGTAGCTGCGGTAGGTCATGGTGATCTTGCGCAGCCCGCTCGGCCCGACCGGGCAACCGGGCCGGTAGGTGTGGCGCACGTCGTCGGTCGTCACGGCACTCACGTGTGCGCTGAACGTGCCTGAGGCGGTGGCCGGCGGGCTCGTTCTCGGGCTCGTCGTAGGGGCCGGGCTGGTGGCGCTCGCCGTGGTGCTGCCGGTGGCGGTGGAGCCCGGGGTGCTGCGGGTGCTCAAACCGGTGGGGGTGTGCGAGGTGGTGGGGCGGGTCGGAGCCGACGGGATGACCACGCCCGTGACCGCGGGGTCCGCGACGTTCTCGACGCAGGCTGCGGACGTCGCGACCAGGCCGCCCGTGACGAGCAGGGGCACGAGGGCCTGTCGCCCTCGACGAAAGAGCACGAGCGACCTCCCCAGCGCCGTCGTCCGCGGCGTCGGACGACTCACTGACGTTAACAGGGGGCGGCCCCGCGTGGACCGGGTTCGTCGGTGTTCTGCTACACCTGTCCGGTGACGAGCTACGACGAGGTGACCCGACTCGAGCCGGGTCCGCGCGAACACGAGCGAAACGGCGCGTTCGACGAGGGCTGGATGATCGGCAACGCCGTCAACGGTGGCCTTGTCATGGCGGCCGGGCTGACCGCCCTGGGTCAGCACTTGGCGCTCGACCCCGACGAGACGACCCCCCATGTCGACCCCGTGGTGCTCTCGGCCTACTTCATGACCGCCTCGCAGCCGGGCCCGTTCATGGTCTCGACCGAGGTGATGCGCACCGGCCGGAAGCTCTCGACCGGCCAGATCGGCGTACTGCAGCGGGGCGACGACGGCCAGCCGGTCGAACGCATGAGGGCGATCGGGTCGTTCGGCAACCTCGAGCAGGTCGACACCGTCACCCAGTCGAGTCCGCCTGACCTGCCGCCGCCCGAGCAATGCGTGTCGGCCGCCGAAGCGCCCCCGTCGTTCCTGGCCAACATGCGCTTCCTCGAACGTCTCGACCTGCGCATCGACCCCGCGACGGCCGGGTGGGCGGCGGGTCGACCGTCGAGGCAGGGCGTCATCCGGGGCTGGCTGCGCCTCGCCGACGGGCGCGAACCCGACACGACGATGCTCATGATGGCGCTCGACGCGCTGCCTCCGGTGGCCTTCGACCTCGGGATGCTCGGGTGGACGCCGACGCTGGAGTTCACCGGCCACATCCGCCGCCGCCCCGCCCCGGGCTGGCTGCTTGTCTCGCTCACCAGCGAGAACGTCGGCGGCGGCCTGATGGAGGAGGACGCGAAGATCTGGGACAGCGCCGGCCAGCTCGTGGCTCAGTCGCGCCAGCTCTGCGGCTACCGGATGCCGCCCACCCCCCGCCCTGGCCGAGGCTGAGCCCGTGCCCCTCGCGGTGGTCTACGAGACCCACGCGACCACGGTCGACAACGAGCGGGGGATTGCCACCGGCTGGCTGCCGGGTCAGCTGTCGGCCCGTGGACGTGCTGAGGCGGCACAGATGGGGGAGCGGCATCGTGGCACCGGCGTCACAGCCGTCATCAGCTCTGACCTCGCTCGCGCAGTCGAGACCACGACCATCGCCGTGGGCGGCAGCTGCATCCCGGTGCACCTCGACGCTCGACTGCGGGAGTGCGACTACGGCGAGCTCAACGGGCGTCCGCGAGACGATCTCGCTCGGCGGGCGGGTCGCATCGACCTACCCTTCCGCGGCGGCCAGAGCTACCGCGACGTCGTCGCGAACACGCAGTCGCTGCTCGCCGACCTGCGCCGCGACCATGACGGCGGCCGGGTGCTGCTCGTCGCACACTCGGCCAACCTCTGGGCCCTGCAGCACCTGCTGAACGGCATCCCGCTCGAAGACCTCGTCGACGCGCCCTTCGCCTGGCAACCCGGCTGGCACTGGACCCTCACCTGATTCACCCCACCGTCCGCGCATTCGATGTATCCCGCGGTCACCCGCGACCGCGGCTTACATGCAACCGGTGAGTGGGCGGCATCCGGACGGGTGGTTCGGCTCCCGAGCGATCGCAACTAGACTCTTGCAACCGTGGCACTCACCATCGGAATCGTCGGTCTCCCCAACGTCGGCAAGTCGACCCTGTTCAACGCGCTGACCAAGAACAACGTGCTCGCCGCGAACTACCCGTTCGCGACGATCGAGCCCAATGTCGGCGTCGTGCCGCTGCCTGACTCGCGGCTGGGGGCGCTCGCCGAGATCTTCGGCAGCGTCAAGATCCTGCCCGCGACGGTGAGCTTCGTCGACATCGCCGGCATCGTTCGCGGCGCGAGCGAGGGGGAGGGCCTGGGCAACAAGTTCCTCGCGAACATCCGCGAGGCCGACGCGATCTGCCAGGTCGTGCGCGCCTTCGAGGACGGCGACGTGGTGCACGTCGACGGCAAGGTGAGCCCGGCCTCCGACATCGAGACGATCCACACCGAACTGATCCTCGCCGACCTGCAGACTCTCGAGAAGGCGGTGCCGCGCCTGGAGAAGGAGGCGCGGATCAACAAGGACAGAAAGCCCGCGCTCGAGCTCGCGGCCGCCGCGCAGCAGGTGCTCGAACGCGGCGACACCCTGTACGCCGCGGGGCCGGCGGCCGGGATCGACCTCGCCGAGGCCAAGGGTCTCGGGCTGCTCACCACCAAGCCCTTCATCTACGTGTTCAACCTCGACGAGGACCAGCTCGCGGATGCCGGCCTGCACGCGAGGCTGCGCGAGCTCGCCGGGCCGGCCGACTCGGTCTTTCTCAACGCCAAGCTCGAGATGGACCTGATGGAGATGGAGCCCGAGGAGGCGCTCGAGCTGCTGCAGAGCTTCGGCGCAGAGGAGTCGGGCCTGGACCAGCTCGCCCGCCAGGGGTTCCACACCCTCGGTCTTCAGACCTACCTGACGGCCGGGCCCAAGGAGTCGAGGGCCTGGACGATCGGCAAAGGCTGGACCGCCCCTCAGGCTGCGGGCGTCATCCACACCGACTTCCAGCGCGGGTTCATCAAAGCCGAGGTCGTGGGTTTCGACGACCTCGTTGCGGCGGGGTCGATGAGCGCGGCGAAGGCGGCCGGCAAGGTGCGCATCGAGGGCAAGGAGTACGTGATGGCCGACGGCGACGTGGTGGAGTTCCGCTTCAACGTGTAAAGCCGCAGTTTAGAGCCTATTTCGGCGTCATCTGCCCTCACTGTGCCCTCACCAGAACCG
>JBDTVJ010000075.1:0-16521 GCA_040007275.1 Terracoccus sp.
ACGAGCAGTGAGTCAGCGGCATCCGGTGCGAGGTGCTTGACGGCAAGCGCCGACAGCCCGGCCGTGCGGCGCAGGGTGAGTGTGGCGGCCTCGATGAGCGCCCGCGGTCGCAGGGTGTCACCCTCGAACACGATGTGGACCCCCTGGATGCGGTCCAGCCCGCGCGCCGAGTTGCCGGGAGCAACAGACACGACCTTGACCCCCACGTCGGCCCCGACCTCGCCGGGCATGAGGATCAGCTGGCCCGAACCGACCGACGCGAACGTTCGCGGAGGGGTGTTGCCGGGCGCCGAGCCCGATGCCAGCGCGGCCTCCAGGGAGTCGATCACCACCGCCCAGCTCAGCACCTGCTCGAGCTGTGGGCCGTCGATGAACACCAGATCCATCACGCACTCCTTCACCGTCGAGACGAGGCGGCGACACACCGCACCGACTTGCTCCCCGCACCCTGGTTCGTGGTCTCCGGGCTGCTAGATTCGTGACGCGATCTTAAGTGACAGAAGGTGACCCATCGTGAATGACCCGGCGGGTCCGACCCTCCAGCTGACGCCCGACGAGCGGTCGATGCTCGACGGCGAGCAGGGCGAGGGCATCGCCATGGCCATGCGCGTCGTGGTCGGCCTGGCCCGGGTGCACGAGGCGCCTCGGCTCGTCGAGATCGAGTCGGCCCATATCGACGGCTGCCTCTTTCACGGCCAGTCGGGGCTTGACTTCGCATCTCGGCTGGTCGATCTCGGGGCCACGGTGCGGGTGCCCACCACGCTCAACGTCGGGTCGATCGACCTGCTCCACCCTGGCACCGTGCGCAACCAGACGCCTGCCGAGCAGGAGGTCAGCCTCGGTGGTCGAGCGCTCATGGAGGCCTACCTGGCCATGGGCGCCAGCGCGACCTGGACCTGTGCCCCCTACCAGCTCGACGCCCGCCCCGGCCTGGGCGTGAACGTCGCCTGGGCAGAGTCGAACGCCATCGCCTTCTGCAACTCGGTGCTCGGCGCCCGCACCGACCGCTACGGCGACTTTCTCGACATCTGTGCGGCCATCACTGGGCGGGCCCCCTTCGCCGGGTTGCACACCGATGCGGCCCGGCTGGGCGACGTGCTGATCGATGTCGCCGCCATCCCCGACCGCGTGCTGCGCGGCGATCTCGCCGGCCCTCTGCTCGGTTACCTCGTCGGGTCTCGGGTCGGCACGGCCAACCCGGTGCTCGTCGGGATGCCCCCTGAGACGAGCGAAGACACCCTGAAGGCCTTCGGCGCCGCCGCGGCGTCCTCGGGTGGCGTGGCGATGTTCCACGTCGTCGGCGTCACTCCCGAGGCCGCCACCGTCGACGTCGCTTTCGGCGGCCGACCGCCGGCCGAGACGATCGCGCTCACGAGCGACGACCTCGTACAGGCGCGGCGCCAGTTGACCACGGCATCCGACGGGCGCCTCGACGTCGTGAGCGTTGGCACACCGCACGCGTCGATCGACGAGATCGCCTCTTTGACAACGCTGCTCGCGAACGGTGCCGCTTTCGCGGCTGGCGTCGACTTCTACCTCTCCACCGGGCGGTCGGTGTGGGAGCTGGCCCAGGAGCGCGGTCACGCGGAGGTCTTGGCAACCCACGGCGTCCGCGTCGTCACCGACACGTGCACCTACGTCACGTCGATCCTGCGACCCCAAGCCCAGGTCGCGATGACCAACAGCGGCAAGTGGGCGCACTACGCGCCCGGCAACCTCGGTGTCGACGTCGTCATGGCGAGCCTGCGTGAGTGCGTCGAATCGGCCCGCGCCGGAAGGGTGGTCATCGATGACGACGAGCTCCGCTGACGCGGCATCCGGGATGCCGCTGAGCGCGGTGCCGTTGAGCGCTGTGCCGCTGCATGCCGGCCGCGCGTCGGGCACCGTGCTGCACCTCGACACGCCCTTGTCGTTCTGGGGCGGCACCGACCATGACGGCACGATCATCGACGCGCACCACCCTCAGCGCGGGCAGTCGGTCACGGGTCGGGTGCTCGTGATGCGAGCGGGGCGGGGGTCGAGCTCGAGCTCGTACGTGCTGGCCGAACAGCTTCGGCAGCAGTGCGGCCCGGCAGCGATCGTGCTGGCCGAGCGCGACGCCATCGTCGTGCTGGGCGCCATCGTCGCCCGTGAGCTCTACGGGTCGGACATGCCGGTCGCCCTCATCACTGATGACGAGCTCGGCGCGCTACCCACCGGGCTGAAGGTCACCGTTGACTGCTCCACTGACCACGGGTCGATCACCTCGGCGCGCTGACCTGCCGACCCAGACTCTCTGGCCACTGGACCACATGAACGTGGCCACTCGACCGGGGTTGAGGCCGGAAACTCAAGTCGAGTGGCCACTTTCGATCGCCGTTCGACTCGGGCCTCGAGGCTGCCGCACCCAGAACGACCGCCGTGAACCACAGACCATCAGCTGGTGTTGCCGGCCCACGTCGAGCGAATGTGGCCGATGTGACGGCTCATCACCTCGCGCATACCGTCGCCGTCGCGGCGCAACGCGGCGTCGACCATCTCCTCGTGCTCCCGCGACATCTGGGCCAGTACCCCAGCGGCCGCGAGTGCCTCGAGACCGAAAAGACGTGACCGCAGCCGCAGGTCGTGCACCACCGACACGACGCGCGGGTTGCCGTGCAGGGCCAGGAACCTGCTGTGGAACTCGTTGTCGACCTCGGTGTAGGTGAGCAGGTCTCCGGAGGCCGCCGCCTTGGTGATCTCGATCGCCAGTGGTCGCAGCCGCTCGACCTCGAGCGCCAGCGTCGCGCCGCACTCCTCGGCGACCATGCCCATGACCGGCACCTCGATGAGGCCGCGCAGCTCGGCGATGGAGTCGAGCTCCTTGTCGTCGAGCTCGGTGACACGGAAACCCTTGTTGCGCACCACAGTGACGAGGCCTTCGCTGACGAGGTCGAGCATGGCCTCGCGCACCGGAGTCGCCGAGACGCCGAAGCGGGCCGCGAGCTTGGGGGCCGAGTAGACCTGACCGGGCTTCATGGCGCCGGTGATGAGCAGGGCCCGCAGGGCGTCCGCCACCTGTTGGCGCAGGTTCGCCTGGTTGTCGAAGCTGGGCAACGTGAGCGCGTCCTCGGCCGCTGTCGGTGTGGTGGTCATGGGCTCCCCTGTCGTGTGGACACGTCCATCATCTCAGGACGAATCCGGGTACGAGCACGTCGCGGGGGTCAACGGTGAAGTGGCTGCGACCGAAGCGGTGCGCCGTGCCGGTGACCTCGACGACGACCGCGTCGTGGCCGTCGGCCGGGGCCTGGCTCACAGCCCGGGCGTGAAAGCGGCTGCCGACGATGGAGTCATGCACGAGCAGCTCGCCCTCGACCAGTCGGCCCTGCGCCACGAGGTGGGCCACGCGGGCGGCGGTTCCCGAACCGCAGGGTGACCGGTCGACCTCCCCGTCGGCGAAGATGGTGACGTTGCGCTGGTGGAGTGCGCCCTCGCTGCCGAGACCCTCCACCGGAGCGGCCGCGACGACATCAGCGGGGTCGACGTCTTCGGTGAAGATGGTGCCGTAGACACCTGACAGCCGCAGGTCGCCTGGATGCTCCGCGGCCCCGACTGCGTTGAGCCCGTTACGAATCTGGCGCCCGGCGCGGATCAGGTCAGGCAGGTCGTCGGGGTGCACCCGGAGGCCGACCGCGGAGGCCGGCACGACGGCGTACATGGCTCCGCCGAAAACGATGTCGCAGGTCACGAGGCCACGGCCGGTGCCCACGTCGACGCCCGTCGCGTGTACCCAGCCGGGCACGTTGACGAACGACACGCTGGTGACCATTCCAGCGTCGAAAGCCACCCGAGCCGTGACCCGTCCGGAGGGCACGTCGATGCGAACGTCGCGGATGCCGTCGGGCTGGGTGGGCACGAGCCCGGTCTCCACCGCCCACACCCCCAGTGCGATGGTGCCGTGACCGCAGGCGGTGGAGAACCCGTCCTTGTGCCAGAACAGCACGCCGAGGTCGGCACCCTCGTCGTCGGGTTCGGTGACGAAGCCGCCGTACATGTCAGCGTGACCGCGCGGTTCGCTGCACAGCAGGGCGCGCGCGAACTGCACTGACTCGCTTGCCATCGCGTTCATCCGCTTGTCGGCGACCCCGTTCCCTTCGAGCACCACTGCTCCGCGCGCGACGATCCGAAACGGCTCGCCGCCGGTGTGGTAGTCGTCGGTCTCGAAAGAGATCCGGTCGTCACTTCCCAAGGTAGGCCTCCACCACCCGCGGGTCGGCGCGCAGCTGTTCGGCCGGCGCCTCGATGGTCACCACGCCGGAGTCGATGACGTAACCGCGGGTGGCCACCCGCAGCGCCGACCGAGCGTTCTGCTCGATGAGCAGCACCGAGGTGCCTTGCTCTCGGATGTCTCTCACGACGTCCATAACCTGGGCGACCATGAGCGGCGCCAGGCCCATTGACGGCTCGTCGAGCATGAGCAGCTTGGGCCCCGACACCATGGCCCGGCCGATGGCCAGCATCTGCTGCTCACCGCCGGAAAGGGTGCCGCCCTGCTGCGAGCGCCGTTCGGCGAGCCGCGGCAGCAGGGAGTAGACCTGCTTGATGCGCTGGTTGATCACCGAAGTGTCACTCACGGCGTACCCACCGATCTGCAGGTTCTCGTGAACCGTCAGTCGAGAGAAGATCCTTCGGCCCTCGGGCACGTGGATGATGCCCATCTCGACGAGGTCCCAGGGCTTGGCGTTGGTGACGTCCTTGCCGAACGCGGTCACCGTTCCCGAGGTGACGTGCACAACCCCTGAGATGGCTCCGACCGTGGTCGACTTGCCGGCGCCATTGTTGCCGAGCAACGACACTGTCTCACCGTCGCCGACCGTCAGCGACAGGCCCCTGAGCGCCTCGACCTTTCCGTAGCTGACGACGAGGTCGCGAACCTCGAGCACGTTGCTCATGTCTCGTCTCCCTCGGGCCGGCCGAACACCTGATCGTCACTCTGGTGGGCGATCTTCTCGGCCTCCTCCTCGACGTCGTCACCGGCGCCCAGATAGGCCTCGATGACCGCCGGGTTGGTGCGGATCTCTGTCGGGGTGCCGTCAGCGATCTCCCTGCCGTAGTTGAGCACCACGATGCGCTCGGATACCTGCATCACCAGGCCCATGTCGTGTTCGATGAGCACGACTGCGGTGCCAAGGTCGCTGATTCGGCGCAGCAGGCCGAGCAGCTGCTCCTTCTCGTTGTGGTTCAGCCCGGCCGCGGGCTCGTCGAGCAGCAGCATCCGCGGTTCGCGGGCCAGGGCCCGGGCGATCTCGACCCGGCGTTGCTCGCCGTAGGGCAGGTTGCGAACCTCGTTGTACCGGTTGCCGCGGGACCCCACGAAGTCGAGCCAGCGGTTCGCCTCATCGGTCGCCTCCTGCTCACTGCGGTGGTAGCGGGGCGTGTGCAGGATCGCGTCGAAGGCGTTCTGCTTGATGCGCACGTGCATTCCGGCGCGCACGTTGTCGAGCACGCTCAGCTCGCCGAACAGCCTGAGGTTCTGGAAGGTCCGGGCTACGCCCATCGCGGCGATGCGGGCCGGCCGCTTGCCGGTGATGTCAACGCCGCCCAGTCGCACCTGGCCGCCCGACGGCTTGTAGAAGCCGGTGATGCAGTTGAAGGCGCTCGTCTTGCCCGCCCCGTTGGGTCCGATGACCGAGAGCACCTCCCCCTCGTTGACGCCGAAGGTCAGGCCGTCGACGGCGGTGACCCCGCCGAAGGCGACGGTCATGGCCTCGACCTCCAGCAGCCGTGGTGCAGCCTCACCTGGCGCCCTGCGGATGCCGGCCGGTGCGGTCACGCGATCACCTCCGGCTCATCGTCGACCACACGTTTTCTGCGGACCCTCGCCGGCTTCTCGCCCACCCGGTGGGGCCAGATGCCCTGTGGGCGGAAGATCATCACGACGATGAGCAGCACCCCGAAGACGAGGTAGCGCCAGTTCTCGGCCCCGCGCAGCAGTTCGGGGAGCAGCGCGATGACGATGGCGCCGACCACGACGCCCGGGGTCGAGCCCATGCCACCGAGTACGACCGCCATGAGGATGAGGGCCGAGTAGAGGAAGTTGAAGCTCGGGGGCGAGATGGCGGTCTGGTGCACGGCGAACAGCACGCCGGCCAGGCCGCCGAAGATGGCGCCAGTGACGTAGGCCGCGAACTTCACCTTGTAGGTGTGGATGCCCATCGCCTCGGCGGCGTCCTCGTCCTCCCGCACGAATCGCCAGGCGCGGCCCAGCCGCCCGCGCCCGAGGCGGGCTGAAGCGAGTACCGCAAGACCGACGACAACCGTCACGATCCAGTAGGTCGCGATGTCGGCCCGCAGGCCGAAGTCACCGAAGTCGGGAATACCGAACACCCCGTTCGGGCCGCCGGTGAAGTCGAGGTTGTTGGCGGTGATGCGAACGATCTCACCGAAGCCGAGCGTCACGATGGCGAGGTAGTCACTGCGCAGGCGTAGCGTCGGGCCGCCGATGAGCAACCCACCGATGACGGCGGCCACCACGACGAACGGGATCGTCGCGATGACGGGCCAGCCGAAGGTGGTCGTCAGCACCCCGGCGGTGTACGCCCCGATGGCGAAGAAGGCGGCGTAGCCCAGGTCGAGCAGACCGCAGTAGCCGACCACGATGTTGAGCCCGACGGCCAGCATGACGAAGATCAGGGCATCGGTCGAGATACGGATCGCGTAGGCCGAGGAGTTGATGAACGGCAGCGCGATGGCCAGCACGACGATCACCAGACCGAACAGCGGGTGGCCGATCAGCCGGCTGACCGGGTTGACCTTCGACGCCCTGCCCGGAGACAGTCCCGACCCGGCGAGGGCCACCAACGCAGCACCCCGGTCGTCAACGGCGTTGACGAAACCCGACGCGTCAGCGGCATCCGGGACGGTTGCTTTTTCGGGGTGGTCCTTGCTCATCAGACACGCTCCGTCACTCGTTCGCCGAGCAGGCCCGTGGGTCTGACCGTGAGGAACAGGATGAGGAAGGCGAACGCGAACACGTCGCGCCACTCGCTGCCGAGCCAGGCGGTGCCGAACGACTCGAGCAGGCCGAGCACGATCGCGCCGAGCACGGCGCCGCGCAGGTTGCCGATGCCGCCGATGACCGCAGCCGTGAAAGCCTTGAGCCCGATGATGAAGCCCATCAGGAAGTCGATCTTGCCGTAGTAGGCCCCCGACATGACGCCGGCGGCTCCGGCCAGCGCCGAGCCGATGAAGAAGGTTCGCGTGATGACGCTGTCGACGTTGATCCCCATCAGCAGGCAGGCCTTGGGGTCTTGCGAGATGGCGCGCATCGCCCGCCCTGACCGGGTGCGCCGCACGGCCTGATCGAGGCCGATCATGAGCGCCACCGCGATCAGCATCATGGCGAGCTGCGCGTAGGTCAGGCGGGCGCCGAAGACGGTGAACGAATCGTTGCCGAGCCGAACCGGGTACACCCGCGGGTTGGGGCCGAACGAGACGGCGATGCCGTACTCGAGTGCAAAGCTCGCTCCCACCGCGGTGATGAGCACCGACAGACGTGGTGCGCCACGCAGCGGGCGGTAGGCGACCCGTTCGAGGATGAGGCCAACGGTGCCGGTGAGCACCATCGCGATGAGCATGATGACGACCAGCACGGCGATCGAGGCCTGGCCGCCGATGACGCCGGCTCCGATCGTCAGCAGGGTGTAGCCCGAGAAGGCACCGAGCATGTAGATGTCGCCGTGGGCGAAGTTCAGCAGCTTGATGATGCCGTAGACCATCGAGTAGCCAAGGGCCACCAGTCCGTAGAAGGATCCGACGAACAGTCCGTTGAGGATCAGCTGCAAGAGGTACTCGAAGTCCATCGCACTCCTGATTTCGAACTGGTTTTCAGGCTCGTTCGGGCGGTGTCAGGCTGTTTTGAACTGCATGCCGATGCCGGATGCTGCTCAGCACGCGACGGCTCCCGGGGCCGTTCGCCCCGGGAGCCTGTCGGTCACTTGTTGAGCGCGAAGTCGTCGCCCTTGACGACGAGGATGTCGAACCCACCATTGGTCAGGGTGTGCTCGGGGGTGAACTTGAGCGATCCGCTGAAGATCTTGAAGCCGTCGATCTTCTCGAGGGCAGCGATGACGTCCTTGCCGTTGGTGTTGCCGGCGTTCTTGATGGCCTCGGCGGCCACCCGCACCGCGTCGTACGACTGCGTCGAGTAGGGGCCGGGGTCGGCGTTGAAGGCCTTCTTGTAGCTGGCGATCCACGTCTCGCCGCCCGGAATGGTCTGCGGCGTCTGGGTCATGGTGGCCAACACGCCCTGGGCGTTGTCCTTGCCGGCGATGGTGACGAGCTGCTTGTCGACCGAGCCGTCGGCGACCATGATCTTGCCCTTGTACCCGGCAGCGCGCAGCTGCTTGATGATCAGGCCGCCCTCCTGGTAGTAGCCGGTCCAGTAGACGATGTCGGGGTTGGCCCGCAGGATCGCGGTGACCGCCGCGGAGTAGTCCTGCTCGCCCGCCGTGACCGACTGCTGGTTGACGACCTTGGTGGTCTGGCCCTCGAGGTCCTTAGCCGTTCGGGTCGTGATGTCCTTCGAGTACGACGTGTTGTCGTCAACCAGTGCGACGGCCTTGAGCCCGGACGACTTCATGAAGTCAGCGGCGGCCTGGGCCTGCTGGGCTCCGGTGCCGTTGAGCAGGAAGACGTTGGGCAGCTTGTCCTTGATCAGGTCGGTCGAGTTGGCCGCTGGGATGATCATCGGGATGTTGGCCTTGCCGAAGATCGACAGCGTCGGCAGGGTGGCCGAGGAGCAGTAGCCACCGACGGACACGGCGATCCCGGCTGTGACGAGCTTGGCGGCGGCCGCGGCCGCGGTCTTGGGGTCGCAACCCTCGTCTTCGGCCGCGAGCTTGAGCTGGCGGCCGAGCACCCCGCCCGACTTGTTCAGCTCGTCGATGGCCAGCTGAGCGCCGTTCTTCATGTAAGGCCCGATCGCAGCGCTGCTACCACTGAGCGGCGTCACCATACCGAGCAGGATGTCGCCGGTGGTGGCGGCCGCGCCACCGGCCGAGTCGCTGGTCAACCCTCCGCCGCCACACGACGCGAGCGCGAGAGCCACCCCGACTGCGGTGACCCCCAAACCGATCCGAGTCTTGCCGATCATGCGATTCTCCGCTCTCGACCGCCGCTGGCGTCCGTTGTCGAAATGGGCGTTTTGAAATGTGACATTGCACCAACCCTAGAACCAAGGCCTTCGGTACGACGGCGACACGGCCCGCTGATACCAAACCGTGATCGGCCAGCGCCGACCACCCCAGTCGAGTGGCCACTTCGGTACGGGCCGACCGTACGAAAGTGGCCACTCGACGGGAGGGGGGTTGGGGGGGCGGAGTAGGTCGGGTGTCAGAGCTCGAAGCCGGCGGGAAAGGGGTCGGTCGGGTCGAGCAGGTAGTTCGCGTTGCCCGTGATCCACGCCCGTCCCGTGACGCTGGGCACGATGGCGGGCCAGTCACCGACGGTGGTCTCACGCAGTATCCGGGCCGAGAACTGGCTTCCGATGAACGACTCATTGACGATCTCCTGGCCGACGCCGATCTGGCCGCGGGCGTGCAGCACCGCGAGTCGGGCGCTCGTGCCGGTGCCGCAGGGCGACCGGTCGAACCAGCCGGGGTGGATCGCCATCGCGTGCCGGCCGTGCTGGGGCGTGGAGTCGGGTGCTTCGAGGTAGACGTGGTGGCAGACGTTGATCTCGGGCTGCTCGGGATGCACCACCGGGTTCTGCTCGTTGATGGCGTCCATGACGGCCAGGCCCGCGTCGAGCAGCCTGGCCCGCGCCTGCCGGTCGAAGGGCAGGTCGAGGTCGGCGAGCCTGACGAACGCGTAGAAGTTGCCGCCGTAGGCGATGTCATAGCGAACCTCACCGAAGCCGGGAACGACCACCACCTGGTCGAGCCCGTGCGCGTAGGAGGGCACGTTCTCGAGGGTGACCGAGGTGGCCTTGCCGTCATCGACACGCACTCGGGCGATCACGAGCCCCGCCGGGGTGTCAAGGCGCACCACCGTCTCGGGCTCGCTGACCGGCACCATGCCGGTCTCGACGAGCACCGTTGCGACACCGATGGTGCCGTGCCCGCACATCGGCAGGCAGCCCGACACCTCGATGTAGAGCACGCCCCAGTCGGCGTCGGGCCGCGTCGAGGGCTGCAGGATGGCGCCCGACATCGACGAGTGGCCACGCGGCTCGCACATGAGCAGCGTTCGTAGGTCGTCACGCTCGGCCATGAAGCGCAGCCGGCGCTCGGCCATCGTGGCGCCCGGCAGCACGCCGACCCCGCCGGTGATGACGCGGGTCGGCATGCCCTCGGTGTGGGAGTCGACGGCCTGGTAGAGAACGGAGGAGCGCATCGGGGTCAGTCGATACCCGCGTCGATGAGGGCCTGGGTGGCCCTACGCACGACCTTCTCGGTCTTGGCGGTCAGCGGCTGGCGCGGCGGACGGCATCCGCCACCGTTGCGGCCGATCATGTCCTGGCCGAGCTTGATGGCCTGGATGAACTCCACCTTGGAGTCCCAGCGCAGCACCGAGTGCAGCTGGCGGTAGAGCGGCAGTGCCGTCTCGACGTCGTGTGCGATGGACGCGCGGTAGAGCTCGATGCAGGCCTTCGGGAAGACCTGCGGGTAGCCCGAGACCCAGCCCTTGGCCCCGGCCAGCGCCACCTCGAGCACGGTGTCGTCGGTGCCGATCATGAGGTCGAGGCCGGGCGCCAGCTCGGCGATCTCGTAGCAGCGGCGAACGTCACCCGAGAACTCCTTGACCCCGACGATGAAGCCCTCGGCGTGCAGCTTGGCCAGCAGCGGCGGCGTGAGGTCGACCTTGGTGTCGATCGGGTTGTTGTAGGCCGTGACCGGCAGACCAGCGCTCGCCACCAGCTCGAAGTGCTCGAGCACGGAGCGATCGTCGGCGCGGTAGGCGTTCGGCGGCAGGCCCATGACGGCCTGGGCCCCGAGGTCGCGGGCCACCTCGGCGTGACGCTTCGACTCGCGCCCGCTGTAGGCGCCGACGCCCGGCATGACGACGAAACCGTCGGGAGCAGCCTCGATCGCGGTTTTCACGACCGCGTCGCGCTCCTGCCACGACAGCGACTGGTACTCCCCCAGCGAGCCGTTCGGCGCCACGCCGTCGAGCCCCTGCTCAGCGAGCCAGGCCACGTTCTCGCGGTAGGCGCCGAAGTCGACCTCGCCATCACGGTCGAACTGCAGGCTGGTCGCCACCAGGATGCCGTGCCAGGGTTTGCGGTCGGTGTCTTCCATTGCTGCTCCTAGGAACTCGTCCCCGGCTGACCCGGGGGCGGTGGGTTGTCATGGTCTGTTGTCGCGGAGGTTGTCGAAGTCTGTTCATCACCGACCGGCGGATGCTGCCGGCCCTGAACCGCTGGCCGCAGCCTAGGGCTTCGATGACCTCAGTGCAATATTACATTGCATCGCTGTTCATCTCGGCCGATGCCATCGCTCCGAGGGGCACCGGCGCACTGACGAGCCGCTCGTCGGGTTCACCCGGGGCGCCCGCACTGAGCAGCGCCGCCGCATAGCCGCAGACTCGCCCCTGACACCAGCCCATCCCGGTGCGGGTCAGCTGCTTGACCTGACGAGCGTCGGTCGCGCCGCCCTCGACCGCTGCTCGCACCGCGCCGAAGCGCACCTCCTCGCACCGGCACACGATGGTGTCGTCGGTCAACGGGTCGGCCCAGCCGGCCGGTACGGGGTGGGCGCGCATGATCGCGTCGGCGAAGGTGCGCAGCCTTCGGGCGATGGCCTCGTCAGCGGTGGATGCCGCGTGAGCTGTCGGACCAGAACCGTTGAGGTCAAACGCGACACCGTGGGCCGCGAGCCGGCCCTCCGCGAGCGCGAGGTCGGCCCCACCGACGCCACACGTCTCACCGGCGGCGTAGATGCGCTCACGGCTGGTGCGGTGCACCGAGTCGACCTCGACCACGGGGGTGCCACCCTCGTCACGAACGAGGCGCAGCCCGAGCGTGACGGCGAGGTCGAGCTGGGGCGTGAACCCCCACCCGATGCCCACGGCATCCACCTCGTAGCGCTCGGACGAGCCGGCGACCGGGCGGCCCCTACGGTCGAGCCGTACCACCGACACCGCCTCCACACGGTCGGTTCCGTGTGCTGCCGCGATCATGCGCCGGGCCCGCACCGGCACCCGGTGACGCAGCAAGGTGGCGGCGTAGCCCGCTCCCTCCCCGAGCTTGCCGGCGTTGCGCATCACGGCCCGCGACTCACGCACCCACCGCACCGGGTGGTTGGCCTCGAAGACGCCGACGACCGTGCTGCCCCGCGCGGCCAGGGCTGCAGCGACCGGCAGAAGGAACGGCCCCGTGCCCCCGATGGCGACCCGGCGACCGGCAGCCACGTCGCCCGCCTTGAGCAGTGCCTGCAATCCACCGACGGTCATGACGCCCGGCAGGTCCCAGCCCGGGAAGGGCAGCGAGCGGTCGAACGCGCCGGTGGCGATGACGAGCGCGCGACCGTTCAGCGTCAGCGCCCGTTCCTCGCCAGGTCGCCCACGGCGGTCGACCACGTGAACGGCATACCCCGGCTCGGTTGACGGGTTCGCGTCGGTCGCGGTGACCGCCCACACGTGGTGGGCGAAGTGGGTCACGAGCCGCCCATCCGCGCGGCCTCGTTCCAGGCCGGCCTGCAGCTCGTGGAAGACGTCGAGGCCGTGGTGCAGGCCGGCTCGATGGGGGCCGGCGGTCTCGTCAGAGTCGACCCGCCCACGACGCGAACTGCCCTCTTGAGGTCCGTCGGTTGTCGAGAGGACGTTTCGTGCTGCACGAACTGCCCTTTCGACGGTGGGGGGGTGAGCATCGTCGGAGGGAGCCGGTGCGGGTTGGCGCCAGTACTGTCCGCCCGCTCCGTGGCCGGCGTCGACGAGCGCCACCGAAAGAGCAGTCTCAGCGAGCAACGTTGCCACACAGGCCAGCCCGGCCGGTCCTGCGCCCACGACCACCACGTCGTAGTCCAGACGTGCGGATGCCGGGTGGCTACCGGCATCCGGGTTCGGGTCAGGTGTCGCCATGTCCGGTTCCCTCCTGGGGGACGACCACCATGTCGTGTCGGGCCACGACCAGGCAGGCGCGCTGGTTGGGGTGCCCGTCAACGGTCACGAGGCAGTCGAAGCACACGCCGATGCCGCAGAACAACCCGCGTGGCCGCCCCTCGATACGGGTCGTGCGCCAGGCCGTCGTACCGGCCGCGACGAGTGCGGCTCCCAACGTCTGGCCGGGGCGGAACGACACGGACCGCCCGTCGAAGTGGAACTCGCTCATGAGGCCTGCACCGCCTGCACCGCCTGCGACACCGGCTGGGCACCGGCGAACCGGTCGGGCAGCAGGGCGGCGAACTCGGCATCCGGCCCGGTCGTTCGCAACCCCGTCAGGTAGTCGGCGATCAGTCGCGCGGTGCCCGTCGCGAGCCCGATGCCCGCCCCCTCGTGACCGCAGGCATGCAGCACCCCGGGAGCACGTGGGTCGGGGCCGATGACCGGCAGGTGGTCGGGACAGTAGGGCCGAAACCCGCGGTAGACCCGCAGCAGGTTGACGTCGGCGAGGAAGGGGAAGATCTCGACAGCCTGGCGCGCCAGTGTCGCGACGACGTCGACTCGCAGGCTGCGGTCGAACCCCACCCGCTCGCGGCTGGCCCCGATGAGAATGGTGCCCCCGCGGGTGCCCTCGACAACGCACGAGGTTTCCAGGCCCTCCCCCGACGACTCGACGTTCTCGACGTAGTCGGCCGTGTACACCTTGTGTCGCACCATCGGCGGCAGCGGCTCGGTGACGAGCACGAAACCGCGCCGTGGCAGCACCGGCACCGGGGCACCGAGCCGCTCACCGACGACGCCACCCCACGTGCCGGCCGCGTTGACGACGGCATCCGCCTCGATCACCTCGCCGGTCGTGGTGCGGATGCCGCTCACCGCCCCGTTCGCGTCGGTCACCGCTGCGGCCACCTCTTCGCCAGAGCGGAACTGCGCTCCCCGACCCTGCGCCGCAGCCAGGAAGCGGGCGGCCGCGAGCACCGGTTGCACCTGCATGTCTTCCGGGTAGTGCACCGCTCCGGGAAGGCTCGGCGAGAGGTGCGGCTCGAGCGCGAGCGGGTCTTCGACCTCGAAGGCAGTGACGCCCGCGGCGCGTTGACGGTCGGCGAACGCGATCAGCGACCCGAGGCCCTGGTGGGTCTTGGCGACGACCACACCGCCCTTCTCCTCCAGCTCGATCGACTCGCGTCCGACGAGGTCACCGACCTCCAGCCAGGTGCGCCGGCTCAGCTGAGCCAGCGCCAGCTCGGCTCCGGGCGTCTTGTCGGAGAGCAGGATGTTGCCCTCGCCGCGGCTGGTCGTGCCGGAGCCGACGGGCAACCGGTCGACCACGACGACCTCGATGCCCTCGCGGGTGAGCGCCTCAGCGCAGGCTGCGCCCACGATGCCGGCGCCGATGACGACCGCCCTCACCAAAGCCTCCTGCGCATAGTGTGTAATGTTACACAGCACCGATCGGCGGTGCGCTCGGACCAGGGAGAGACGACATGCCACTCACCGGACACTCGATCATCGCAGGGCAGTCCACTCCCGGAAGCGCGGGCACCTTCCGCGGGGTCAACCCGGCCACCGGCGACGCGATCGGCCCGGAGGTCACCGCTCTCAGCACCGCACAGCTCGCCACGGCGACGCAGGCCGCAGCACAGGCCTTTCCCGCCTTTCGGGCGACCAGCCCTGCCGACCGTGCCGGGTTCCTCGAGGCGATCGCGCAGGAGATCGAGGGCATCGGCGACGCGCTCATCGAGACCGCCCACGCCGAGTCAGGACTGCCGGTGGCGCGACTGACAGGTGAGCGCGGTCGCACCTGCGGCCAGCTGCGCTTGTTCGCCGGGGTCGTGCGCGCGGGTGACCACCTCGGCGTGCGCATCGACCCCGCTCTGCCTGACCGCACCCCGCTCCCCCGTCCCGACCTGCGTCAACGGATGATCGCGCTCGGCCCGGTCGCCGTCTTCGGGGCCAGCAACTTCCCGCTCGCCTTCTCGACGGCGGGCGGCGACACGGCATCCGCTCTCGCCGCAGGGTGCCCGGTAGTGGTCAAGGCGCACAACGCTCATCCCGGAACCGCTGAGCTCATCGGGCGCGCGATCGCGGCTGCGGCTGAACGCACCGGAATGCCGGCCGGCGTCTTCTCGCTCGTGTTCGGGCAGGGCAACGAGACCGGTGCCGCCCTGGTGAGCGACCCCGCGATCGCGGCGGTTGGCTTCACCGGGTCGCGCGGCGGCGGTCTGGCCCTGGTGGCCGCGGCTGCTGCGAGGCCCCGGCCGATCCCCGTCTACGCCGAGATGTCGTCGGTCAACCCGGTCGTCGTGCTACCGGGCGCCATCGAGGGTGACCACGCCTGGGACCTGGCGACGGCCTACGTGGGGTCGCTGACGCTCGGTTCCGGCCAGTTCTGCACCAACCCCGGCCTGCTCTTCCTGCCTGCGGGCGAGGCGGGTGACCGGTTCGTCGACGGCGTCACGGCGGCCGTACGCGAGGCGACCGGTCAGACCATGCTCACCGGCGGCATCCGGGACCACTTCGAGGCCGGCGCGGAGCGCCTCGGCACCGCCGGCGACGTGACCACGGTGGCGGTCGGTAGCGTGGGTGAGGGCCAGAACGCTCCCGCCCCGGTCGTGTTCTCGATCGAGATCGCCCAGTTCGTCGGCGACGACAGCCTCGCCGGCGAGGTCTTCGGCGCATCGGGCCTGATCGTCCGCTACGAGGAGGTCGCCTCTCTCGCAGCAGCTCTGGGCCGACTGGAGGGTCAGCTCACCGCCACGCTGCACGGCACCGAGCGCGACCACGGCGCCGCCCGCACCTTGCTGGCGGTGCTCGAGATGCGTGCCGGCCGGCTGCTCTGGGGCGGCTGGCCCACCGGCGTCGAGGTGTCGCACGCCATGGTGCACGGCGGCCCGTTCCCGGCCACCTCCGACTCTCGCACGACGTCGGTCGGGACACTGGCCATCGAGCGCTTCCAGCGACCGGTCTGCTACCAGGACCTGCCCGAGGCCCTCTTGCCCGAGGCTCTGCGCGACGACAACCCGTGGGCCCTGGTGCGACGGCTCGACGGCACGCTGCAGTTGCCCGGTTCGAGGTAACGGGACGCGCCGGGCCGCGTAGGACCACGTCGAACCGAGTGCGCTCGGGCCCGGCGCTCGCCGAGATGGTGCCCGATGCCGCAGACCAGACAGCGCCGGTGCTGCTGACCCTGCCGTGACAACGCATCGTGCCATGCCGGCGCGGTGGGCCTGCTCGATGATGTGTTGGATCTCGCGCTGCAGCGGCGTCAACGAGCCCGAAGGCGGCACGGCGCGGGTCACGTCGGCGCTCTAGTGGCTGTTGGCCTCCCACCCCCAGGTCGAGCAGCAGCAGTGCGTCGGCGAGCAGCGGGCGTGGTTCATGGGACGCGGCGACACCGGCTCCGGGTTGTCTCGGGGCCGGTGTCTTTGCGTTGAGTCACCCGTTGATCACCCGTGCTTGGCG
>JBDTVJ010000076.1:0-16417 GCA_040007275.1 Terracoccus sp.
CGATGCCGTGCTCTCGCAGGTAGTCGCCGGCAGGGCTGTCGTTCTTGATCGCCCCAGCCGGGCTGATGTGGTCGGTCGTGACGGAGTCACCGAGCTTGGCCAGCACCCGGGCCCCTTCGATGTCGGCGACCGGGGTGGTCTCCATGGTCATGCCGTCGAAGTACGGGGGCTTTCGCACGTACGTGGAGTCGGCATCCCACGCGAAGGTGTTCCCCTCCGGCGTCGGAAGGGACTGCCAGCGCTCGTCGCCCGCGAACACATCGGCGTAGTCGTCGGTGAACATCTGCTGGCTGATGCTGCTTGCGATCGTCTTCTCGACGTCGGCGGGCGCCGGCCAGATGTCGGTCAGGAACACCTCTTTGCCGTCGTGGTCGACACCGAGCGGCTGGGTCTCGAAGTCGAAGTCCATGGTGCCGGCGAGCGCGTAGGCGATGACGAGGGGTGGGCTCGCCAGGTAGTTCATCTTGATGTCGGGGTTGATCCTGCCCTCGAAGTTGCGGTTGCCGGAGAGCACCGAGACGACCGCGAGGTCGTTGTCATTGACGGCTTGGCTCACCTCGTCGATGATCGGGCCGGAGTTGCCGATGCAGGTGGTGCAGCCGTAGCCGACGAGGTAGAAGCCGAGCTTCTGCAGGTAGGGCCACATGCCCGCGTTCTCGTAGTAGCCGGTGACGACCTTCGAGCCGGGCGCCATCGACGTCTTGACCCACGGCGGAACCGTCAGGCCCTTCTCGACGGCGTTCTTGGCCAGCAAGGCGGCCGCCATCATGACCGACGGGTTGGACGTGTTGGTGCACGAGGTGATCGAGGCGATCGCGACGTGACCGTGGTCGATGGTCACCTCGGTGCCGTCGATGCTCACTGTCGCCGGGTTGGTGGCGCGGTCACCGTTCACCCGAGCGGCGGAGTGATAGGGACGACCTGCCTCCTGCGACGCCTCGTTGGCGTCGTGGCTGGGCGAGTCGGAGGCGGGGAAGGTGCCCATCAGCTCGGTGTCGACGGCGCTCTTGTCGATGCCCTTGCCGTTGACGACGTAGTTCTTCAGGTCGTTGCGAAACTGCTCCTTCGAATCGGTGAGCGAGATGCGGTCCTGGGGCCGCTTGGGCCCGGCGATGGAGGGCACCACCGTCGACAGGTCGAGCTCGAGATACTCGGAGAAGCGCGCCTCGGGCTGGTCGGGGCCGGCGTTGAGCCACATGCCCTGTTCCTTGGCGTAGGACTCGACGAGCGCGACCTGTTCCGTCGAACGACCGGTGAGGCGCAGGTAGTCGAGGGTGACGTCATCGATCGGGAAGATCGCACAGGTAGAGCCGAACTCGGGGCTCATGTTGCCGATCGTGGCGCGGTTCGCGAGGGGCACCTGGGCCACGCCCTCGCCGTAGAACTCCACGAACTTGCCGACGACACCGTGCTCGCGCAGCATCTCGGTGATGGTGAGCACGACGTCGGTGGCCGTGGCGGCGGTCGGGATGGATCCGCTCAGCTTGAAACCGACCACACGCGGGATGAGCATCGACACGGGCTGACCGAGCATGGCCGCCTCGGCCTCAATACCGCCGACGCCCCAGCCGAGCACCCCCAGGCCGTTGACCATGGTGGTGTGCGAGTCAGTGCCGACACACGTGTCGGGGTAGGCGAACCGCTCACCGTCGATCTCACGCACCATGACGGTGCGGGCCAGGTGCTCGATGTTGACCTGGTGCACGATGCCGGTGCCCGGGGGCACGACCTTGAAGTCGTCGAAGGCCGTCTGCCCCCAGCGCAGGAACTGGTACCGCTCCTTGTTGCGGTGGTACTCGAAGTCGACGTTGCGCTCGAAGGCGTCGGCGCGACCGAAGACGTCGATGATGACCGAGTGGTCGATGACAAGCTCGGCCGGGGCCAGGGGGTTGATCGTCGTCGCGTCACCGCCCAGGTCGGCCACCGCCTCACGCATGGTCGCGAGGTCGACGATGCACGGCACCCCGGTGAAGTCCTGCATGATGACGCGGGCCGGGGTGAACTGGATCTCGATGTCGGGCTGGGCGTCTTTGTCCCATGACCCGAGAGCGCGGATGTGGTCGGCGGTGATGTTCGCGCCGTCCTCCGTGCGCAGCAGGTTCTCGAGCAGCACCTTGAGGCTGTAAGGCAGGCTCTCGTGCCCCTCGACTGTGGCCAGCCGGTAGATCTCGTAGGTGTTGCCCTCGACCTCGAGGGTTCCCTTGGCCTTGAAGCTGTCAATGCTGCCAGTGCTGCCCACAGCGGGCTCCTTCCAGCGACTCTGCTCGATGAAATATATCTTGACGTCAAGATATATCTAACCACATGAGTACTTCATTGTCAGCCCCTGCCGGGGCGCGAGCGCGACCGGGATGGCTGGGTCGACGTGCGTCCCACGGCTCCACCCGGATGCTGCTTGGCCATTCGGCGGCTAGACAGCCCGCTCGAGAACGGCAATGCACTCCACGTGGTGGGTCATCGGGAACGCGTCGTAGGCCTCGAGAGCAGCGAGCGACCACCCGTGGGTCGTGGCGAACTTCACGTCTCGGGCCAGGGCGGCAGGATCGCAGGCCACGTAGACGATCCGTCGGGGCGAGAGCCGGGCGAGCAGGGCCATGACCTCCTTGCCGGCGCCCGTGCGTGGCGGGTCGAGAACGACCAGGTCGGCCGAGACTCCCTGCGCCAGCAACGACCGCAGCTCTCGGTCGACCCGGTTCGCGCGCCACTCCACCGATTCCAGGTGTTCGGTGTTGCGGATGCCGTTGTCGACCGCACGCGCGTCGCCCTCCACTCCCAGCACGAAGCCGTCGGGCGCCACGAGCTCGCCGAGCCGCAGGGTGAACAGGCCGGACCCGGCGTACAGGTCGATGACCCGGTCGCCGGGACCGGGGTCGAGCAGGGCCATCACGCGCGAGAGCAGCGTCGACGCGGCACCGGGGTGCACCTGCCAGAAGCCACGCGCGTCGACGACGTACTCCCCCGACCAGTCGCCGTCGGTCGCGAGCTCGCCCACCAGACCCCCGCCGGGGGGTGAACCGGCCGGAGCGGGCACGGGTACGAGCACTGGCTCGTCGGGGTGGGCGGCGTCGACGACATCGACCGCCTCGCAGCCTCCCCACTCCGTGTCGAGCACGCCGGAGTCGATGATG
The DNA here is from genome assembly GCA_040007275.1 of Terracoccus sp. Lineage (GTDB taxonomy): Bacteria > Actinomycetota > Actinomycetes > Actinomycetales > Dermatophilaceae > DSM-29435. The sequence continues at coordinate 3,129 of JBDTVJ010000076.1, forward strand.
CCCGGCGTTGCGATAAGACAGTCGTCCACCGCCTCGAGGTCGCTCGAGCGGTGCCGGTGCAGGCCCGCCCGACCGGAGGCGTCGACCGCGAACTCGACCCGTGTGCGCCACCGCAGACCGTCGACATCGCCCGGAACCGGCAGTACCGTCACCGCGACCTCGATCCCGGCCAGCCGCGAGAACTGCTCACGCACGACAGCCGCCTTGAGCCGGCGCTGCTCACCGATGGCGACGTGCTGGAAGTCGCACCCACCGCACCGCCCGGGGGCGGCGTACACACAGGGGGGCGTGACCCGTTGCGGGGAGGGCGACTCGACCTGCACGGCATCCGCGCGGATGAACCGGTCGCCGACGCGGCCCTCCGTGACACGTGCGACGACTCGTTCGCCGGGCAGGGCGTGCCGAACGAAGATCACCTGGCCCTCGTGGCGGGCCACGCAGTGCCCGCCGTGGGCGATCGGCCCCACCTCCACCGACCATTCCCGACCTACGAGCGACTCTCCGCCCGCCGGCTTCTCGCGTACGTGGTGCCGATCACTCACAGGTTGCCGCCGCGCACCGAACCGGGCACCGGCGGCTCGTCGATCCAGTCACGCTCGGCACCCTCCGACGACGCCAGCTGCCACGGCACACTGACCACCATGACACCGGGCGTGAAGAGCAGACGGCCCTTGAGCCGCAGGGCACTCTGGTTGTGCAGCACCTGCTCCCACCACTTTCCGAGCACATATTCGGGGAGGTAGACCGTGACGATGTCGCGCGGGTTGCCACTACGGATCGAACGGACGTACTCAAGGATGGGTCGGGTGATCTGACGGTAGGGCGACGCGAGCACCTTGAGCGGTACCGGGATGTCGTGCCGGTCCCATTCCTCGAGCAGAGCCTGGGTCTCGTCGGGGTCGACGTCGACGGTCACGGCCTCGAGATAGCTCGGCCGGCTGGCCCTCGCGTAGGACAAGGCCCGCATCGTCGGCTTGTGGATCTTGCTGATGCACACGATGGCGTGCACGTGGCTGGGCAACAGCGGCTTGTCCTTGTCCCAGTCGATCGCCAGCTCGTCACGCACCCGGTCGTAGTGCTTGCGGATGCCGAGCATGATCACGAAGATCACCGCCATGGCGAGGATCGCGTACCGGGCGCCCGCCTGGAACTTCGTGACGAGCACGACGAGCAGCACCACGCCTGACATCACCGCACCGATGGCGTTGATGACCCGGGAGCGCTGCATCCTCGCGCGTTCCCTGGCGTTGCGCTCGAGCCGCAGGTTGCGCGTCCAGTGCCGCACCATGCCGGTCTGGCTCAGCGTGAACGAGACGAAGACACCCACGATGTAGAGCTGGATGAGGGCGCTGACGTTCGCGCGGAAGACGACGACGAGCAGGATCGCGGCCGCGGCCAGAATGAGGATGCCGTTCGAGAACGCGAGCCGGTCGCCACGGGTGTGCAGCTGCCGGGGCAGGTAGCCGTCACGGGCCAGGATCGAGCCGAGCACCGGAAAGCCGTTGAAGGCGGTGTTGGCTGCCAGAAAGAGGATCAGGCCCGTCACGATCGAGACGAAGACGACCCCGAGGTGGAAGTTCGCGAACACCGACCCGGACAGCTGCCCGATCGCCGTGTTCTGAACGTAGGACTCGCCCACCGGTTGCCCGTCGCGCCACAGCTGGGTGGCCGGGTCGTCGGCGATCTGGATGCCCGACCACTGGCTGAGGGCGATGATCGAGGCCAGCATCGTGATCGACAGGATGCCCATGAGCAGCAGCGTCGTCGCGGCGTTCGCGCTCTTGGGCTTCTTGAAGGCGGGGACCCCGTTGGAGATGGCCTCGACTCCCGTCAGGGCAGCACATCCGGACGAGAAGGCACGCAGCAGCAGGAACCCGGCCGCCAGGCCGGTCAGCTCTGTACCGCCTTCGGGCATGAGGGTGAAGCTCGCGCTCTCGGCGGGGGCCAGCGTGCCGTTGAAGTGCTGGATGAAGCCGATGATGCCCATGCCGATGATGGCGAGGATGAACAGGTACACCGGCAGTGCGAAGGCCTTACCCGACTCCCTGACGCCGCGCAGGTTCATGGCGGTGATGAAGACGATGACGACCACCGCCACCATCACCTCCTTGCCCCGCACGAAGTCGAGCACGGTGGCAGCGTTCTGCACCCCCGAGCTCACTGAGACCGCGACGGTGAGCGTGTAGTCGACGAGGAGGGAGCTGGCCACCGTGAGCCCGGCCTTGGGTCCGAGGTTGACGGTGGCCACCTCGTAGTCGCCCCCGCCGGAGGGGTAGGCGTGCACGTTCTGGCGGTAGGAGGCGACCACGACGACCATGACGAACACGACGCCGATGGTGATCTGCCAGCTGTGGGTCGTGGCGAAGGCACCGCCGGCGAGACCGAGCACGAGCATGATCTCGTCGGGGGCATACGCGACCGAGGAGAGGGCGTCACTGGCGAAGATCGGCAACGCGAGCCGCTTCGGCAAGAGGGTGTCCCCGAGCTTGTCGCTTCGCACCGCGCGACCCACGAGCAGTCGCTTGAAGAGCGAACCTGTACCTGGCACGGGTGACACTGTATGCCGCTCAGCGGTCGGTGCGCGCACCCGCGGACCAGCGGGGTCCGAGGGGCGATACCCGGATGCCGTCGCGCTCGATCTGCAGGCTGTCTGTGGCCCGGCTGGGTGTAGCGTCGCGCTCGTGCACTTCGTCATCATGGGCTGTGGCCGGGTCGGCTCCGCACTCGCGCGCACGTTGGGCCGCAGCGGCCACGACGTGGCCGTCATCGATGTCAACGCCGCTGCCTTCCGCCGCCTCGGTACCGAGTTCGAGGGCCAGACCGTCACCGGCATCGGGTTCGACCGCGACACCCTCGTGGCGGCGGGTATCAAGGGCGCCTACGCCTTCGCCGCTGTGAGCAGCGGCGACAACTCCAACATCCTGGCCGCCCGGGTGGCCCGCGAGACCTTCGGGGTGGAGCACGTCGCTGCCCGCATCTACGACCCGCGCCGAGCGATGGTCTACCAGCGACTCGGCATTCCCACCGTCGCCACGGTGAAGTGGACGGCCGACCAGATGATCCAACGCCTGCTCCCCCAGGGCGCCATGCCCGAGCTGACCGACCCCAGCGGAAGAATCGTCATCGCCGAGGTTCCCATCGACCCGGCCTGGATCGGGCGTGCGCTGACCGATCTCGAGCAGCAGACGGGGTCGCGGGTGGCATACGTGACCCGGCTCGGCGAAGGAACCCTGCCCAAACCTGACATGGTCGTGCAACAAGGAGACCTGATGCACCTGGCCCTGCGGCGCGAAGAGCTCGCCCGGGTCGAGCGACTCTGTGACCAGGCCCCGACCGCCCACTGAACTCAACTGAACTCAGCTGAACTCACTGAAGTCCCTGAAGTCCCTGAAGTCCCTGAACTCACCGAACGCACTGACCGGCAACAGGAGAACCTCATGCGCGTCGTCATCGCCGGAGCCGGGAGCGTCGGCCGGTCCATCGCCCAAGAGCTGCTCGGCAACGGGCACCAGGTGCTGCTCATCGACAAGGATGCCGATGACGTGCAGGCCTCTCGCGTGCCCGAGGCCTCGTGGCTGCTCGCCGACGCCTGCGAGATCGCCGCTCTCGAGGAGGCCCGGCTCGAGGCTTCCGACGTCGTGGTGGCCGCCACCGGAGACGACAAGGCGAACCTCGTCATCTCCCTGCTGGCCAAGACGGAGTTCGGCGTGCCCCGCACGGTCGCCCGGGTCAACAACCCGAAGAACGAGTGGATGTTCGACGAGTCGTGGGGCGTCGACGTCGCCGTCTCGACTCCCCGCCTGATGACGGCCCTCATCGAGGAGGCCGTCAGCGTCGGCGATCTCGTGCGCATCTTCGAGTTTCAGCAGGGCCAGGTCTCGATGGTCGAGATCACCCTGCCCGAGGCGAGCCCCTTCGCGGGTCGTCGGGTCGGTGACATCGCCTGGCCGGCCGACACCGTACTGGTCGCGATCATCCGAGAGCAGCGGCCGTTGGCTCCGACGGCCGACGACGCGATGGAGATCGGCGACGAGCTGCTGTTCATCACGACCTACGAGTCGGAGCAGCGCCTGCAGCAGGTCGTGGCGCCCGGTGACCGCCCGAAGACGGTCGAGAGCCAGTTCTGAGGTCAGTCCGCAGAGCAGCCGGCTGACCCGGCCTGCAGAACGCTCGCGCGCTCAGGCCGTGGTCGGACGGCTCGCGTGCGGGTCGATGGGGGTGCGGCCCCGCAACAGGATGGCTCCCATCACGGTGAGGGCGACGAGGTAGAGCGGCCAGCCCAGCACCACCTTGGCGACAGCCAGGGCCGAGACCCGCTCGGCGAGGTAGAGCGGGACCATGATCGACAGGCGCACGACGTTGAGGGCGATCAGCACCCAGGCCAGCCTCGATGCCACGGTGACGATGCCCCGGTGTCGCCGCCACCACGTCGGGTCTTCGGCGAAGACCTCCGGCTCGGCCACCCCGACGACGAAACCGAACAACGGCCACCGAGTCAGGTTCGTCACCAGCAGCAGGAGCATGAGCCCCGCGTTCTGCAGCATCCCGGGAAGAAAGGCGTCTTCGGCCCGACCGGAGCGCAGGGCGAAGAACGCGGAGATGCCGACGCCGGCGGCGGCGTACGCGATGAAGCGGGCGCTCTGTCGTTGCGCGAGGCTCACGAGCAGCAGCACGACCACGCAGGCCGCCGCGACCACCAGGGACGTACGCAGGTTCGAGGTGCGGGCCCAGGCCAGGGCGAAAGCAAGGGTGGGCACGGCCGACTCAGCGGCGCCCCGCCAGCCGCCGATGGCCTCCGACAACTTCTCGCGCAGCAGCTCCTCGACGGTCGCGTAGCGACGCAGGTCGGCCTCGCTGCCCGTTCGTTCTTCCCCCGTGCTCGCGGCTTCAGCCATGACCGGCGCCGGGACGGCCGATGATCTCGTACGCCGGGTTGAAGATGGTGGTGACATCTCGTTGCCGGGTGACCCGACCGGTGGCTTGCACCTTGATGCCGGGGCTGATGCCGGCGATGCGACGCCGACCGAGCCACACCAGGTGCAGCGAGTCAGTGCCGTCCCACACCTCCACGTCGAGTGCCGGCACGTCGTTGCGAGGCCGCAGGGTGACCGATCGCACCTCTCCGCACACTGTGGCCAGCGTGCGGGGCTCCAGGTCGCCGATGTGCACGACCCCGAGATCGTTCGACTCCCGCTTCAGGTCGTCGGAGTCCAGGTCGGCGGACGAGCGGCTCAAGCGCTCGGTGAGACGGCGCAGGGCACCTGGTCTGGCGCTGCCCATGGGTTCACCGAACCTCGGTGATCTCGGGACCGCGCTCGAAGGGCTTGAAGTCGGCGAGGTTGGCCGGTTGGCCGGTTGCGCCACTCTCCGCCTCTGCCAGCCCACCCTCGAGGGCGTTCCTCGGGTCGCTCTGCTCGAGCGGGGGTACGTCGTTGGTCTCGGGGAGGCGAAGTGGCAGCACCTCGCGAGGCGGCATGGCCTCGTCGCCGCGGTCGATGACGGCCGTGCGGATCAGGTGGTGGACCTCGTCGGCCGCCTCGGGGTCGATGGCCGCGCGACCGCTGACCACCGCACGCAGGAACCACCGGGGCCCGTCGACGCCCACGAACCGCGCCGGCATGAACACGGTGCGACCGTCGGGCCCAGCCTGCGGCATGCGGGTCAACAGCTCCTGCCCAAAGGGTCCGGAAACGATCTCTGCCGTACCGCCTGACCCGGTGATGCTGGCGGCGATCTCGTCGCGGATGTCGATCCAGACGCCCTCCGTACGGGGCGCAGCGAAGGCCTGCAGCTGCACGGCGGACTCCCCGATGACAGCGGTGACACCGGTGATCTGCTGCTCCTGCTCGTTGATCTCGAGCCGCAGCTCCATGCCCTGCTGGCCACGCAGCCAGATCGAGCCCAGGTTGAGGTAGTCGGTGTCATCGTCGACGGTGGTGCGGTCGAAGGGACCGGCCTCGACCGTGGTGGGCGCCACCTCGTCGCCGACCGCGCCGTTCACCGTGTTGAGATCGCCCTCGCCCAGCGTGAGGTCGAGGCGGGTCGCCTCGCGATCGTCAGCGGCATCCTGCCTGCTTTTGCCGCGGCTGAAGAGTCCCACCGTCATTCCGTCCTTCGCGTTGTGTTTCTCTCGGCATCGAATCCGCCGGTCGATCCGTGTCCAGTGTCCCCCCGCGGGGTGGTATCGAGCGAATCCACCTCGAGCAGAGCCACCGTCTCCACCCGCTGAACCACGAGCTGGGCAATCCGGTCACCGCGGCTGATCACGAACGAGTCTCGCGGGTCGAGATTCACCAGGTTGACCAAAATCTCGCCCCGGTAGCCCGAATCGATGGTGCCCGGAGCGTTGACGATCCCGATGCCATGTCGCGCGGCCAGCCCCGAACGGGGGTGGACGAATCCGGCGCAGCCGGGCGGGAGGGCGATCGCCACGCCGGTTGGCATGAGCACCCGTTCGCCCGGCTCGAGCGTCAGCCCGACGCGGGCCAGCAGGTCGAGCCCGGCGTCGCCCGTCCGCGCGTAGACGGGTAACGGCAGGTCACGGTCGAGGCGCACGATCGGCAACGACAACGGGCCCGCGATGGCTTCGTCACGGGCCCCGGGGCGGCTGCCCGGATCGTCCAGGGACCAGCCGGAGCAAGCACAAGGGTCGGTCACGACGACCGACCCTACTTGCCCCGTCCGTGAGCTCAGGCGGCACACTCCGTGCAGATCATCGTGCCACCGACCTCTTTGGCCAGCTGGCTGCGGTGGTGAACCAGGAAGCATCGCCCGCAGGTGAACTCGTCGGCCTGCTTGGGCAGAACCCGCACCGAGAGCTCTTCGCCCGAGAGGTCTGCGCCGGGGAGCTCGAAGCCCTCGGCCTGCTCGGTCTCGTCGACGTCGACGCTCGAGCTGCTCTTGTCGACCCGTCGTGACTTCAGCTCCTCGATGGAGTCCTCGTTCAGGTCGTCGTCAGTCTTGCGTGGCGCGTCGTAGTCAGTTGCCATTCGTTTCCCCTCGATCCTCTTCGGGCTGCGCCTACAGCCTGTGCGCGATGAACGCCCGTGAACCCGTGCTTTGTTCCCGTTCCGACCGTGCTGGGGACGGGCTGGGAACGGCACTGGAACGAAGCTGGGACCACCCTGCATGCAGATCACCGCGTGCGCGGATTGTGCACCATCCGGGCTGCGTTGTCATCTTGACGGTCTGCCCCCGTGAGACGGACGGTCGCGCACCGCCGCGGGAGCAGCAAAAGACTGACCAAGAGTTCACCATCGCTTTGCCAGATCTTGAGGAAGTTGCAGGGATCGTTGGGCTCCACGACGGGGTAGGGTCGCCGAACCCCAACAATCAACCGACACCGATCGGCCAACACCGATCAACCAACTTGGCCCGGAGGTGCACCATGACAGAGTTCGTCGAACAGATCCGCCAGCGCGTCAGCGACGCCCTGCTCGACCTCGACCAAGCCCGGGCTGCCGGCGACGACTACGGGGTGCAGGTGCACACCGGCGAGCTCGAGTCATTCGCCCGGCTGGCCACCGAGAACGGGGTGACCGTTCCAGAGCTCGCACCCTTCCTCGCTGCCTGACGTCAGAGGGGGTCAGAGAAGAGCTCGCGCACCTGCTCCACGAGTGCCGGACCGGCGGCGACCGTCAGCGACATCGCGGGATGCCCTGCCAGACCCGTCACGACGCCGCCCGCCTCTTCGACGATGAGCCATCCGGCCGCGACATCCCACGAGTTCAGGCCGGACTCCGCGTAGGCATCGACCGTGCCCTCGGCCACGCGCACCAGGTCGAGCGCGGCGCTACCGATCCGCCGGATGTCGCGAACAGCGGGGAGCACGCGCGTCATCACCTCAGCCTGCCGGGCCCGGGTCTGTGCGGAGTAGCCGAACCCGGTGGCGAGCAGGGTGCGCGCCAGCCGGTCCTCATCGGAGACCGACAGCCGGGCGACCGGCTCGGACGCAGGACTGGCTGGTGACGTCGTCTCCACGCTGGTCCAGGCGCCACCACCGCGGCGGGCGTGATGCACGACCCGGCGCGACGGGTCGGCCACCGCGCCGGCCACCGTCGACCAGGCCCCTTCGACCGCGACGTCACCGACGACGACGGCCACCGAAACGGCGTACGCGGGGATGTCGTACAGGTAGTTGACCGTGCCATCGATGGGGTCGATCACCCAGGTGAGGCCCGACGTCCCAGCGATGTCGAGCCCCTCCTCGCCCAGGATGCCGTCGTGGGGGCGGGCGGCCTGGATGAGGCCGCGCAGCAGCTCTTCCGAGGCTCGGTCCATGACCGTCACCACGTCGGTGTCGGTGGACTTGGTGGCCGCGACCCTCACCCGGGCCGGGCGCTCGTCGCGGATGAAACGTGACGCCTGGGCCGCCACGCTGACACAGAGTCGTTCGAGCAGCACGAGCTCGTCCGGTGTCGGCGTGGCCGTCGGCGTCGCGCTCATCGGGAACCGGCCGACCCGGGCACGGCTCCGTCACTGCCACAGAGTGCCGGCTTGTCGACCCGTAGGTTGGGGCAGCAGCCGGGAGCACAGACCGAGGGCCGGCGGCCCTCGAACTGTGGCGGCTCGATGCCGCGGGCTTCGGCTGCCCGTTCCACCAGGGCGTCGACCAGGTCAGTGACGAACAGTGGGTCGGTACCGACCGTGGGCACCCGTACCAGCTCGACTCCCACCCGCTGAGCGGTCTCGAGCGCCTCGGTGTCGAGGTCGAAGACGACTTCCATGTGGTCGGAGACGAAACCGATCGGAGCCAGCACGACCGACTTCACCCCGTCGGCCGCGAGCTGTTCGATGCGGTCGTTCACGTCGGGCTCGAGCCACGGCTGGCTGGGCGGGCCGGAGCGCGAACACAGCACGAGCTCGCCCGTGAGCTCGCGACCGAGCAACCGGTTCGCCTCCTCGGTGAGCCGCGAGGCAAGCGCCAGGTGCTGGCGTTGGTAGAGCCGGCCCTCCCCGTCGCCCGGACCGGACGTCTCGTCCATCGCATCGGGGATCGAGTGTGTCACGAACAGCAGCGCGATCTCGCGGTCTGGGGCACCGTCGAGCGAACGCAGGGAACGCACGAGACGGCCGAGGTTCGAGCGCTCGAACCCGGGCCGGGGCGCGTAGGGCCCGATCTTGTCGACGGCCAGGTGGGCCGCATCGTCGCCGAGCGCCGCCACGGCCTCGGCGAGGTTCTCGCGGTACTGGCGGCAGGAGGAGTAGCACGAGTAGGCACTCGTGGTCACGGTGACAACGCGTCGGTGGCCCGCCTCGAACGCCTCGCGCAGGGTGTCGTCGAGGAATGGCTCACTGTTGCGGTTGCCCCAGAGCAACGGCACGCTCAGCCCTCGGGAGTCGAGCTCTTCCCTCAGGGCTACGAGCAGGGCCCGGTTCTGGTCGTTGATCGGGCTCCGGCCACCGAAGTGGTGGTAGTGCTCAGCCACCGCCTCGAGACGCTCGTCGGGGATGCCGCGTCCGGCCGTGACCCGACGCAGGAAGGGCATGACCTCATCGGGAGCCTCGGGTCCGCCGAACGAGAGCAACAGCACGGCGTCATAGGGGGCGAGCTCGTGATCGTCGTCGGCGATGGCGTCGGAAGAGGTGTCGGGGTTCTCGACAGGGGACATGGGTTCCGCCTTCAGGTGGTGGTGTTGGACGACGACCGAAGCGGTGTCGGGGCATTGAGGTCGAGATGGACGGCGATGAGGCGCACGGCGAAGACGACACCCGCGGCACCCCAGAGGGTCCAGTCGTGCAGGGGGCCGACCTGGGCGGAGACGACGACGAACAGCGATCCGATCAGAGCGGGGATGGCGTACAGCTCGCGCCGCAGCACCTCGGGAACCTGACCGGCCAGCAGGTCGCGGATGACACCGCCGCCGATGGCGGTCAGCACCCCGACGATGACAGCAGTCACCGGGGCCACGCCCGGCGTCGCGACGGCCTTGAGGCTGCCGGCCACTGCGAAGGCGGCGAGCCCCACGGCATCCAGCACTCGCACGAAACGGGTGATGCGTTCGACACCGGGGTGGAAGAAGAACGTGACCAGGCCGCCGGCCGTGGCTGCCGAGAGCAGCCGCCAGTCACTGATCCCGACGGGCGGAATGTCGCCGATGAGCAGGTCACGCAGAATGCCGCCACCGAGACCGGCCGCGCCTGCAAGCACGAGCACGCCGAAGAGGTCGAACCGCTTCTTCACCGCCACGAGTCCGCCCGAGAGCGCGAAGACGAACACGCCGACGAGGTCGAGGGCGAGCTGAGCGGACGGATTCGTGGAGAGCACCACCTCAAACGGTACCTGTGCGGCGTGGGCGCTTTCGTGCCGCCCAGCGCGGTGGCATGCTCGAACCCGCTGACACCAATCGATCGACCGGGAGACCTCAGACATGCACGACCTCAGGTTCATCGGTGTCGACGACCTCGGAGCGCATCTGTTGCTGTCCGACGACGAGGGGATCCACTTCCGGGTGCCGCTCAACGAGTCGCTCAGAGACGCCGTCCGCCGCGACCGTCCCCGCCAGGGCCGGCTGCCGGTCAAGGTGGGCGAGGGCCTGCGCCCCAAGGAGGTGCAGGCGATGATCCGTGCCGGCCTGACGGCCGAGGAGGTGGCCGAGCGAGCCGGGTGGCCGGTCGAGAAGGTGCATCGCTACGAAGGCCCGATCCTGGGTGAGCGTGAGTACGTCGCCGGGCTGGCGCGTCAGGTGCGAGTGCGCCCGCGTGGGGCCACCCACGGAACCGCGCCGACCCTCGACGCGAGGGTCGCAGAACGGATGCGCTCACGGGAGATCGAGCCCGGGACCGCCAGCTGGGACTCCTTCCGGGCACCGAGTGGCCGGTGGACCGTCATCGTGGTGTTCACCGCGGGTGGTCGCCAGCGGCAGGCGGGCTGGGACTTCGACCAGCTGGCCCGCACGGTGTCGGCCACGGACGACGAGGCCCGCTGGCTGAGCGAGGACGAAGACGGGCAGACGCCCGGCCCGATCCCGGCGCCTCACCTGCAACCGCCCGCCAGCCCGAGCCAGGTCTACGACGTCGAGGCCGAGGGTGGCGTCGGGGCGCCCGAGAAGCGGCGCCGCGCCGAACCGGTCGACCTGATGGCCGCCATGCGAGAGCGCACCTCCCAGCGCGGCCGTCGGCGCCGGTCGAAGGCCACTGAGGCTCCCGGCCTCGACCGCGTACCCGACGAGGCGCTCCCCCTCGAAGAGCTGGCGATGAGCCCGGCCGACGCCGGGGACCCGCCGCCGGCGCACGAGCGAGACACCCGCCTCATCGACGACGACACGGCGACGGGTGGGACCGCCCCGACGGTGCGGATGATCGATGAACCGCTCCCCCTTGACCAACCAGTCGCCTCCGCTGACGCGGCGCAGGTCGCGCCCCCGGCCGCTGACGTCGAGAGGGCCGAGGTCGACCTGGCCGAACACGGCGACGCAGACTCGGCCCCCTCCAATCCCGAGGCCCCCTCCGAGCACGAGGTCGAGCCCGGCGCCGAGCCCGCTGCCCCGTCTGAGCCCGAAGACCAAGGGACGGCGGATGACTCCGCCACCGTGCCACCTGCCGAGCCGGAGGTCGAATCTGCGGCCGAGCCGTTTGTGCCTGCGGACAAGGCGGCTGGCGCCAGCCTCGTCGACGAGAACGCGGCGGAGGAACGCGGCGTTTCCAAGGCCCCCAGCCGAGCGCCATCGCGCAAGTCGGGTCGCCCCAGCGTGCCGAGCTGGGACGACATCATGTTCGGCCGAAAGACCGACTGAGCCCAGGCGTGAGGATCGAGTGGGCGCCGGCGAGTGAGGCCCGGAGCGCCGGTTCGGCTCCGTCGGTGAAGACTCCGACTGAGCCCAGGCGTGAGGATCGAGTGAGCGCCGGCGAGTGAGGCCCGGAGCGCCGGTTCGGCTCCGTCGGTGAAGACTCCGACTGAGCCCAGGCGTGAGGATCGAGTGAGCGCCGGCGAGTGAGGCCCGGACGGCTCATCACCGCTCGACCTCACCGGGAATCCGTTGACCTGCACGGCGGCATGATGCTGGCCCAGCTTGGTGTGCAGAAACGTGGCCGGATCTCTGGCACGTTCGAGTCTTGCGGACACGTGCCCGACGAGGGCACGTCACTGAAACCAGTTTGACGCAAGTGCCGAAGGTCTATCTCGGCCCACAGCAAGGCTCCGGTCACAGTGATGGAAATCAAGCGTGCGGGGGTCATTGTCGAGTCAGCCGGAATCGGGAGCCTGTCGGGCGAGCGCGGCGGCCCCGCCGCGGTTCTTCACGCCGAGCTTGCCGAGCACGTGCGAGACGTGGATGCTCACGGTCTTCTCGCTGATGAAGAGACGGTTGGCGATCTCGCGGTTGGTCGCTCCGGACTCGATCAGGTCGAGCACCTCGGCCTCACGCTCGGTCAAGCGCGCCCGCGGCCCCGCGCCCGCGGCGCTTTCCCGAAGTGGAACGCGGTGATGCCGGGCGAGGGCGGCCGCCTGGCGCTCGAAGTGGCCCGCGCCCATCGCGGCGGCGCCGGCCCAGCAGTCGACGAGCAGCGGCCAGGCTTCGTCACGCGAGCCACCCTCGAGCAGGGACCGGGCCAGCTCGAGGCGGGGTCGCAGGGAGACGAACGCTCCGAAGCGAGCCGACACCTGTACGGCCATACGCCAGGGCGCCTCAAGTTCGGCCCCGGAGCGGCCCTGCAGACGGGCGCGATAGCCGCGAGCGAGCAGCACGTGCAGACCGTCCAGGGTGTCAGCCCACTGGTCGGTGAGGGCGGCCTCGGCGCGATCGACTGCCGTCTCAGCCTGCCCCAGCAGGTCGGCCGGTGGGGGGAGGCCGGCATCGGCTGCGGCGCTGAGCCCCAGCATCGCGAAAGCGGCGGCGGTCGCGGTATCCACCACGGAAACCTGCGTTTCCGCGCGCTCGAGCGGAACCGGCAGGTAGGCCAGCAGCGCGGCGAAGTCGGCGATGCCAACGAGCTGTTCCACGTGGGTCTCGACGAGGTCATCGTTGTGGAAGAACCCTCGGCGCGTGCCGAGCTCGAACAGCTCGGCCTCGAGGGGGGCCGCGTCCTCGAACCGGCCATGAGACTGCAGCAGCCGGCACCGCATCCACGTCGCCCGGTACGCCACCATGTCAGGCTCGATGGCGTCGGCGAACAGCTGCTCCGCCTCGGCGATCTTCCCGCGCCAGCGAAGCGCCTCCTGCTCCTGCTCGGCGTAGAACGCCGCCCGCCCCATCAGCCCGAGCTCTGACATCGCCTGCCGGCCGGCCCGGGCCAGCGCCAGTCCTTCGTCGAGCTCACCCGCCATCATGAGGGCGATGGCCAGGTTGGCG
>JBDTVJ010000077.1:0-16410 GCA_040007275.1 Terracoccus sp.
CGCGAGGCGGTCAAGCACGTCCGGGCCCGTCGCCAGCCGGTGGTGCTGCACCTGGCGACGGTCAGGCTCATGGGACACGCCGGGTCTGACGTCGAGCACGCTTACCGTAGCCGCCGCGAGATCGAGCACGACATCGCGGCTGACCCGCTCGTGGCTACCGCCCGCGCCCTGCACGCCCGGGGACTGCGCACCGCTGCGCAGCTCGTGGACTGGTACGAGCAGGTCCGGCGCCGCGTCGATGACGACGTCAGGCGGCTGCTGCCGGTGGTTCGTCTCGACTCGGCCGAGGCCGTCATGCGCCCGCTCACCGAGGGCTCCCCGTCGCGGGTTCGAGCGGAGTCCACCACTTTCGCCGTCGACCGATCCGAGGTCTTCCGGGGGAAGCTGCCTGAGGATGCCGGCCAGCTGACCCTGGCCTCGTCGATCAACGCCGCGCTCACCGACCTCATGGCCGCCCATCGGGAGGTGCTGGTCTTCGGAGAGGACGTCGGGGTCAAGGGCGGTGTCTACGGCGTGACCCGGGGGCTGCGCCGACGGTTCGGTGCGCGCCGCGTCTTCGATACCCTGCTCGACGAGCAGACGATCCTGGGGATCGCCCTCGGGTCGGCACTCGCCGGCTTTCTGCCCGTCCCCGAGATCCAGTACCTCGCCTACCTGCACAACGCGGAGGACCAGTTGCGCGGCGAGGCGGCGACGCTGCGGTTCTTCTCCAACGCTCAGTTCGGCAACGGGATGCTGGTCCGGGTGCCGGGCCTGGCCTATCAGAAGGGTTTCGGGGGGCACTTCCACAACGACAACTCGCTCGCCGTGCTGCGTGACATCCCGGGGCTCGTCGTCGCGGTACCTTCCAGCGCCGCCGAGGCACCTCGGCTCGTGCGAGCCTTGGCTGCGATGGCCCGGTGCGAGAGCAGGGTCTGCGTCCTCGTCGAGCCCATCGCTCTGTATCATTCGCGCGATCTGCACCCGGCAGACGGGGCCTGGACCGCGGCCTACGTATCCCCGCAGGCCTGGGGCACCGACCTCGCCGAGGTCGGTCGTGGAACCCTGCACGGGGAAGGCACCGACGTGCTGGTCGTGACCTTCGGCAACGGGGTGTCGATGAGTCTTCGGGCGGTAGCGGCCGCGCGGGAGAGGGCCGCGTCCGAGGGGCGGAGCGCTCCTCGGGCCAGCATCTACGACCTGCGTTGGCTCGCGCCGTTGCCGGTCGACGACCTGCTCGAGCGGGCCCGGCCGGCCGGGCGGGTGCTCATCGTCGATGAGACGCGTCGCACCGGTGGCGTCTCGGAGGGGGTGGTGGCCACTCTCGTCGACAGTGGCTACGGTGGCCGGATCAGCCGGGTCACGAGCAAGGACAGCATCATCCCGCTCGGCCCGGCGGCAGCCACGGTGCTGTTGTCGGAGACCGAGATCGTCGATGCCCTACTGGGAGAAGCCTGATGAGTGCGATCGCCCCGACCCACGCGGACGTCGTCGTCATCGGCGGCGGGGTGATCGGACTCGCCACCGCCTACACGCTGGCCCACAGCGGCGCCGGGAAGGTCGTGCTGCTCGACCAGGGCCCGTTCGGGTCGGGCTCGACCTGCAAGGCCGCCGGCGGCGTGCGCGCCCAGTTCAGCGACGAGGCCAACATCGTCATGGGCCACTACGGCCTGGGCGTGTTCGAGCGCTTCGGCCAGCTGTTCGACCAGGAGATCGACCTGCGCCAGAACGGCTACCTCTTCCTGCTCGACGACCCGACCGATGTCGAAGACTTCGAGCGTAGCGTTGCGCTGCAGCGGTCACTTGACGTCGACACCCACATGATCGACGCCGCAGAGGCCCAACGCCTGGCCCCGATCATCAGCACCGAGGGGATGATCGCGGCTGCCTACGGCCCGCGTGACGGGCACTGCACCCCGGAGTCGGTGGTCCTCGGTTACGCGCGGGCGGCCCGGCGCGCCGGTGCCACCCTCATCCCGAACTGCCGCGTCACCGGCGGCGCGCTCACCGACGGCACGATCCGGGCCGTCCACACGGAAGCCGGCCGCATCGAGACCGGAACTGTGGTGTGCTGCGCCGGCGCCTGGTCCCGGACGGTCGGAGATTGGTTCGGCGTCGACCTGCCCGTCGACCCGGTGCGCCGGCAGATCGTCGTGACCGAGCCGATCCCGGGCCTCGACCAGACGATGCCGATGACGATCGACTTCTCCACGACGTTCTACTTCCACGAGGAGGGGCCTGGCCTGCTCATCGGCATGTCAGACCCGGACGAGACCGTGGGCTTCAAGCTGGACCGGGGAGAGGAGTGGCTGCCAGGTCTGATCGACGCCGCCGAGCGCCGCGTACCCTCCCTGGCCGACGTCGGTATCGCCAGCGGCTGGGCCGGGCTCTACGAGGTGACGCCCGATCACAACGGGCTGATCGGCGAGGCGCCCGACGTCAGCCGCTTCCTCTACGCGACGGGATTCTCCGGACACGGCTTTCTGCTCGGCCCGGCCATGGGCGAGGTGATGTCGTCACTGGTGCGTGGCGAGGCACCGTTCGTGGATGTCTCGGCCTTCGACGCCCGACGCTTCGAGCAGGCAAAGCTGCTCCGAGAGAAGCACATCGTGTAGGGCCCGCCCCACGACCGAGATCCCACGATTACTGCGCACCCACCGAGAAGGAGCACCAGCATGACCCCCACCCACGAGCCCGACCGCGCCGGCGCCCCGGCCCTGCCCACTGCCGAAGACCTGCGCCAGATCGCTGAGGATGCCGCTCGGCGATGCGGCGTCGAGCCCGCGGCGCTGGACGGCGACCACCACGGTCGCTCGCCGATCAACGGTGCAACGGTCTCATCGGTGCGCTGGAGCTCCCCCGCGGAGGTCGACGACGCGGTCGCCCGGGCGCACGCCGCCTTCCGCGAATGGCGCGTCGTGCCGGCACCTGTGCGCGGCGGCGTGGTCAAGCGGCTCGGCGAGCTGTTGACCGAGCACCAGGACGACCTTGCCACGCTCGTCAGCGTCGAGGTCGGCAAGGTCACCTCTGAGGCCCGGGGTGAGGTGCAGGAGATGATTGACATCTGTGACTACGCTGTCGGCCTGTCCCGTCAGCTCTTCGGCAAGACGATGACCTCGGAGCGGCCCGGTCACCGGCTGATGGAGACGTGGCACCCGCTGGGGGTCGTCGGCGTCGTCTCCGCCTTCAACTTCCCGGTGGCGGTGTGGTCGTGGAACACGGCCGTGGCACTCGTGTGCGGGGACGCCGTGGTCTGGAAGCCCTCGGAGGCCGCGCCACTGTGCGCGCTCGCCTCGAACGCCCTGCTGCAGCGCGCCCTGACCGAGAGTGGACACAGTACCGACCTGTGCCAAGTGGTCATCGGCGGACCGGAGATCGGTGAGGCGCTCGTCGGCAACGGCTTGGTGGCGCTCGTCAGTGCGACTGGCTCGACGAGGATGGGCCGGGCAGTCGGCCCACGCCTGGCCGAACGGTTCGGGCGCAGCCTGCTCGAGCTCGGCGGCAACAACGCCGCGATCGTCGCCCCGAGCGCAGACCTCGACCTGACGGCCCGAGGCATCATCTTCTCGGCTGCGGGCACGGCCGGGCAGCGGTGCACCACGATGCGCCGCGTCATCGCCCACGAGTCGGTCATCGACGAGATCACCGAGCGCGTCGCCACCGCGTACGAGAAGCTGCCGGTCGGCAACCCGATGGAAGGCGCCAACCTGGTCGGTCCCCTCATCAACCAGCAGGCCCATGACGCCTTCGTGGCCGCGATCGAGGCGGCGAAGGCAGCTGGCGGGCAGATCATGGCTGGTGGCGAGCGGGCTCTCGCCGACGCGAGCCCGGACGCCTACTACGTCACGCCGACGGTGATCCGGATGCCGGAACAAAGCGAGGTCGTGCACCAGGAGACCTTCGCGCCGATCCTCTACGTCATGCCCTACACGGAGTTCAACGACGCGGTCGAACTGAACAACGCGGTGCCGCAGGGTCTTTCGTCGAGCATCTTCACCTCCGACCAGGCGGAGGCCGAGCTGTTCATGTCGGCCACGGGGTCGGACTGCGGCATCGTCAACGTCAACATCGGCACCTCGGGGGCGGAGATCGGTGGGGCTTTCGGCGGAGAGAAGGAGACCGGTGGGGGTAGGGAGTCGGGCTCCGACGCGTGGCGCGCCTACATGCGCCGGGCGACCAACACCATCAACTACTCAGGTGAGCTGCCGCTGGCGCAGGGGGTGACCTTCGAGGTCTGAGCACATTCGACGAGGCGGCATGCCTACGGACCCCCGCAACACCTGGGGTCCGGCTAGCGTCGTCGACATGCCTCTTGACCATGTGATCTTTGCCGTGACCGACCTTGATCTGGCCGCGCGAGAGCTTCTGGATGGGCATGGGCTGGCGTCTCTTCCGGGTGGGCGACATCCGGCCTGGGGGACGGCAAACCGTGTCGTGCCGATGGGTGACAGCTACCTCGAGCTGGTAGAAGTGGTGGATCCGCACGTCGCTGCTCGAAGTAGTTTCGGGCGGTGGGTGGCAGCAGCGCGCACCGACGACGGCGGCTTCAGACCGCTTGGATGGGCCGTGCGCACGGACGATCTCGCCTCGGTGTGCACGAGGTTGGGACTGGCCGCGTCGGGCGCTTCTCGGCGAACAGACGATGACCGGGTTCTGGACTGGACGCTCGCCGGGGTCGAGCAAGCTGCTGCCGAGCCCTATCTGCCGTTCTTCATTCAGTGGGGGTCTCAGACGCCGCTTCCCGGAACGACGCCGGTTCGACATCCAGCGGGCGAGAGCCAGATTTCACACGTATGCGTCAGCGGTGATGTCAAACGCCTAGCGTCCTGGCTCGGGGACGGCGCCGTGCCCGTGACCACGAGGTCGGGGCCACCAGCCGTCGTCTCGATCGACGTTGTTTCGGCGGGCCGGGCTTGGACCCTGGGCGGGAAGATCACGTGACAGCACCATGGAACGAGAGTGGTGATGCCTTGACGCTGGGCGCAGCTGACGTCGTGATGATGCTCGAGCGAGACGGATGAGTCCTTCAATCAGCTATGTTCAGTCCCACTGGCTGCCGTTGCATCGACCCCTGTATCCCCAGAAGCAAACCCCGATCGGTCTGCGCCACAACAGAATCGAGTGACTGGCCGAGCGATGGGACAGAGCCCGAATGACTTCTACCTTGTGGGACGTTCGCCTCTGACCGCGTTGAGGGGATTGCCAGAGAGTGGATAGGACAGCGCCGGCTGAGGGTCGAGAGATCGGGTGGACGCCACGCCTGCGGTGTAGCGAGGTCATTTGGTGCGGCAACGGAAAAGGCAGGGAAGCAGCTAATGCGTATCGTCTCCGAAGAACAGCTGGCCCAGGAGTTCGAGCGGCTGGGCAAACCAGAACCGCGGGTGGTCGTCAGCGGGAACTTCGCGACACCCCAGCGACTGGTCTCGCTGTTCGACACCGCCACCGAGCGCTACCGCCTCTTCATGCTCAACGCCCAACTGTCACTTCCGGACCGGGAGGGCGTCATCTATGAGACCCCGTTCGTGGGCCGCGGCATGCGCGGGCGAGGAAGCCGGCTGGACTACCTCCCGATGCGGCTCTCCCTCGTTCCGCGGCTCTTCACGCGCTCCCGACCACCTGACGTGGTCTTGCTGCACACCTCGACCGTCAGCTCCGGAAAGGTCTCGCTCGGTATCGAAGTCAACATTCTCGTCGCCGCCATCGAGCAGACGCGCGCCAGAGGAGGTCTGGTTGTCGCCCAGCTCAACCCCCGCATGCCCTATTGCTTCGGAGACAGCGAAATCGACACCGGCCTGATCGACGTGGCCATCGAGGTCGACGAGGTGCTGACCTCACCGCCTCCGAGCGCCGCCAGCCCCGTCGCTGCTGCTATCGGTGCGCAGGTCGCCCGGCTCGTCGAGGACGGGTGCACCCTGCAGCTGGGAATCGGCACGATTCCCGACGCGACGCTCAGTGCGCTCACCGGGCGGAAGGGCTTGGCCGTGTGGTCGGAGATGATCAGCGACGGCACCCTCGCGCTCGAGCGGCAGGGAGCGATGGACCGAGCCCGCCCGATCGTGGCCACGTTCCTGTTCGGTTCACCCGAGCTGTACGGGTGGGTGGATCACAATCCCCGGATTCGCATGATGCGTACCGAGACCACCAACGACCCGGGGATGATCGCCCGACAGCCGTCGATGACCTCGATCAACACCGCCCTCCAGGTCGACCTGTTCGCGCAGGCCAACGCCAACCACGTCTCCGGGCAGATCTACTCGGGGTTCGGCGGACAAACCGACTTCACGGTGGGGGCGTTGCACTCCAGGAACGGACAAGCGGTGATCGCGCTGCCGTCCTGGCACACCAAGAGCGACTCGTCCACCATCGTGGCGGCGCTCACCGGGCCGGTGACCTCATTTCAGCACTCGGCGCTGGTCACCGAGCATGGGTGTGCCCACGTTTTCGGCCGCAGCCAGCGCGCCCAGGCTCGGCTCATCATCGACAAGATCGCCCACCCGGAGGCCCGGCGCCAGCTTCATGAGGCCGCGAAAGGCATGGGCCTCGGCTGACCCCTCGTCGCAGACCAGTCCGGGAAGGTCCGTCCCCGAGGGATGCGTCGACTCTGTCCGGAAATGCAGGACGCCGTGAGCAGCTCCACGAGTCAGCAGCTCCTCTAGTTGACACTTGATCAAGTAACGGCTTGAGTAACCGGATGGTACCCACCATGGAGGATCAGCAGCTGGATGCCCTGTTCACCGCGTTGAGCGACCCCACCAGGCGAGATATCGTGACCCGGCTGAGCTCGGGGGAGGCGACGGTCAAGGAGCTGGCGGAGCCGTACGCCATGAGCCTGCAGGGCGTTTCGCAGCACATCCGCGTGCTCGAGCGGTCCGGCCTGATCAGCCAAGGACGGCTGCGCCAGACCCGGCCCTGTCGGCTTGAACCCGAGGCGCTGGAGGCCGCGCTCTCGTGGATCGAGCAGAGCCGGCGCACGTGGTCGAAGCGAATGGACCGGTTGGAGACACACCTGGCCAACGAGCAGGGGCAGGGCCAGTGAGCGACGACGAACTGGTCTACCGGCGGGTGCTGCGCGCGCCGCGCGAGCGGGTATGGCGATGTCTGACCGATCCCTCCGAGCTCGCCCAGTTCTGGGGCCCGGCCGGTATGAATACCCCTATCGAGGGCATCGTCGTCGAACTGCACCCTGGTGGTCGGTTCGAGACCCTCATGGTGGGTGAGCACGGCAGCTACCGGATGATCGCCCACTTCACCGAGGTGGTCCCGCCCGAACGGCTCGCCTGGGTCGAGTCGACGACCGGTATGCACACCACGAGCACTTTCACCGACCTCGACGACGGGCAGACCGCCGTCGAGATCCGTCAGCGGAACGCGCCCGAGGCGATGCGCCTGCCCGAGGCCCGCGCCGGCTTCCTCACCTCCCTGGACAAGCTCGAGCAATACCTCGCTCACTCAACATCGAAAGGCCGATCATGACCGACCCGCAGTCGTGGGTGGCGCCGACCTACAACGGGCTCGCCCATCTGCTCACCGCCTCGGACGTCCGCCCGTGGGACGCCCCCTCGTTGTGCGAGAACTGGCTGGTGCGCCACGTGGTCGCTCATGTCACGATGCCGACGCGGCTGACCCCCGAGCAGTTCGGGGCCCAGCTGGGGGCGGCCGGCGGCGACTTCACGCTCTTCTCTGACGCCGTGGCCGCGAGGGACGCTCGGCTGTCCGAGGCCGACCTGCTCGATGACCTTCGATCGCAGAGACTGCACGCGTGGCAACCGCCCGGGGGTGGCGTTGATGGCGCGCTGAGCCATGCGGTCATCCACTCCCTGGACGTGACGGTCGCGTTGGGTCGGCCTGCGGTCGCACCGACAGACGCGATGACCGCTGTGCTCGAGCAGCTCACTGCCGCAGAAGGCGTCGTGTTCGGGGTCGACCTGACCGGCATCCGGCTCGAGGCTGAAGACACCGGCTGGAGCTGGGGAACCGGCCAGCTCGTCCGTGACAACAGTGGCTCGCTCGTGGCACTCCTGAGCGGCCGCGCGCTGCCCGACGGTCAGACCTTGCCCCGTCGGTGACCGCAACGGCTGTCACACCCACACCGGGAACCCCCGCTCAGTTCCCTCCCCGTGCCGATCGCTGGGTCCTCCACGACACCGCCTCACGGGAAGGGATCGCGGGGCCGCCAGGTGCCCGGGCCGGTAGCGGCCACCAGCTGCACGGTCACCCAGTCGTGCGCAACCTCGGGGCTACGCAGTGAACTGACTGCGCGCTCACCCTCACGTCGGAACTCAGGACGCCAGGTTGTATACACATCGGCCAGGCATGCCGTCCAGTCAACGCGATGTTGGCCCAACACAGAGTTGCACTCTTGACAGGAGCTGTCCTGTTCAGCTTGGGTGCATACAACCTGCAGTTCGTCGCTCGCTCGGAGATCTCATGGTTGAGTCCCTGTCCCGTCGTTCGTTGATTGCCGGCGTTGGCGCCGCTGGCCTCACGGCTGGAGTGGCAATGCCCGCCGCCGCTGCGGCCTCGCCGCCATCAACCCCCGCCCCGCACGGGCGGGAGGTGATCATCGAAGCCGGGTGGGCGCTCGTCGAGGAGCCAGCTGGGCCGGTGCTGAAGCGTGACGTGTCCATCCACGTGGTACGAGACCGGATCGTGGAGGTTCGCGAAGGGCGGATACGCGGCAAGGCCCGTCGGGTGCGGCTGACGGACCAGCTCGTGCTCCCAGGCTTCATCAGCGGCCACACCCACGTGGCGGGCGGCTCCTGCACCCGGGGGACGTTCGAGGGAACGCGCAGCTACGTGCGTCCGCTCGAGCTGGCCGAACAGCTCGATGACACGGACATGGACGCCTTGACGGCGTACAACCTTGCAGAGCTCATCCGCTCGGGATGCACCACCCAGGTCGAGCAGTCACTGAGCCTGCGACAGGCGAAGTCGTATGTGCGGGTGGCCGGCCCGTGGGGAGTTCGCGGCTACCCGGCCGGCATGGTGCCGGGGGTTCCTCGACTCTTCTCGTTCTGGCCCGTCGTGAACGAGCCGGTCTTCGAAGCCTCCATTCCTGAGACACTGGCCGAGATCGAGGCGAACCGCCGGTTCGGGCTGCGCTGGAACCACTCCTTCGATGACCGCATTCGACCGATGATGTCCCCTCACGCCACCGACACGCACACTCCCGAAACCGTAGCCGCGGTGCTCGCCGCCGCGAAGGAGCTCGGGAACGGTATCCACCTGCACCTGGCTCAGGGCGCCGGTGAAGCCGCGACCGTTCAGCGCAGGTGGGGGAGCCGGCCGGTGGCCTGGGCCGACTCGCTCGG
Source organism: Terracoccus sp. (assembly GCA_040007275.1). Classification (GTDB taxonomy): domain Bacteria; phylum Actinomycetota; class Actinomycetes; order Actinomycetales; family Dermatophilaceae; genus DSM-29435. The sequence continues at coordinate 9,291 of JBDTVJ010000077.1, forward strand.
CCTCTTCGACGTGCCCGTCTTCGGCGCCCACATGTCCGGGGCCGATCTGGCCCTCGATCCGCCCCTGTTGGCCAAGCGGGACTACACCTACGCGACCTGCCCCTCCGCGGGAGGGGCCAGCGGCTCGCTCCAGCCCTACCCCGAGATGCTCGCGGCCGGAGTGCGGGTCAATATCGGCATTGACACCCACTCCAACGACTACGTCGAGAACATCAAGCTGGCTGTCCTCAAGGGTCAGGCACGACACGGTGCCATCGGCGCGACGGATGCCGTTCCGAGCCGGTCACCGCGCCCACTGGATGCCGTCCTCGGCGCTACCCGGGTGGCGGCCGACGGCTTGCATCGGCCAGATCTCGGTCGCATCAAGGCCGACGCCAAGGCAGACCTGGTCTCCATCGATGTGAGTGGCTTCCTCGTCGGATCCGGTGCCCTACCGCCCCAACCGTTGGTGAACCTCCTGTACGCGAACGGCACCTTTGTCCGCAACGTGATGACTGATGGAAGATGGCAGCTGTTCGACTCTGCCCTGCTGGTGGCAGACCAGCACACGGTGGCAAGGCGGGGCGGCGCCGTCGTGCAACGTATATGGGACCAGTTGAGGGCAGAAGGCTGGTTCGCCTAGGGCCAGCGTCACAACGACAACACCCGCGAGGACCGACACGAGGGGTCAGGCTGGGCACCCCCTCCTCGCTCCACCACGTCACCACCCACCAGATCCGGTCGATGCGCGAGGCCACCCGCGACCCCGGGTACGCTGCCCGTCCCCACCAGTTCGGCCCCAACCTCCGAAACTGCCATCGGGGCCGGCTCATCAGCCCTCACGAGCAGCCCTCATACGAAGTGAACGTGAACGTCGCCGCCCTGAGCTGCCAGGTGAGCCCCTGAGGCCACGATGGACGGTTGCACGTGGCGATCCGGGCAATGCAGATCCACTGCCCCAGTTGAGAACCCAGTGCCTCATGAGCCTCTGCGTCACACGGCGATCGTGTTGGCCTCCACGATGGCCGGGTCGCGGGTCCACTTTCGGCGCATGCTGCGGGCCTAGACTGCGGTCTCGACGACGTCGTCACCACCTGCGAAGGAGACCCGGTCATGCCCGAGGTTCCCGGACAACATCTGCGCAAGTACGCGCCCGACCCGGCTCGGGGTGCCGAGGTCGAGCAGCGTTCCCCTGGTGAGGCAGCGCCGGCGGAGTCTCTGAACGAGTCGCGCCGCAACTGGCTCGGTCTGGCGAGCGGGCTCGTGCTCGCGGCCGTGGTCTATGGGCTGCTTCCCGCGGACCTCGCCCATGGGGCGAAGCTGACGGCGGCCACCGCCGTGCTGATGGGGTTGTGGTGGATGACCGAGGCCATTCCCATCCCGGCGACGGCGCTGGTGCCGCTCGTTGTCTTCCCGGTCTTGGGTGAGGACGTCGAGTTCAATGCCGTCGGAGCTCGCTACGGCGACAGCATCATCTTCTTGTTCATGGGCGGCTTCATGTTGGCTCTGGCGATGCAGCGCTGGAACCTGCATCGTCGGATCGCGCTGCTGACCGTGCGGGCGATGGGCACCAGGCCGTCGCAGGTGATCGCCGGATTCATGATCGCGACCGGCTTTCTGTCCATGTGGGTCTCGAACACGGCGACGGCCGTCATGATGCTGCCGATCGGCGTTTCGGTGCTCCTGCTCGTCGGCAACCTGGGGGCAAGCGATGCAACCGGAGAGACTGACGGTGACGGTGCCGCGGGCGCCGATCTCGCGGCTGTCGACCCGCAGAGCGACACGGTCAAGGACGCGATCATCAAGTCGAACTTCGGCACGGCGCTCATGCTCGGTATCGCCTACGCCGCGTCGCTGGGGTCTCTCGCCACGATCATCGGCACCCCGCCGAACACTCTGCTCGTGGGCTACCTCAAGGAGACCCACGACATCGAGGTCGGCTTCGGCCAGTGGATGCTCGTCGGGCTGCCGCTCGCCATCATCTTCACGGCGATCGCGTGGTTGCTTCTCACCAAGGTGCTCTTCAAGCCGGAGATCAAGGAGATTCCCGGCGGCCGGCAGCTGATGGACGCCGAGCTCGCAAAGCTCGGACCGACCTCGACCGGCGAGAAGCGGGTGCTCGCGATCTTCGTTCTTGCGGCGGTCAGCTGGATCGGCTTCCCGCTGGTCTTCGACACGTCGCCGATCAGCGACTCCGGGATCGCCATGACGATCGGTGTGCTGTTGTTCATCCTGCCTGGAGGGGCCGCTCGAGGGGTGCGCCTGCTCGACTGGGAATCGGCCAAGGAGCTGCCCTGGGGGGTCCTGCTGCTGTTCGGCGGCGGGCTCGCCCTATCCGGGCAGTTCACCAGCTCTGGCCTGACGAAGTGGATCGGTCAGCAGGCGAGCGCCCTGTCTGTGCTGCCGGTACTGCTCGTCGTCGCGATCCTCGCGACCGTCATCCTGTTCCTGACCGAGCTGACCAGCAATACGGCGACCGCTGCCACCTTCCTACCGGTGGCGGGAGGCATCGCGCTCGGCCTCGACCTCAACCCGATGCTGTTGACCATCCCCGTCGCCCTCGCGGCGACGTGCGCCTTCATGCTGCCGGTGGCGACGCCGCCGAACGCGATCGCCTACGGCTCCGGCTACGTCACGGTCGCGCAGATGATCCGCGGCGGCATCTGGCTGAACCTCATCGGCATCGTCCTGGTGACGCTGACGACCATGACCTTGGCGGCGTGGGTGTTCAGCCTGACGTTCTGACACCCAGGTCGCCGAAGTGAACCCTGTCCGTGGCGGAAGGACTCATGACGCTGACGTTCTCGCTTATTGTGGGGTCTGCCAGGCCAGGCATCTGTGTGAGCGACGCCAGATCGTCTCAGCAGGTAGTTTGGAAGTGCCGGCCAAGACGATCTGGATAGGTACGGAGTTCGATGGGCAGTGGGCAGATCCCGCCCCGCGCCAAGGCGGCGCGGATTGCGCGCGAGCAGGGTGCGCTGCGCCACGTCTCCATGCTGGTGGCGCGGGCGGTGCCGCTCGAACAGCTGTTTGCGGCGGTTCCCGTGGCGGTCGCGAAGCTGGTGAACGCCGACCTCACGTCACTGCTGCGGTTCGAGGCTGGCGACACGATGACCCCGCTGGCGGGATGGAACGCCCCCGACCTGATGGCCCCCGGCGGGCTGCCCCGGTCGCTCGACGACGAGCTGCGGATGGTCCGCGATACTGGCTGCACCTCGCGATTCGACTCTGGCACCCTCACTGGCGCCCTCACGGGGCCCCGAGCTCCCGTTGATGCAGTCCGCATCCTCGGCGTCCGCTCCAGTGTCGTGGTGCCCATCGTCTTGGGGGCGCAGACCTGGGGGGCCACCGTCGCGGCCTGCGAGCGATCTGAGCCCTTCTCCGACGACTCAGCATCGCTGATGTCGGAGGTGAACGCGTTGGTCGCCCTCGCGTTGGCCAACGCCGAGAGTCGTGTCCAGCTGCAGGCAATAGCCGCCGAGCAGTCGGCCCTACGACGGATCGCCGAGCTGGTCGCTGCGGACTCTGGGTCGTCGGAGGTGTTCGACGCAGTCACTATGGAAGCGCATCAGCTGTGTGGGGGGCACTTCACGACGTTGCTGCGCTACGAAGCGGACGGCCAGGCGGTCATCGTGTCCATGCAGGGCGCCGACGCGGTTCGCCACGTCATGCACGTGGGAATGCGTCTGGCCCGTGACGGCGACGGTGTGGCGCAGCGCGTCTGGGCCACCGGGCACTCCTTCCGCTTCGACAGCTACGACGACGTTCCCGGCCGGAACGCCGCCACCGCACGTGAGCTCGGCCTGACCAGCGGGATCGGTGCCCCGATCATCGCGGCCGGTCGGGTCTGGGGCGCCATCACCGTGCTCGCCGACCATCTGACGCTACGGGCGGCGACCCAAGCGCGCCTCGAGTCCTTCGCCCGGCTGGCCGCGACCGCCATCACCAACGCCCGAGCGCGGGCTGAGCTCACGTCGCTGGTCGAGCTTCAGGTGGGCCTTCGTCGCGTCGCCGAGCTGGTCGCCCAAGGCGTCTCCCAACCTGAGCTCCTTGCTGCGGTCGCGACAGGGGCATCGGCTCTCACTGAACGCGGCGTGGTGCTCGCCCGCCTCGACGCCGACCCGACCTTCACCGTCGTTGCGGGTCATGACGCCCCCATCGATCTCGACCTCGAGATCAGCACCACCGTCGAGGACCACCGCGTCTTGCGCCGCGCGCTGTCCGGGCCGAGGTCGACGCCACGGCCTGATCTCTCCGCGATCGTGACCCGGATCTTCCAGAAGGCGTACGGCATCACCACGACGAGCCTGCCGATCATCGTCAACGACCGCTTGTGGGGTGCCTTGGCTGCTCTCGGCGCGGAGCGGGCCGAGCTGGCTGGCGACCGCCAGCGTCTCGAGCAGTTCGCCGAGCTTGTCACCGTCGCTCTGGCCAACAGTCAAGCGCAGCAGGAGATCCGGCAGCTCGCCCACGAGCAGACGGCATTGCGAAAGGTCGCGGAGCTGGTCGCCCGGGCCGTTCCTCAGCAGGAGATCTTCGACGCCGTGGCGGCGGAGGCGGCCGACCTGCTCAACGGTCAGCCGATGACCTTGTCACGGTTCCTCGGGGGCGATGAGCTGGTCGTCGTCGCCGTTCACGGGGGGCCGGCGCCGCTGGGCGCGAGAATCCGGTTCGAACCCAAGACCCTTCCGGACCGAGTGCGGCGCCGCGGCCGTATGGTGCGGGTGGATGACTACACGGTGCAGCGCGACGCCGATCTCGCCGTTCGCTTCGGTCTGGGTGCTGCCGTCGCGGCGCCGATCAAGCTAGGCGGCGCGGTGTGGGGCATGCTGACCGCAACCTCGGGCTCCGCTCCGCTGCCGGTCGGAACCGAGTACCGGCTGAACATGTTCGCCGAGCTCGTTGCGGCCGCTGTCGCCAACAGCGAAGCCGGTGCAGACCTGCAACGCGTGGCCGACGAGCAAGCGGCGCTCCGACGCATTGCCGAGCTTGCGGCACGGGAGACCTTGGGCGATGAGGTGCTCGAAGCGGTTGTCGCCGAGACCTCTCGACTGACCGGGGTGAGGTTCGTCAACCTACTGCGCTTCGATCCGGGCGGTTCGAGCGTGATCGTTGCCGTTGTTGGTGCACCCGACGGGATCGTGGTTGGGATGCGCGATACAGATGGCGGTGACGGTCCGGTTCAGAGAGTCTGGCGTACCGGCCGGCCGGCTCGTGTCGAGGGCCCGGTCACTGCAGGCAGCGGGTGGCAACAGGTCGCGCACCGGTTCGGCTTCAGCACCATCGTGGCCGTCCCGGTGCTCGTCCGCACCAAACCCTGGGGAGTACTGGTCGCCGTCGGCGACCCGCTGCCCCAAGGCATCGAGGATCAGCTGACGAGGTTCGCAGAGCTTGCTGGCACCGCGGTCTCGGCGGTGCGGGCCAGACGTGACCGGCAGGTACTGGTCGACGAGCATTCGGCCTTTCGCCGAGTCGCTGAGCTGGTCGCCCGCGGTGAGCCGCTGGAGAACGTCTTCGTCGCTGTGGCCACGGAAGCCTCGCGACTGCTCGGTGACCTCACTGCCGCGCTGCTGCGCTACGGACCCGGCCAGGACGCCGTTGTCGTTGCCGTGTCAGGCAGTCCGGCTGTCGTCGGGTTGCGCGGCCGCGTCTCCGGTGGCTTGGAGATCGTGCTGCGCACTGGCCGCCCCACGACCATCAGCGCCGACAACAGTGCACGCACCGAGCTGACCGACCGTTTGGGGATCGGCACCGGAATCGTCGTGCCCGTCATCGTGGAGGGACGCGTCTGGGGTGTCTTGGCGACCGACAGACCCGAAACGTCCGCTTCGAAGGAGTCACTCGAGCGACTGACGCAGTTTGCCGACCTGGCCGCGGCCGCGATCGCCAACGCGGAGAACAAGGCCAACCTCCGCGCCTCCCGGGCCCGCGTGGTGGCGACGGCGGATGAGACTCGCCGACAGCTGCAACGCGACGTGCACGACACCGCACAGCAGCGACTCGTCCACACCATCATCAGCCTCAACCTGGCCCGAGACGTCCTTGACGAGGCTGACGCCGCCGCGTCCCTCGTCGAGGAGGCGTTGGCCCATGCTGTCCGAGCCAGCCACGACCTCCGAGAGATCGTTCACGGCATCCTTCCTGCGGCTCTGATCCTGGGTGGCCTTCGCGCCGGGGTGGAGTCGCTCGTGGCCGATCTGGCTCTGCCGGTGGACGTTCGGGTGGCCGCGCAGCGTCTTCCCGTCAAGACCGAGACCACCTCCTATTTCATCGTCGCCGAGGCCCTGAACAACGTCGTGAAGCACGCCCACGCCACCCATGCCGACGTCGACGTGACGCTGAACGGCGACGTCGTGACGGTCGTCGTCAGCGATGACGGATGCGGTGGTGCAGCCCTCGTGGGCGGCACGGGTCTGATCGGGCTGCTCGACCGTGTCGAGGCCGGCGGAGGTCAGCTCACCATCACCAGTCCCCGAGGAATGGGGACGTCTTTGCACGCAACCCTTCCTCTGGAAGACGCCGCGTCGTCTGGGGAGTGAAGCTGACACGGGGGCGAACCCGCCGAGACGTCGTCAGCTGTGGCCTGGCCTGACTCCGGCCGGCGTGACCTCGGCCAACGTGGCTGCCTCGGGCCGTGGGCCTGGGTGCGACGCGGCTTGAGGGTGGTGCAGGTCCAACGCCGGCCGTTCGGAGCGGATGCGGGGCAGCGAGCTGAAGTTGTGCCGTGGGGGTGGGCACGTGGTGGCCCATTCGAGCGACCCGCCGTGGCCCCAGGGGTCATGCGTGTCGACGAGTGGGGCGTGGCGCCAGGTCGTCCAGACGTTGTACAGGAACGGGAGGGTCGAGACGCCGAGCAGTCCGGCGCCCGCCGTCGAGATGAGGTTGAACAGCTGGAAGCCCTCTGCTGGAAGGTAGTCGGGGTAGCGACGGGCCATGCCCTCGATGCCGAGCCAGTGCTGGATCAGAAAGGTCGTGTGGAAGCCGATGAAGAGCAGCCAGAAGTGGATCTTGCCGAGCTTCTCATCGAGCATGCGACCGGTCAGCTTGGGCCACCAGAAGTAGAAACCGGCGAACATCGCGAAGACCACGGTGCCGAAGACGGTGTAGTGGAAGTGCGCGACGATGAAGTAGCTGTCGGTGA
>JBDTVJ010000078.1:0-16131 GCA_040007275.1 Terracoccus sp.
TCGGCGCCGTCATGCCGCGAGTCTAGTGAGAGTCCGAGGATGCCGCCGCCGGCGTGGAGTGCGTGGCTGACGGCGGCGCGGGCGTCGACACGAGCCGGTAGGCGGCTCGGAGGTGCTGGGGGCTCGGGCCCTCCAGCCGGGTCGGCTGGGCCAGCCCGTCGAGCACGACAAAACGCAGCCGGGAGCCTCGCGACTTCTTGTCGCGACCCATCGCGGTCAGCAGCTCGGGCCAGCGGTCGTCGCGGTAGCGAGTGGGCAGGCCGACCGCGGTGAGCACCGAGCGGTGCCGGGCGACGAGCGCTGCGCCCGCCTCCCCCGGCAGGTGACCTGTGAGTCTCGCCAGCTCGGCGACGTAGACCATGCCGACACTGACCGCTTCGCCGTGCCGCCAGGCGAACTGCTCGACCTGCTCGATGGCGTGGCCGAACGTGTGCCCGTAGTTGAGGATCTCGCGCAGCGAGCTCTCTCGCAGGTCGGCAGCCACGACGCGCGCCTTGACCCGCACGGCCCGCTCGACCATCTCGCGCAGGGCGGGGTTGTCGGCGCGTCGGGCCGCGACGGGATCGGCCTCGACAAGATCGAGGATGACGGGGTCGTCGATGAACCCGCACTTGAGGATCTCGGCCAGCCCGGCGACCAGATCGGTCTCGGGCAGGGTCGTCAGCACGTCGAGGTCGCACAGCACGGCGACGGGCGGATGGAAGGCGCCGACGAGGTTCTTGCCCTCGGCCGTGTTGATGCCGGTCTTGCCCCCGACCGCGGCGTCGACCATCCCGAGCAGGGTCGTCGGCACCTGTACCACCGGCACCCCGCGCAGCCACGTGGCGGCGACGAAACCGGCCAGGTCGGTCACGCTGCCACCGCCGAGGCCGACGACGGCATCCGTGCGGGTGAAGCCGGCCTGCCCCAGCGCAGCCCAGAGGCCGGCCGCGACCGCGATCGTCTTGGCGCCCTCGGCGTCGGGCACCGGAGCGAGGTGAACGTCCAACCCTCGCGCCGAGAGCGCGTGGGCCACCCTGGCGGTCAGCTCGGGGAGGGTCGGCGGGTGCACCACGAGCACGCGCTCGACACCGTCACCGAGCTGGTCGGCAATCCGGGCCATCACGCCCGAGCCGATGAGCACGTCGTAGTCGTCGCCGACCGCGATCGTCGTCACCTGCGCGGCTTGGTTCACGCTGACGGCCCAGAGGGTGCTTCGAGGAGGCCGACGATCTCGTCGACGATCGCATCGGGGGTCCGTCCGGCGGTGTCGACGCGATAGGTGGCGACCCGCCCATAGGTCGGCCGGCGGGCGTTCATCATGTTCGTCCACGAGGCCCGCGGGTTGACCGACAGCAACGGGCGGGAACGGTCGAAGCCGATGCGTCTGCTCGCGTCGGCGATGGCCACGTCGAGGAAGACGACGACGTGACCGACCAGGTCGGCCTCGGTCTCGGCGTGCATGACCGCTCCCCCGCCGAGGGCGATGACGCCCACCTCGGTCGCGAGCGCCCGGGCCACCTCCGCGCGCTCGAGCGCGCGAAAGGCGGCCTCCCCGTCGTCGACGAAGATGTCAGAGATCGATCGTTGCTCGGCATCCTCGATGGCCGTGTCGACGTCGTGCACCGACAGGCCGAGCCGCTCGGCGAGGGCTGCCGCAACGGTCGACTTGCCCGCGCCGGGCGGGCCCACGATGACGGCGACCGGACGGTCTTCGGGCTTGGCGGTGTGGGCTCCGTCGGTCACCATGTGCGCAGTCCTTCTCGGATGCCGTTGAGGTAGCCCGCGTGGTTGCGCGCGGTCTCGACCACGGAGTCGCCCCCGAACTTCTCGAGGCAGGCCTGGGCCACGACGAGGGCGACCATGGCCTCGGCCACGACCCCCGCCGCCGGAACCGCGCACACGTCGGATCGTTGGTGGATGGCGGTGGCCGCCTCACCCGTCGAGACGTCGACCGTGGCGAGCGAACGCGGCACGGTGCTGATCGGCTTCATGGCGGCCCGCACGCGCAGCACCTGACCGGTCGACATCCCGCCCTCGGTTCCGCCGGCCCGACCGGTGCGTCGGGTGATGGTGCCGTCGACGATGTCCATCTCGTCGTGGGCCTGCGAGCCTCGGCGGCGGGCGGTCTCGAAGCCGTCACCGATCTCAACACCCTTGATGGCCTGGATGCTCATGAGGGCCGCAGCGAGCTGGGCGTCGAGCTTGCGGTCCCAGTGCACGTGCGAGCCGAGCCCGGGCGGCAGACCGTAGGCGAGCACCTCGACCACCCCTCCGAGGGTGTCGCCCTCCTTCTTCGCGGCGTCGACCTCCGCGACCATCGCCGCAGCGCCGGCCTGATCGAAGGCGCGCACCGGGTTGGCGTCGAGGGTCTCGACGTCATCGGGGGTCGGCAGGCTCGCGCCCGGCGTGGCGGTGGCGGTGCCGATGGCGACGGTGTGGGACACGAAGCGGATGCCGTAGGCCTGTTCCACGAAGCGGGCCGCCACCTCGCCGAGGGCGACTCGGGCCGCCGTCTCACGGGCCGAGGCCCGTTCGAGCACCGGACGGGCGTCCTCGTAGCCGTACTTCTGCATGCCGACGAGGTCGGCGTGGCCGGGACGGGGCCGCGTGAGCGGCTTGTTGCGCGCGACCTCCTTCTCGGCGCCGACGTCATCAGAGTCGGCGTAGTCGGCTGCGGTCACCGGCTCCGGGCTCATCACGGTCTGCCACTTGGGCCATTCGCTGTTGCCGATGCGGATCGCGAGCGGCGAGCCGAGAGTCAACCCGTGGCGCAGGCCACCGAGGAACTCCACCTCGTCCTGCTCGAACTTCATCCGCGCTCCGCGGCCGTAGCCGAGGCGTCGCCGTGCGAGGGCGCCCCGCAGGTGCTTTGACGTGAGCTCGACTCCTGCCGGCAGTCCTTCGAGCATCGCCACCAGGGCGGGGCCGTGCGACTCACCGGCGGTCAACCAACGCAACATGACTCGATCCTGCCATGCACCCGGTTGCCTGCCCGGCCCACGTCCACGGCCCACGCCCCGCGCCCCCAACCCGGCATCTCCCCACCGGATCCGGACCACGGCGAACCTCCCGCGGCCCTAAGCGGCATCCCACCGCCGGAACCGGACCACGGCGGACCTCCCGCGGCCCTGAGCGGCAACCCGCCACCGGAACCGGACCACGGATGGGAACCCAGAGTCAGGGGAAGGGACGGACCTCGACCAGCAGCGAGAGGTAGCCGCCGAGCAGCATCCAGGGCCCGAACGCGATGGCGCTGCGCCGATCTGCCCGACGCACGGCGATGCGTCCGAGGGCCCACGCTCCCCCGAGAAGAAACGCGGCGTAGGTCGTGACGAGCGGCGCCCACGCCGAGAGGTAGCCGGTGCTGAGGCCGAGCAGAGCCGCCAGCTGCACGTCACCCAGACCGAACGCACCGCCCAGGGCACTCGCGAGCAGCGCGAGCAGCAGGAAGACGAGCAGGAGCGCGACAGCACCGACGCCGGCCCGGAGCAGCGACGACCAGTCCCCGGTCACCGCCGACGAGAGCGCGAGCTGGGCGCCGACGAGCACGGTCGCCGGCCGCACCAGTCCGGTTGGAAGCCGATGCACGTCGGCGTCGATCCACACCAGGGCGACGGCGACCGTGGTGAAGGTCAGCAGGGCCGGCGTCACCGTGTATTCGCCCAGCGCTCCGACCCGCCAGGCCAGCACGCCCCACGCCGCCGCCGTCACGGGCGTCACCACCCAGCTGGGGAACGGCATCGGCCCGGACTCGTCGGCGATCCGGTACCCACCAGAGGCCAGCCGTGGCGTCAGCACGAGCCCCACCGCGGCGCCGGCGAGCGCCACGACGGCCACGAACCACCCGGGTGTGACCGGCGCCGCTGCCCAGGTCACGGCCCCGACGTGGTCGGCAGAGCCTGGCTGCGCGCTGACGACGGGGGCGCCTGGTCCCGGGCCCCGTCGCTGGAGGCGGTGCGCACGTGGTCGAGGGCCTCGCGCATGGCTTCGACGGGTGCAGGACGCCCCGTCATGAGCCGGACCTGCTCGGTGGCCTGGTGCAGCAGCATGTCGACCCCGCGGGCGCGACACCAGCCCCGGCTCACGGCGACCCGTTCGAGGGGGGTCTCGCCCGAGCCGTAGACGACGTCGAGCACGGCGCCCGAACCGACGTGAGAGGGCCGAGGAAAGGTGTCGAGACCCTCGACCTCCGAAGGCGGAACCGTGCTCACCACGACGTCGCAGCATGGCCAGGTTCCCCACGGGACGACATCGACCGTGAGCCCGCTGCGCTCCGCCTGCGACGCGGTCTCGGCGCGAACGGCGCCCCGCACCATGAAGGTCACGTGCCGAACACCGACTCCCGCCAATGCCGCGAGCGCCGATCGCGCCGTTGCGCCGGAACCGACGACGAGCGCAGTCGTCAGCTCGGCACCGGTCGGAAGCACCTCGGCAAGCGCAGCCTGGATGCCGTACACGTCGGTGTTGTGCGCGTGCCAGCCGTCGTCGTGGCGCACGAGCGTGTTGGCGCCGCCGGTCGCCCGGGCGGTCTCGCTGGCAGCCGCAGCCCTCTGCAGCCCGACCTCCTTGAGCGGCATGGTGAGAGAAAGCCCCCGCCACACTCCGTCGAGCTCGTCCAGAGCGGGCCCGAAGCTGCGCTCGTCGACCTCGCGCCGCTCGTAGGTCCAGCCGTGCAGGCCCAGCACGGCGTAGGCGGCTCGGTGCAGCACCGGGGAGAGGGAGTGCTCGATCGGTGAGCCCCAGACCGCGCAACGGCGAGGCCCGGGGCCGCCGTGCGCCGCGCCGGCTGACTCGGCCGGGGTCAGCACTTGCCGCCGGTGGCAGCGAACCACGCCTTGAACTGCGCCACGTTCTTGGCGTTGTCGGCGTCGCTGACGGCGAACTTCGTCTCGCCCGTGCACAGGTTGACGGTGGTGAACCAGAACCAGGCGCCGGGCGGCGGAGCGACTGCCGCCTTGATCGCGTTCTCGCCGGGGTTGGCGATCGGACCAGGCGGCAGACCCTTGACCTTGCGCGTGTTGTAGGGGCTGTTGGTGTCGAGCATGGCCTGCGTCGGCACGCCCCGCTTCTTGTAGATGTAGTTGACGGTCGAGTCGAAGCCGAGCGGGGTGTCGCGAGCGAGCCGGTTCTCGACGACGCGGGCCACCTTGCCCCGGTCGGCCGCGGTCTGGGCCTCCCCCTCCACCAGGCTGGCCAGGATGACGACGCGTTCCATCTTGTCGGGGGTGATACCCAGGGCACTGAGGCGTTTGGTCGACTGCGCCACCATCTGCGCCAGCTGGTCAGCCGCGCTGGATCCGGGCTCGAACTCGTAGCTGGCCGGGAACAGATAGCCCTCGACGTCGCCCTTGGCCGACGAGGGCAGACCCAGCGCCGCGCCATCCTTCGCGGCCGCGACGTACTTCGCCACCGGGATGCCGGTCTGCTGGGCGAGCTTCGCGTAGATCTCGGTGGTCCACAGGCCTTCGGGGATCACGACGCGGGTGATGACACGGTTGGCCGGGTCGACGAGCACGGCGAGAGCGTCGCTCGCCTTCATCGCCTCCTTGAGGGTGTACACCCCGGGCTGGATGCCGCTCGCCCGGTCGTCAGTGGCCGCCGCATCGTTGAACGCCTTGCTCGTCTTGACGACGCCCCGGTTGACCAGCAGGTCAGCGATGGCTGAGCCTCCGGAGCCAGGGGCTACCCTGACCGACACCTCGCCCTCACCCGGCCCGGGATAGTCGTTCGACTCCAGCAAGCCCTCGACCACGGGCCGCAGCACGACGAAGGCGACCGTGACGCCGCCACCGACGACCGCCAGCGCCAGGACGATGACGACCAGACGCCGCCAGAGCGACGGTTTGGAACGTCGGGGCCTACCCGAGCCGGCAGCACCGCCGGAACGGCGCGAGGTCCGACGACCTCGGCGGCTCGCCGTCTCCGTCGCCGCGGCAGAGGACGGTGACCCCTCGGGCCCGCCCTCGTGGTACCCCAGGGCCCGGGCGTCCGGGTGGTCGTCGTGATCGCCGAAGATGGATGACTCCAAGTGGTCGGTCATCGGTGCCGTTCCTTCTTCCGGGGTCTGCCGCTGGCCGGGACGAGTTCGCCGACGGGCCGCCCGGTAGACGCCTCGGCGTCCAGGGCGGACTGCAGAATGAGCACGGCAGCAGCTTGGTCAACGACGGCCCGCTGCCCCCGACCGGGCACGCCGCTGTCGCGTAGTCTGCGATGTGCGGCGACAGTCGTCAAGCGTTCATCGACCAGCCGCACCCCAACGGGCTGGATCCGCCTGGCGAGGATCAGGGCGTACTCGCGGGCCAGCTGCGCCGCTTCACCCTCCGCGCCCGACATCAGCCGGGGCAGTCCGACCACGACCTCGATGGCCTCCAGCTCGGTGACCAGCACGACGAGCGCCTCTAGGTCGCAGCCGCCCTCGAGGTCGCGACGCAGGGTGCGCACCGGGTGGGCCAGCACCGCCGAAGGGTCGGATGCCGCCACGCCGACGCGCACGCTCCCCACGTCGACGCCGACCCGCACGCCCGCTCGCACGCCACCTCGCCCGGTTGCGCGGACAGACGCTCCGGACCCGTCGACGGCAGCACTCATGCGGACCGCGAACGCAGCTCATCCTCCACAGCGCCCAGCGCGGCGGGCACCTGCGACGCTTCGGTGCCACCGCCCTGCGCGATGTCGTCCTTCCCGCCGCCGCCGCCGCCGAGCTTCTTGGCCGCCGACCGCACGAAAGCGCCGGCCTTGAGCCCGGCCTCGCGGGCCCGTCCGTTCGTCGCCACGATGACGAGGGGTCGCCCGCCTGAGACCGACGCCATCGATACGAGCACCGGACGGTCGTTGCCGAGTCGGCCCCGCACGTCGAGCACGAGCGCCCGCAGGTCGTCGGCGCCCACGTCGTCGCCGGCGTCATGGCTCACGAAGGTCACCCCGCTCAGGTCTCGAGCGCTCGCCACGAGCGCCGAGGCTGCGCCGAGCACCTGGGCCGCCTTGACCGCCGCGATCTGCTTCTCGGCATCCTTCAGCCTCGCCACGAGGCCCGCCACCCGGTCGGGCAGCTGGTCACGAGGCACCCCGAGGGTGGCCGTCAGCTGATTCACCAGCACGGCTTCCCGGGCGAGGTGGGTGTACGCGTCGGTGCCCACGAGCGCCTCGACCCGACGCACACCCGACCCGATCGAGCTCTCACCGAGCAGCTTGACGACGCCGATCTGGCCGACGCGCGGCGTGTGGGTGCCGATGCAGAACTCGCGCGACCACTCGCCGATCGAGACCACCCGAACCCGATCGCCGTACTTCTCGCCGAAGAGCGCCATCGCGCCCAGCTTGCGGGCGTCGTCGATGCCCATGACGTCGGCCGTGACCGAGAGGTCGTCGAGCAGTACAGCGTTGATGCGCGCCTCGACCTCACCCATGGCGGCAGGCGAGACCGCCTTCAGCGACTTGAAGTCGAACCGGAGGCGGCCGGGTGAGTTCTCCGAACCGGCCTGGGTGGCGGTGGGGCCGAGCTCGTCACGCAGGGCCTGGTGCACCATGTGGGTGGCCGTGTGGGCGCGCGAGATCGACCGGCGCCGCGCGACGTCGACCTCCGCCTCAGCGGTCTGGCCCACCGCGACCTCGCCCTCGAGCACCGTGGCGTGGTGCACGACGAGGCCGGTGATGGGGCGCTGGACGTTGCTCACCTCCAACAGCGTGCCGTTCGCGAGGCGGATGCGGCCGTGGTCGGGCTGCTGCCCACCTGACTCGGCGTAGAGCGGCGTGCGGTCGAGCACCACCTCGACCTCGTCGCCGGCCGCGGCGCGATCGACGGCCGCACCGTCACGGATCAGTCCGCGAACGGTGGCCTCGGTCGCCACCTGGTCGTAGCCGGTGAACTCCACCTCACGACCGATCCGGTCGGCCACAGCCCGGTAGACGAGCGTGTCGTCATGCGCGTGCCGCTTGGCCCGGGCGTCGGCTTTGGCTCGGCCGCGCTGCTCGCTCATCAGGGTGCGGAAACCTGGCTCGTCGACCTCCACCCCCTGCTCGGCGGCCATCTCGAGGGTCAGGTCGATCGGGAACCCGTAGGTGTCGTGAAGAGCGAACGCCTCGTCACCGCTCAGCCGCGACCCGCCCGAGCCCTTGACGCTGGCGACCGCGGTGTCAAGGCGGGTGGTGCCACTGGCAAGGGTGCGCCGGAAGGCCTCCTCCTCGGCGTACGCGACCTGGCTGATGCGGCCGAAGTCCGTGCGCAGCTGCGGGTAGCTCTGGCTCATCCGTTCCATGCTCACCGGCAGCAGATGCGGCAGCGTCGGCTCGTCGACCCCGAGCAGTCGCATCGCACGCACGGCCCGACGCAGCATCCGACGCAGCACGTATCCTCGGCCCTCGTTGCCGGGCGTGACGCCGTCACCGATGAGCATCAGCGAGGTGCGCACGTGGTCGGCCACCACCCGCAGGCGCACATCGTCGGGGTGGCTCTGCGCCGCGACGTGGCTGGGTACGGCTCCGTAGTGCTTGCCCGCCATCTCGGCGGCGGCGTCGAGCACCGGAAAGACCTCGTCGATCTCGTAGAGGTTGTCGACGCCCTGCAGCACGCTGGCCACCCGCTCGAGCCCCATGCCGGTGTCGACGTTCTTGGCGGGCAGCGGCCCGGCCACGTCGAAGTCGACCTTCGAGCGCACCGCGCTCAGCTGGTACTGCATGAAGACCAGGTTCCAGATCTCCATGAAGCGGTCCTCGTCGACGGCCGGACCACCGTCACGTCCGTACTCAGCACCACGGTCGATGAAGATCTCGCTACAGGGACCCCCGGGGCCGGGGATGCCCATGTGCCAGTAGTTGTCGGCCTTGCCGCGTCGCACGACCCGCTCGGGCGGGATGTCGGTCAGCTCGAGCCAGAGGGAGGCCGCCTCGTCGTCGTCGTCGTAGACGGTGGCCCACAGCTTCTCGGGGTCGAGGCCGTAGCCGCCCGCCGGCGCAGAGGTGGTGAGCAGCTCCCAGGCGAACTGGATGGCCTCGTGCTTGAAGTAGTCACCGAAGCTGAAGTTGCCGTTCATCTGAAAGAACGTGCCGTGGCGGCTCGTCTTGCCGACCTCTTCGAGATCAGGGGTGCGCACGCACTTCTGAACCGAGGTGGCGCGCTTCCACGGGGGCGTCTCCTGCCCCGCGAAGTACTTGGCCAAGGGGACCATGCCGGCGGCGACGAAGAGCAGGTTCGGGTCATTGAACGGCAGCGGTGCACTGGGCACGACCGTGTGCCCGCGGGCCTCGAAGAAGGTGAGCCAACGGCGTCTGATCTCAGCGGTTTCCATGACACGTTCCTTGGGTCGGTAGTGGTCTGCAGGGTGAGCGGCGGGGACAGTCGAGGCGCCTCAAACGGACGCGACTGACCCCCGAGGAGCTCGGGCCACCGGGTGCCCGGTCACCGGCGTCGGCGAACCAGACCTCACCGTCACCACCTCCGAGACCTCGACCAAGGTTACGCGACCCTCACGCGACCGGTCCTTAGCCTAACGGAAGGCGCCGAACCACCCCAGCGACCGCACCCGTGAGTCCGTCAGACCTCGCGCGCGCCAGAGGTCGCTCCGGCAAGCCCCAACAAGCCCCGGCAACGCAACACACCGAAAACCCGTCAAACCCGCGTGAAGTACCTAGCGGGAGTTGGCCGGTTCTCGGTGTGTTGCAGGGCAGACCACGAGCCTTGGGCCCGGTGCGAAAGCGTCCGTGAGGTCAGGCGGAGACGATCTCGGGAACCAGCGCGGTCTTGACCTCGGGGAAGTGGCAGGCCTGCAGGTGCGTTCCCATCTCACGACCACCGCGCCCCTGGTCGGTGGAGGTGGACGGGATGAGCGGGGGTTCCTGCTCGGCGCAGATGTCCTGCGCCTTCCAGCAGCGGGTGCGGAAGCGGCATCCGCTCGGTGGGTCGATCGGGCTCGGTACGTCTCCGACCAGGCGGATCCGTTCGGCCCGCTGCGCCCCCCGAGCGACCGCAATGTCGGGCGCCGCCGAGAGCAGGGCCTGAGTGTAGGGGTGCTCGGGCAGGTCGTAGATCTGGCGCTTGTCGCCGTACTCCACGATCTTACCGAGGTACATGACAGCCACCTGGTCGCAGAAGTGACGCACGACCCCCAGGTCGTGGGCCACGAAGATGAACGCCAGGTCGAGCTCGTTGCGCAGCCGGCCGAGCAGGTTCATCACTTGCGCCTGGATCGACACGTCGAGCGCCGACACGGGCTCGTCGGCGATGATCAGCTTGGGTTCGACCGCTAATGCTCGGGCGATGCCAATGCGCTGCCGCTGCCCGCCGGAGAACTCCGACGGGTAGCGGTTGATGTGCTCGGGGTTGAGCCCGACCAGCTCGAGCAGCTCCTGCACCCGAGCCTTCTCCTTGCCCTTGTGTAGACCATGCACTTTCAGGGGGGTGGACAGGATAGCCCCGACCGTGTGCCTCGGGTTGAGCGAGCTGTAGGGGTCCTGGAAGA
Organism: Terracoccus sp.; assembly: GCA_040007275.1. Lineage (GTDB taxonomy): Bacteria > Actinomycetota > Actinomycetes > Actinomycetales > Dermatophilaceae > DSM-29435. The sequence continues at coordinate 10,437 of JBDTVJ010000078.1, forward strand.
TCATCTGCACGTCGCGGCGGATGCCACGCAGCTCCGACTCCTTCAGGTGCGTGATGTCGCGGCCCTGAAACTCGATCGTGCCCGAAGTGGGCTCATCGAGCCGCGTGATGAGGCGCGCCGTGGTCGACTTGCCACAGCCCGACTCACCGACCAGGCCCAGCGTCTGCCCGTGCCCGAGCGTGAAGCTCAGACCGTCGACAGCCTGCACGGTCGCCTTCATCATGCGCAGGCCTTGAATCTCCTTGAACGGGAAGTGCCGCACCAGGTCGGTCACCTTCAGCAATGGCTGGTCGCTCATTTCGCCCCCTCATCGTTCTGGAGCACGGCCACCGGGTCTTCAAGGTGGCACCGGAGCTCGCGGTTGGTCAGGCCCGGCGTCGGGCGCCATTCCGGGAGGATGTCGATGCAGGCCGCGCCGACCAGCTGCTGGAAGTCGCACCGGGGGTGGAAGGAACATCCACTCGGCAGGTTGAGCAGGCTGGGCGGGGCTCCGCGAATCGCCTTGAGCTCAGCGCTGGCATCATCGGAGGCCGACGGGATCGACTGGAGCAACCCGTGGGTATAGGGGTGCGAAGGCTGCGAGAGCACCTCCTTGGCGCTGCCCTTCTCGACACCCCGGCCGGCGTACATCACGAGGATGTCGTCGGCCGTCTCGGCCACCACGGCGAGATCGTGGGTGATGAGGATGACGGCAGAGCCGAACTCCTTCTGCATGTCGTTGATGAGGTCGAGGATCTGGGCCTGCACCGTCACGTCGAGAGCCGTCGTCGGCTCGTCAGCGATGAGCAGCTTGGGGTCGTTGACCAGCCCGAGGGCGATCATCGCGCGCTGGCGCATGCCGCCCGAGAACTCGTGCGGGAACTGCAGAGCCCGCCGTGCGGGGGTGGGGATGCCGACCAGGTCGAGCATCTCGACGGCCCGCTTCTGGGCCACCGCCTTGCTCACCTGGTGATGGGCACGGTAGGCCTCCGCGATCTGACGACCCACCTTGTGGAAGGGGTGAAGTGAGCTCTGGGGGTCCTGGAAGACCATGGCGGCCGTGGTGCTCCGCAGCTTCTGGAAGGTCGCTTGGGAGGCGCCGACCAGCTCGTGCCCGTCGAGCTTGACGCTACCCGTGATCTGGGTTCGCTTCGGGTTGTGCAGTCCGAGCACGGCCATGCTCGACACCGACTTGCCCGACCCCGACTCGCCCACAATCGCCAGGGTGCGACCGAGTCGGGCCTGGTAGGTGAGGTTCGAGACGGCCCGAACCAGGCCTTCCTCCGTCGGGAAGGCGATTGACAGGTCGTCGACGTCGAGCACGACGTCACCGGCCTGGCTCGCCTCCCCGCTCGTGGTGGTGAACTGCTGTGTCGTGGCGGTCACGAGAGCCTCACTCTCGGGTCGATGAAGGAGTAGCCGATGTCGACGATCAGGTTGGCCAACACCACGATGACGGCGGCCATCAGCACGGTGCCCATGATGACTGGGAGGTCGTCGTCGAACAGAGCTTGGAGAGCCCGCCGGCCGATTCCATCGACCTCGAAGATCTTCTCGGTGATCAGCGTTCCGGTGAGCAGGGCGGCGATGTCGAGACCGAGGATGGTGATGATCGGGCCCATGGCGGCTCGCAGCCCGTGGTTGACCAGCACCCGCCGCTCGGAGATCCCCTTGGAGCGCGCTGTGCGCACGTAGTCCATCGAGAGCGTCTCGATCATCGAGTTGCGGGTGTAGCGGGTGTAGGACGTGGATGTGACGAGGCCCAGGATGAAGGCCGGTGCGATCATGCCGGCGAAATAGACCCCCGGTCCTTCGGAGAACGAGCTGTACTGCGGCAGCACCCTCCAGAAGGTCACCATGTAGAGCGCGAAGAGCAGCGCGAGGATGTAGTAGGGGATCGCCCCGAAGACCTGCGAGCCACCGATGAGGATCCGGTCGGTGGCAGTCCCCCGCTTGACGGCCGCGATGATGCCGATGGTGACCCCGACGATGAGGAAGATGACGGCGGCCATCAGCGCCAGCACCACCGTGTTCGGAAAACGGCTGAAGAGCTCGTCGTTCACCGAACGGCCGGTGTGGTAGGAGAAACCGAGACACGGTGCGCTGCAGTTGTTCGTCGCGCCGGCGAACTCGAAGTCTCGACCGACGAACAGGCCCTTGAAGTACTCGACGAACTGCACGGTGAGCGGCCGGTCGAGGCCGAGGTTGACGCGAATGGCCTGGAGCCGTTCGGCGTTGCACCGGTTCTCGGGGCAGAGCGACTGGGCCGGGTCTGATGGGCCGGCGAAGAACACCACGAAGGTGGCGACCAGCGTCGCCAGAATGACGCTGATCGCTAACCCCACCCGCCGCAGGATAAACGTGAGCACGAGATACCTTCCTCAACGGTTGTGCCGACGGTGGGGCCCGGAACAGGTCCGGACCCCACCGATCGAGTGGTCAAGCAGGTCCGATCACCAGTCGGCAGTGGCCGAACTCGTCACTGGTCGAGCCAGATCGAGTTCAGCTCGGTGATGCCCTTGTTGGGGTTGTTCTCGACGTTCTTGACCTTGGTACCGAAGACCGAGTTGCCCTTGTCGTAGTAGTCCGGGATGGCCAACAGGTAGTTCTCCATCAAGAACTTGTCCATCTTGCCCCACTCCGGGCCCTGCTCCTCGATGGAGAGCTGCTGGATCCGCTTGATCTCGGAGTCGATCTTGGCGTCGGAGAAGTTGCCGAAGGTCGTGCCGCCCTGCGAGGCGGCGATCGAGCCGACGGTGGGCGGAATGATGGAGTCGGCCGACGGCCAGTCGAAGCACCAGCCGCGCGGGCTCTGGAGCATGTTGTACTTGCCGTTCGGCTTGCCGATGATCGTGCGTCGCTCCTTGTTCGGAACTCCGATATCGGTGACCTTGAAGCCGGCCGCCTGCAGCTTCTGCTTTCGTACCTGGTTGACCTTCTGGGCCGTCGCGTCGTCGTTGGTGTAGTAGTAGACCAGCTCGAACGGCTTGTCGGGGCCGTAGCCGGCGTCGGCCAGCATCTTCTTGGCGGCGGCGGGGTCGCCGTCACCCTTGCCGTTCATCCCGTCGACCGTGAAGTTGAGCTGGCCCGGGATCTGCGGCGGAATCATCGTGCTGGCCGGCGTGAATGCGTGACTGGTCTCGCCGCCCGCCTTGTGGATCGAGTCGAACGGCCACGCCTTGGCGATCGCCTTGCGGACGTTGATGTCCTTGATCTTGGTGGCGTCCATGTTCACCATGATCACGCAGGACGACGGGCCCTCGACGAACTGATCCTTCTTGGGCCCCTCGATCTGGGGGGCGAGAGAAGAGTCGATCGGGTCCCAGTTCAAGGTGGTCGCGTCGTCACCGGTGCTGGCCAGCACGGCCTGCTGGGTCTTGACCGTGTCGACCCCCCACTTGAAGTGGAAGCCGTCGGGGTAGTTGTTGCGAGCCGGGTCGGTGGACGGGTCCCAGTTGGGGTTGCGCTTGAGGTAGAGCTCGGTGCCGGGGGTGTACTTGTCGAACATGTACGGGCCGGTAGCCAGCACGTGCAGCTGATAGTCGGCCTTCTTGTCCTTGGCCTCGGGGATGGGGGTGAACTGGTTGAAGGAGACGAAGTACGGCAGCGTCTCAAACTTCTTCTCGAGGTGGAAGATCACCGTCGAGTCGTCGGGCGCCTCGACGCCCTTCCAGTTCTTGTCTCCCTTGTACGGGCCGAGGTAGTCAGCTCCGCCCTTGAAGAACTCCCGCTGGTAGCTGGGGCCGTTGGCAGCCAAGTCCTTGTCGAACGAACGCTTGGCGGCGAACGCGATGTCCTTGGCGCTGACGACGCTGCCGTCTTCGTACTTGATGCCAGGCTTGATCTTGAAGGTCCACGTCAGGCCGTCAGCCGACTTCTGACCGAGGTCGGTGGCGAGGTCGGGCACCAGCACCGCTTTGCCGCCACGCAGGGTGAAGGTCGTCAGGGCGCGGTTGGTCAGCGAGAAGATGACCGCGGTGTCCTGGTAGAACTGGTCGCTGGGGTCGAGGTTGGCCGGAGTGGAGGCGTAGGCCACCGTGAGAATGCCCCCCTTCTTGGCCCCTGGAACCTCGGGAGCCGGGCCCTTGGCCGTGGCGTCCAGGGCCGCCGACGCAGGCTGCTGGGGACCAGCATTGCTCGCGTTGCCACCCGGAGCGGTACCGGATTTCGGGGCACCGCAGGCGGTAACGAGACCGAGCGAGGCCACTGCCCCGACGGTCAGGACTTTGGTCCAGCGCATTGTTGTTGCTCCCTTGTGTGCGTGCCTCGACACTGTGCCGAAGACATCTTGATGGGCCGCGACCGATCGGGTCAACGGCGGCTGGTGGGGTCGAACGCGTCGCGGATGGAGTCACCGAGAAGGGTGAGCGCGAGCACGAGGACGGACAGGCCGATGACCGAGGGCCAGAGCCAGAGCGGGTAGATCTCGAAGTAGTTCTGAGCGTCGGCGATGGTGCGGCCCCACGACGCGGTGGGCTCCACGAGCCCGGCGCCGAGGTAGCTGAGGGTGGCCTCGAAGGAGATGTAGGTCGGCACGGCGATGGAGGCCGAGACGATGATGGGCCCGACGAGGTTGGGCAGAATCTCCTTGAAGAGGATCTGGCGCGTCGGCACCCCGATGGCCCGTGCCGCCTGAACGAACTCGCGCTCGCGCAGGCTCTTGACCTCGCCGCGAACCAGGCGGGCCAGACCCATCCAGCCGAAGATCACCAGGATGGCGATGAGCACCCAGAAGCGGATGGTCGAGGTCTGTTCGGCCGTGAGGCGCCCGCCACCCGCGATGCGCAGCTGCACGATCGGCACCACGGCCAGTACGACGAGCAACAGTGGGAGGCTGAGGAAGAAGTCGATCAGCCAGGTGATCGACTTGTCGACCCAGCCGCCGAGGTAGCCGCCGATCAGGCCGAGGCTGACGCCGATGATCGTCGACGCAGCGGCGGCCGAGAAACCGATGATCAGTGAGGGTCGGGCCCCGAAGGCGAACCGGGCGAACAGGTCGCGGCCCAGACGGGGCTCGACGCCGAGCCAGTGCGCCGTGCTCATCCCGACGGTGGGCAGACCGTTGAAGTCGATCAGCTCGGTGTGGACCGTGCCGACATCGGCCTTGACCCCGGTGGTGGGGTCGACCGCCTGGAGGGCCACGAAGAGGGGAGCGAAGATCGCCAGCAGGATGAAGAAGACGATGATGACGAGGCAGATGACAGCCACCTTGTCTTTCTTCAGACGGTCATAGGCCACGCGCCCGGGCGAACGGCCGGTACGGGCGTCTGCGTTCTTGGCGTCCTTCGTCCGCTGCTCTTCGGACTTGAGCTCCTCGGACTCGATCTCATCGGCCAGCATGTCCGTTGATGAGCCTGGCATGGCGTTCAACGCATCGTCTCCATCCTGGTGGTGTCATCTCCGGGCCGACCCGCACTGGTCGGCCGACCGGTCCGAGACGGGCAGGACCGGTATCCGTGCACCACCCGCTGGGACGTCGTCACCTTGTCATAGGAACCGGCTGTGTCCAAGCATCGAGACGTCCAAAATGACAAATCGTTACCGAGACACCGCGAATGCCCAACATCGTCCGGCAGAGTGCAACACGATCGAAACAATCGCAGGCCACACCCATCCGGTCCAGTCAGGTCACATCCCGTGGATGGCGCCCCAGCCGCCCCACCAGCCACTGCGACCGGGCCCGGAGCCGCTCTTCGAAGCCGCGGTCGGTGGGGGT
>JBDTVJ010000079.1:0-15910 GCA_040007275.1 Terracoccus sp.
AGCCCGACACGATGGCCCCGGCGTGGCCCATCGTCTTGCCCTCGGGGGCGGTGAAACCGGCGACGTAGCCGACGACCGGCTTGGTGACGTGCTCCTTGATGTAGGCCGCAGCACGTTCCTCGGCGTCGCCGCCGATCTCACCGATCATCACGATCGCGTCGGTGTCGGGGTCGTTCTGGAAGGCCTCGAGGCAGTCGATGTGCGTCGTGCCGATGATCGGGTCACCGCCGATGCCGACGGCCGTGCTGAACCCGAAGTCACGCAGTTCGTACATCATCTGGTACGTGAGGGTGCCCGACTTCGAGACGAGCCCGACCCGGCCACTGCCGGCGATGGTGGCCGGGATGATGCCGGCGTTCGAGACACCGGGCGTGATCAGGCCGGGGCAGTTCGGCCCGACGATGCGGGTCGTGCCCTGCTGCTGCGCATAGGCGAAGAACTCCGCGGTGTCCTTGACTGCGACGCCTTCGGTGATGACGACGGCGAGCGGGATGCCGGCGTCGATCGCCTCGACGACCGCAGCCTTGGTGAAGGCGGCCGGGACGAAGATGACCGAGACGTTGGCCGCGGTGGCGTCGATGGCCTCCTGGACCGTGCCGTAGACGGCGACCGAGACGCCTCCCTCGAAGTCGACAGTGGTTCCGGCCTTGCGCGGGTTGACCCCGCCGACGATGGTCGTACCCGACTTGAGCATGCGCTGCGTGTGCTTCATGCCCTCGGAGCCGGTCATGCCCTGGACGATGACCTTCGAGTCAGCGGTGAGGAAGATAGCCATGGGTGGTTGCGCCTTTCAGTTCTTTGCCGCGGCGGCGAGCTCGGCAGCCTTGTGGGCCGCGCCGTCCATGGTCGGCTCGATGGTCACGAGGGGGTGGTTGCGCTCCTGGAGGATGCGTCGGCCCTCCTCGACGTTGTTGCCGTCGAGTCGCACGACGAGCGGGCGGTCCTCCTCGTCGCCGAGGGCATCGAGCGCCCCCACGATGCCGTTGGCCACGGCGTCGCAGGAGGTGATGCCGCCGAAAACGTTGACGAAGACACTCTTGACCTGCGGGTCCGACAGGATGATGTGCAAGCCGTTGGCCATGACCTCGGCACTCGCGCCACCGCCGATGTCGAGGAAGTTCGCCGGCTTGACGCCACCGAACTCCTCACCGGCGTAGGCGACGACGTCGAGGGTGCTCATCACGAGCCCGGCCCCGTTGCCGATGATGCCGACGGAGCCGTCGAGCTTGACGTAGTTGAGGTTCTTCTCCTTGGCAGCGGCCTCGAGGGGGTCGGCTGCCCCCTTGTCCTCCAACGCCGCGTGGTCGGGGTGGCGGAAGCCGGCGTTCTCGTCGAGCGTCACCTTGCCGTCGAGGGCGACGATCTTGCCGTCCTCGGTCTTGACGAGCGGGTTGACCTCGACGAGCGTGGCGTCCTCGTCGCGGTAGACGGTCCACAGCGCCTTGAACGCCTCGATGAGAGCAGGCTTGTCGGCCTCGTCGAACCCGCCTGCGTCGGCGATCTCCTTCGCCTTGGCGTCATCGACCCCGGTGTTCGGGTCGATGGCGATGCGGGCCAGGGCCTCTGGCCGCTCCACGGCCAGCTGCTCGATCTCGACGCCGCCCTCCTTCGAACACATGGAGAGGTAGCTGCGGTTCGCGCGGTCGAGCAGGATGGAGAAGTAGTACTCCTCGGCGATGCGCGCGCCCTCGGCGATCATCACGGTAGCCACGGTGTGGCCCTTGATGTCCATCCCGAGGATGGCCTCCGCAGCCTTCTCGGCCTCGTCGGGGCTCTTGGTGACCTTGACGCCACCCGCTTTGCCGCGCCCGCCCACCTTCACCTGCGCCTTGACGACCGTGACGCCGCCCGAGGCCACCCCGATCGTCTCGGCCGCGGCACGGGCCTGCTCGGGGGTGGTGGCGATGGCGCCGGCCAGAACCGGCACGCCGTGCGCCTCGAACATGTCGCGCGCTTGGTACTCGAAGAGATCCACGGGGGGTCCGTCCTCATCGTCGAAAGGTGGTTCCGACCGCGCCGAAGCGGTGACCCGGGACACCGGCCGCGCCAGGATTGCTCCGGAGCGGTCGGTCCCAGCCGTTTCGCAGGCGACGGCGCGATCGAACAGGCTGTCAAACGGACTCTAGTGCCACTGCGTGCCTGCGATGCCACCCGGACCGCCGCCCACCGGCGTCCATCGGGTCCACCCGGGTCCATCGGGTCCATCGGGTCCACCCGGGTCCATGGGGTCCACCCGGGTCCACCCGGGTCCACCCGGGTCCATCGGGTCACGGTCGCGACACGCGGCCCGCGGCCCGCGTTGACCCGACCCGCGTCGCTATCTCGGGGTACCGTCCAAAGGTGGTCATGGCAGCACGAGCGGCGACGGTGCCGCAAGGAGATCCCCCACCCGATGCGGACGACGGGCCGGGCCCTGGGCTGCTGGGCACGATCGGAGCAGTCGCCAAAGCGCTGCTCACCCCGACCGGCATGGCCGGCGCGGCCCTCGAGGCGACCTGGATAGGCCTGCACCTGGGCCTCTACCCCCTGGGTCTGCTCGGGTCGCGGGCGCGCGACCACCGAGACGGGTACGCGCTGGGGCATCTCTCTCCTTCTCAACGAGGCCTGGCGATCCACGACGTCGAGGCAGCGCACACGCCGATCCTGCTCGTGCACGGCATGGTCGACAACCGCTCGATCTTCACCGTGCTGAGGCGCGGGCTGAGGAGGCGCGGGTTCGGGCGCATCGAGACCATCAACTACTCCATCTTCACCGGTGACATCCGGGTGGCCGCGGCGCAGCTCGGCCAGGAGGTGGAGCGCCTCGTCGAGGAGACCGGTTACGAGCGTATTCACGTGATCGGGCACTCGATGGGGGGCCTCATCGCGCGTTACTACGTGACCCGGCTCGGTGGTGACGAGCACGTGCACACCCTGGTCACCCTGGGCACGCCACACCAGGGCAGCTATCTCGCCTATCTCTGGAACAACTCGCTGACCCGCCAACTGCGACCCGGCAGCGCCCTGCTCACCGAGCTCGCCGGCCCGGTGCGAGACTGCAAGACCCGCTTCATCGCCTACAGCTCCGATCTCGACCAGGTCGTCGTGCCGGGCCGCTTTGCCGCCCTGCGACACGAGAGCCTCAACGTGCACAACATCTCGCTGCACGGGGTGGGACACATGAGCCTGCCCATCACGAGCACCGTCGTGCACGGCATCTCGGCAGCCCTGGCTCACATCGACGCGTCCGGTGCCACCGTCACGCCCGGGGTGAGCGCCCTGCGCACCCGCCGTCGCTCGGCCGCCCGCGCCTCGACCGCCTCCTGACAGCGGACTGCTCGACACCTGTGGACACCGGAGAGAGGTCTGTCCCCGGCTCACCTACGCTGGAATTTCCCGGAGCCTGACCTGCTCGTTCTGCGCCGGGATGCCGTTCGACCGCCGCCGGCGAGTCGCTGGGAGCCGCGAAACACCTCGTGGCCCATTTTTACATAACGAAACGATCACGGTATCGTCAAGACTCTGTCCCTCGAGCCCCGTTAGGTGATCACTTCGTGCACAGCTCCAAACACACCGGTCGACATCGGCCGGCAGCCAAGACTTCCCGGGGTCGACGTTATGTCGTCCCCGTTGCTCTGCTCTCTGCCAGCGTCGCGGGCGGCCTCGTGATCCATGACGCGCGCGCCGGCGAGCTCGACCCTGCCGCTGCGGGCGCTGCCGCCAGATACAGCGTGTCGGGCGCGGTCGATGGGGCCGGCCTGCCGGCGGATCCCGACGCCGTCTCAGCCGCCACCGCAGCGCGCGCCGCCAACGGAACCTCGCGCGACACCAGTCGTGCAGCGCTCGCCGGCGTCGGCGCGGCCGGCTCGCAGTCCGAGCCTTCCGCCGTGGCGGCCGCCGCGGCCAAAGCAAGCGCCGACCAGAAAGCCAAGGCCGCCGCCGCCGCAAAGGCGGCCGCCGCGCAGACGGCCGCGCTGAAGGCTGCCCAGGGCAAGGCCGCCGCCGCCGCGAAGGCAGCCCGTCGCTGGGTCTCTCCCATGGCGACCTACACCCTGACCTCGGGGTACGGCTTTCGCTGGGGCAAGCTGCACCCGGCCCAAGACCTCGCCACGCCCGTGGGTACCCGAGTGCACTCCCTCTCCAGTGGCACCGTCGTCTTCGCCGGCTGGGACAGCACCGGCTTCGGCAACCTCGTGCGCATCCAGTACTGGGATGGCACCGTGTCGTTCATGGCCCACAACAGCCGGCTCGTCGTCTCGGTCGGCGAGAGCGTGACACCGGGGCAGCTCGTCTCCTACAGCGGCAACACCGGCCACTCGACCGGCCCGCACGTGCACCTCGAGGTCCACCCCGGGGGTGGCAAGGCCGTCCCGCCACTGCCGTGGCTGTCGAGCCACGGTATCCGGCTCTGACGATCGTTCGCTGCATGAGACCGGGATGGCAGGCTGCTCAGACGGTTTCGCTCGGGTTGGGTCGGATTCGGGCGTAGATCAGGGCGGCGGGAGCCAGCACCCCGGCCGAGACGAGCAGAGCCACGGGTATCGAGGTTCGAGTGGCGAGCGCTCCGAGCGGCGGGCCGCCGATCACCTGGCCGATGGCATCCGCCTGACTGGTCAGCGACAGTGTGGTGGCCCGGGTGCGCGACTCGACGTTGCGGTTGATCCACGCCCCCTGCACCGGGTAGGCGATGGCTCGGGCCGAGTCGCGGACCCACATGGCGACCAGGGCCGACCACAACGACCCGGACAGCGCGAAACCCACCATCCCCGCGACCTGGACCAGCAGCAGGGTGGCGAGCAGCCCCGCCGGGTGCAGCGCGTTGAGCCGCTCGGTGGCGAGGCGGTTCGCGAGCAGGCTCATCACCAGGGCCAGCAGACTGCCCGTCAGCGCGAATGCCGTGAACCAGATCGCTGGGTCGTTGACCCCCCAGACGGTCGGCAACGCGAAGGCCTCGAGCACGCGTGCCGTCCAGAGCCGATCGAAGACCTCCGACGAGATGCCGGTCAGCACGGCGATGAGCAGGAACGAGCGGACCACCCCAGGCCGTCGCGCAGCGGCCACCCCCGTGAGCAAGGTGCGCCGCAGGTGTGACCACGTGTCACGCTCCTGCCTCAGGAGTGGGTGGAAGCCGTTCTCCGGCATCACGATTGTCATCACGAGCCCGAGCATCAGGAAGCCGGCCCCGGCGATGACCATGGGCAGCTGGAGGTTCACCTGCCCGACAGCGCCGGCCAGGACCGTGCCGACGACCGTCAGCGCCAGATGCTGCTGCTGGAACCGGGTGAAGAGGGGTTGCACAGCGTTCTCGCCGACCTCGTCGGTGATCCAGGCGTCGACCGCGCCGGAGACGAAGGTGTAGCCGATGCCCCACACCACGGTCGCGAGCACGATCGGCCAGAACGAGGGCCAGATGCCCTGGATCAGGATGCCGAGGCCGACGACGAACGCGCCGATGAGTGCGGACAGCCGGCGGGAGTAGAGGTCGGCCACAATTCCGGTCGGGATCTCGAACAGGAAACACGTCGCCTCCAGGACGGTCCCGACGAGGATCAGCTGGAACGGGGTCAACCCTGCCACCTGCACCTGGTACAGCAGGGCGAGGGTGAAGGCGAGGGCGTGCAACAGCGACCAGCTGCCCTCGAACCAGTAGTAGGCAGTGGCGGGACGCAGAGGCCTGCGGCCGATCAGGGTCATGGCGGTTTCCTCGAGCAGCGGGCCGGTGCGGCCCGGGGATGGTCGCGGGGAGCGGCCTCGCTACGGGTAGGGCGAAGCCGCGGTGGATCCAGCAGGATCGACCGTGGTTCGTGACGGTGCACCCGACTCCACCCGGACGGTTGACCGGCTGGCATCACTCGGAGGGGGCACGCTGCTCAAGCGGAACGCATGCCGGGAACCTAGCACTCCGGGCCGTCGTGGCGCTGAGTCATGGGTGCACCCGGGGCCTGCGCCCGCTCGGTCAGCCCAGCGGCATCCGTCAGAGCTTGACGAGGGGTGCGTAGCGCAGCAGCAGTCGTTTGGTGCCGGTGTCGGCGCCGAAGTCGACGTGCGCCATGGACTTCTCGCCCTCGCCCTCGACCCGCACGACCGTGCCGAGGCCGAAGGTGTCGTGGCTGACCTTGTCTCCGGAGCGCAGCGACAGGATCGGTCGTTTGCCCGGGCTGCGCACCCCGGGGCGAGCGGCGAGCGTGGCCACCGCCGGCTGGCCCGCTCCACGGGCGCCACTGAATGACGGGCCGAGCCGCTGCCAGTCGATCAGGTCGCCCGGGATCTCGTCGAGGAAGCGCGATGGCGGGTTGTACTGCGGGGCGCCCCACGCCGAACGCACGGAGGCCCGCGAGAGATAGAGCCGCTCTCGGGCGCGGGTGATGCCGACGTAGGCCAGCCGGCGCTCCTCCTCCAGCTCCTTCGGGTCACCGAGTGAGCGCAGGTGTGGAAAGGTGCCGTCTTCGAGGCCGGTGAGGAACACGACCGGGAACTCGAGGCCCTTGGCGGTGTGCAGCGTCATGAGCGTGACGACGCCCTGCTCGGCAGCCGCTTCACCCTCGGGTGAGTCGGGGATCTCGTCGGCGTCGGCTACGAGGGAGACCTGCTCGAGAAACTCCTCGAGGGCGCCCGCGGGCAGCACGTCTTCGGGCTCCACGCCAGGGGGCAGCTCGCCGCCCGACTCCTCGAGCTCGGTGGCGCGCCGCTCGTCGTACTCCTGGGCGACCGCGACGAGCTCGGCGAGGTTCTCGACCCGGGTCTCGTCCTGCGGGTCGTGGCTGGCCCGCAGCTCGCCGAGGTAGCCGCTGTGCTCGAGCGTGGCCTCGAGCAGGGCGGCGACCCTGTCGTCGGTCTCGTAGATCACCCGAATCTTCTCGAGCAGCGCGGTGAAGCCCTTGATCGCCACCACGGATCGGGTGGCGATGCCGGGGGCGTCCTCGGCGCGACCGAGCGCGGCGACGAACGGGATGCGTTCGCGCTCCGCCAGCGCGGCGACGCACGCCTGGGCCCGGTCGCCGATCCCCCGCTTGGGGGTGTTGAGGATGCGGCGCAGGTTGACGGTGTCGGTCGGGTTGGAGATGACGCGCAGGTAGGCCAGGGCGTCCTTGACCTCGCGGCGTTCGTAGAACCGCGTGCCGCCGACCACCTTGTAGGGCAGGCCGACCCGCACGAGCACCTCTTCGACCGCGCGGCTCTGGGCGTTGGTGCGGTAGAACACGGCGACGTCGCCGGGCTTGACGCCGTGCTCGGCCAGGTCGTCGATCTCCTTGGCCACGAACGCCGCCTCGTCGTGCTCGTTGTCAGCGACGTAGCCGGTGATCATGGCGCCGTCGCCCGAGTCGGTCCAGAGGTTCTTCGCCCGCCTGCCCTCGTTGCGCGAGATCACCGAGTTGGCCGCCCGGAGGATGCGCTGGGTCGAGCGGTAGTTCTGCTCGAGCAGGATCGTCTTGGCGTCGGGGTAGTCGTTCTCGAACTCGAGGATGTTGCGGATGCTCGCCCCACGGAAGGCGTAGATCGACTGGTCGGAGTCGCCGACCACGCACAGCTCGGCAGGGGGCACGGCGTACGCGCCCTGGGCGCGCGGCTCAGCCTGCGCCGGCCCGACGAGCTCGCGGATCAGCTGGTACTGAGCCTGGTTGGTGTCTTGGTACTCGTCGACGAGCACGTGCCGGAACCGGCGGCGGTAGTACTCGGCGACGTCGGGGAAGGCCTGCAGCACGTTGACGGTCATCATGATGATGTCGTCGAAGTCGAGCGCGTTGGCCTGGCGCAACCGGCGCTGGTACTGCGTGTAGGCCTGCGCCACCGTGCGCTCGTAGTGGTCGCCCTCGGCGACCCTCGAGGTGTAGGTCTCCTCGTCGACCAGCTCGTTCTTGAGGTTGCTCACCTGATGGGTGAAGCCGCGCGCCGGGTAGCGCTTGGGGTCGAGGTCGAGATCACGCAGCACGAGCGCCATCAGCCGCTGGCTGTCGGCGGCGTCGTAGATCGAGAACGTCGACTTCATGCCCACCTTGGCCGCCTCCCGCCGCAGGATGCGCACGCACGCCGAGTGGAAGGTCATCACCCACATGGCCCGGGCCCGGGGGCCGACGAGATTCGCGACCCGCTCGCGCATCTCGGCCGCCGCCTTGTTGGTGAAGGTGATGGCCAGCACCTGCCCGGGCTGGACACCCCGGTCACCGAGCAGCCAGGCGATGCGGTGGGTGAGCACCCGCGTCTTGCCCGAGCCGGCCCCCGCGACGATGAGCAGCGGGGACCCCTCATGCACGACCGCGGCCCGTTGGCTGGGGTTGAGCCCCTCGAGCAGCTGGGTCGGATCCGTGCTCGGATGCCGCCCCGCTGCGCCCACTCCACCGGCCGCGGCCGCCTCGGCCCAGGTGGGAACGCCCCGCTCGGTCACCTCACGCCCGGCCTCCGTGGCCGCATCGAGCCCGCTGCGCCCACCCCCGGTGGGGTGGTCGGGGCCCGGAGGCCCGGAGATCGGGAGGTCGTCGAAGAGCAGGCTCATGATGGCCTCCAGCCTACGTCTCGCCGCCCACACGCCCATCCAGCCACGCACAGTCTGGGGCCGCCATGACCCCAGATCCTGGTCGAGTGGCCACTTCCTCACGGCCGACGGACCACCGCCTCCTCACGGCCGACGGGCCACCGCCTCACCGCCCGGGGGGAGCCATCGGGCCCGCCGCGCGTCGCGGCGTCCGACACCATGGGGACAATGGGCGGATGACCGACTTCGAGATCCGCGAGGCTTGCCGTGACGACGTCCCCGACCTGACCCGTCTCGTTCGGGCTCTCGCTGAGTACGAGAAGGAGCCGGACGCGGCCGTAGCCACGAACGAGCAGTTCGCGAACGCCCTCTTCCCCGCCCAAGGCAGCCCAGCGGCATCCTGCCTCGTGGTCGAACGGGGGGAACAGGTGGTGGCCATGGCCTTGTGGTTCACCACGTTCTCGACGTGGACGGGAGAACAGAGCATGTGGCTGGAGGACCTCTTCGTCGAGCCCGAGCAGCGTGGCTCGGGGATCGGCCGCGCCCTGCTCGGGCGGCTGGCGCAGATCTGCGTCGAACGGGGGTACCCGCGGTTCGAGTGGACCGTGCTCGACTGGAACACCCCCTCGATCGAGTTCTACCGTTCTCGTGGTGCGCTCCCCCAGAGCGAGTGGACGACGTTCCGGGTCACCGGGGAGTCCCTCGGCCGGCTGGCCGGCGAGGGCTGAGTCAGTCATAGGGTGGCGACCATGACCACTGCGACGAGTGTGTTCGTGACCGAGCCCGGCGGCGGCAGCGTGCTGGCCGTGCAGACCCACGACCTGCCGGCGCCGGCGGACGGCGAGGTGCAGATCGAGGTCGCGGCCGCAGGGGTGAACTTCATCGACGTCTACAAGCGGCAGGGCATCTACCCGGTGCCGACACCCTTCGTGCTCGGTGAGGAAGGTGCCGGAACGGTCGTTGCCCTCGGGCCGGGCGTGGGCGGAATCCAGATCGGTGACCGCGTCGCGTGGTGCCTGTCGACCGGCAGCCACTCGACGGTCGTCAACAAGCCGGTCAACACGCTGGTGCCGGTACCCGACGGTCTCGACCTGGAGACGGCTGCCGCCGCCATGTTGCAGGGGCTGACGGCGCACTACCTGGTCAACAGCACCTATGCCGTCCAGCGCGATGACATCGCCCTGGTGCACGCCGCCGCCGGCGGGGTCGGACAGCTGCTCGTGCAGCTCATCACGGCCAAGGGCGCCACCGTGGTGGCCACCGCCGGATCGAGCGAGAAGCTCGACATCGCAAGGCAGCTCGGCGCCCAGCACCTCATCGACTACACCAACATCGACGACCTGTCAGCAGCCGTGATGGAGGTAGCACCGCGCGGGGTCGACGTCGTCTACGACGGCGTCGGGAAGTCGACCTTCGACGCCTCACTGGCCTCGCTGCGACCGCGCGGCATGATGGTGCTCTTCGGCGGTGCGAGCGGCCAGGTGCCCCCGTTCGACCTCCAGCGGCTCAACTCCGGCGGGTCGCTGTTCGTCACGCGC
Source organism: Terracoccus sp. (assembly GCA_040007275.1). Lineage (GTDB taxonomy): Bacteria > Actinomycetota > Actinomycetes > Actinomycetales > Dermatophilaceae > DSM-29435. Next base: position 9,988 of record JBDTVJ010000079.1, read on the forward strand.
CCGACCTTGGTGCACTACGTCGCTGACCGAGACGAGTACGAATGGCGGGCTCGGGAGGTTCTCGGTGCGGTCGCCGACGGTTCGCTGAAGGTCGACGTGGGCGGGCGGTACCCCTTCGACGAGGCGGCCGCGGCCTACGAGGCCCTGGAGGGCCGACACACCACCGGCAAGCTGATCCTGGTACCGAACGCATGACCCGGGCTCTGCTGCGGCACCGGAAGATCTGGACCGGGTCACCCGAGTCGCCCTGGACCGACGCCCTGCTCGTCGAAGACGGTCTCGTGGTCGCGTGCGGCGTCGAGGCGCGGGAAGCGGGGGCGCCGACGACCGTCGACCTTCCCGGCGAGGTCGTCACACCGGGGCTGCACGACGCCCACATCCACACCGAGTGGCAGTCGCGCGCCCTGGCCTCGGTCGACCTGCGTGAAGCCACCTCGCTCACCGAATGTCTCGAGATGGTGCGCGCCCACGCCGCAGCCCTTCCCGAGGGCGCGTGGGTGACCAGCGGTCGCTGGAACCACAACCGGTGGGACGTTGCGGTTCAACCCGACCGGTACGCCCTCGACAGCGTGGTCCCCGACCGGGGCGCTGCCCTCGTGAGCGTCGACGGACACACCGTGTGGGCCAACTCCCTTGCCCTGCAACGCGCGGGCATCACCCGAGACACGCCCGACCCGGTCGGCGGCGAGGTCGCGCGTGACGGTGACGGCGAGCCCACCGGCATCCTGCGGGAGTCGGCACAGGAGCTGCTCGATGCCGTGGCGCGGCCGGTCGACCCCCTGCGCCCGTGGCTCGAGCGGTGCCACGACTGGCTCCTCTCTCTGGGTCTCACGAGCATCACTGACATCGACGGTGAGGAGTGTCGGGCGGCCTACGCGGGCATGCATGCCGACGACCGGTTGCGTCTGCGCGTCACCAAGTGCACCCGCGACGACGACCTCGAGCTCGCGATCGCCGAGGGGCGACGCTCGGGGCAGGGCGACGCCCGCTTCCGTGTCGGCCCGGTGAAGTTCTTCAGTGACGGCGCGCTGGGCTCGCAGACGGCCCACATGACCGCTCCCTTCGTCGGGCACGAGGGCTGTGGCATCGCCGCCATGCCGTATCCCGTTCTGCTGCAACGCACTCGGCTCGCTCTTGAGGCAGGCCTCGATGTGTGCACGCACGCCATCGGTGACGAGGCGAACCGGCTCGTGCTCGACGCCTTCGCCGTGGTGCGCGACGAGGGCCACACCGGCATCCTGCGCATCGAGCACGCCCAGCATCTTCGGCCGGTGGACGTGGCCCGGTTTCGCGCGCTCGACGTCATCGCGTCGGTGCAGCCGAGTCACTGCACGGCTGATCTCGAGATGGTCGACCGCCTCCTCGGAGAGCGCCCAGTGCTGTCGTACGCGTTCCGCACACTGCTCGACGCGGGGGTGCGCGTGGCCTTCGGGTCTGATGCCCCCGTCGAGGAGCCCAACCCCTTCCACGGCATCCACGCAGCGGTGACCCGGCAGCGGGAGGGTGGACTGCCTCCCGGGGGGTGGCGGCCGAGCGAACGCGTCACCCTCGACGAGGCGATGCACGCTCACACCGTGGGCGCCCACGAGGCGGTCGGGCGCACCGACGTGGGTCGCCTGGCGCCCGGACAGCTCGCCGACCTCGTCTGTCTCGACCGCGACCTGTGGTCGGTCGACCCCTCCGACCTGCGCGACACCCAGGTGCTGCAGACCATGATCGGCGGCGAGGTCGTCTTCAGCCGCTGAGGCGACTCCCCTGTCTCTCTTGCGATCTTTCGCCTAGGGCCCCAACCCGCCAGGGAGTCTGCAGCGTTCAAAGGGTGACAAGGGAGGTGCACGCATGAGACCGATCGATGACGATTTCGCCGACTACGTGCGAGCCCGGCAGCACCGGCTGCTCCGAGCGGCCTATTTGGTGTGCGGAGACGCCCAACGAGCCGAAGACCTGATTCAGCAGGCCTTGAAGAAGCCGGCGCTGCGCCGGGACACCGTCAAGCACGGTGCCCCCGACGCGTCCGTGCACACAACCTCTACCGCGACACCATCTCGTCGCCACGCACCCGTCGCGAGCACCTGCGAGCCGTGCCGCCCGATCCGGATGCCGATCACCCCGGCGCTCACGAGAACCTGGGCGACCGCGTCGGTGACCGCGTCGACCTCGACGCCGCCCTGGCCCGCCTGACCCGAAAGCAACGGGCCGTGCTCGTGCTGCGCTTCTTCGAGGACCGAAAGTGTCGCAGCGAAACTGGCCCACATTTTCGGCAAGGATGCGGCGACCACCAATCCCGTGGTGGCCGCCGTGTTTCTGCAGGCGGTCGACGGCGCCAAGTACGCCGACGCCACCTCGTTCCGGTCGGTGCACGTGCTCGACGACGGCAGCCCGGTGAACAGCGGCCCCGACCTGCGCTGGGTGCGAGACAGTGGAGGCAACCGATCGGTTCCCCTGTCGCCCGACGCGGTGGCCCCCGATCGGTGGGCCGCTATTGCTCAGCCGGGCAAGGTGGTCGTGATGAACCTGCGAAACGGGCAGGTGAAGACGGTTCCCGTGCCATCGCAGTCGATCGAGCGCGTGCGGTGGAGCGATACCATCGCCGTGGTCGCCAGTGGCGATGAGGGGCCGTGGCCGATCGCTGCGGAGTCCACGTCACCACAGGCCGCAAAACTACCGAAGGGCTACACCGGCGCCGATCAGACCATCACGGTCGACCCGCCGAAGGGCACCTCTCTCACGTCATGGGAGAGTCACCGATGCGGCAGCAGGCCTGCCGCCAGGTGGCAGGGTTCCTCGACAAGCGCACGCCGCTTCACACCAACGTCACGGCGGAGGGAGTGTGCCTGGCACCCGGAGGCTGGTGAAGTCGGTCGAGCATTCCTGCTCAAGGCCAACCCGGCCGTCCCGACCACTCGGTGTGCCGCGGCCGTCGGACGATCTATGGCGCACCGGGCACCACCGAGAGCAGCAGCGTCGCGAAGAGGGTCAGGGCGCCGACCACCAGCAAGAAGATGCCGATGTCCGCCAGACTGCCAGCCCCTTCGCGGCTCGACCTCGCGCGACGACGTCGACCGGAGACGATGAGAACCGCGCCGGCCACCAGCCAGGCCAGCCCGATCAGCAGGCCGGCGAGCACCCCACCGTTCCAACGCATCCCGTCAGCGTCCCGTCACCACAGAGCAGCCACGAGTGTATTGGCGACGGCCCCGCCACCCGCGAGGTCGAGCAGCAGCCCGGTGTCCTGGCCGCGGCGAGCCCGGGCAGCCCCGATCTCGGCGGTGGCGACGACGGCGAGCGCGATGACGAGCTTGACGGCAATCTTCGCGTGGTTGACCACGTGGTCGTCGGTGGAGTCGGCCGACGCCAGCCCGACCAGAGCCAACCCGGTGGCGAGCTGAGCCCTCGCTCCCCACACCACCGGCGCCGTGACGGTGCGACCCGAGCGCACGGCGATCCAGCCGCCCACCACCGCAGCCATGCCGAGGAGGTGGGCGGCGACGAGCAGCTGATAGACGAAGTCCATGACGCCAACCCTAGAGGGGGCGGGCCCTGCTCAGCCCGGCGGGCGCGGTGAGCGGTAGAGCTCGGCCAGGTCACGCCACGATGCCGTCATCGACAAGGCGCCCAGCTCGTCGTGCCTCACCCAGCGCGCGGCCGACGTCGTGCCGTCCACGTCGTGAATGACGATCTCGCTCGGTTCGGGACAGGTGGCGCGGTACACGATCCGCAGCGCGTGGAAGTCCTCGACCACACCGGTTGGCGCACGCCCCACCCAGTGCTGCGCCTGCACCGTGACCAAGGGCCCGAGCACGATGCGCTGGCCCGTCTCCTCCCACACCTCTCGGTGCACACCTTCGACCGGCGACTCCCCCTGGTCGAGGCCACCCCCGGGCAGGCCCCAGTTTCCGGGGATGGCGGTCTGCGAGTTGAACTGCGTCAGCAGCACCCCCGGCGACCCGTGCACCACGGCGTAGGCACCCACCCGTTGGTGTGGCTCGCCCACCTCCCCGTCGGCGATGTCGGCGTCGCGACGCGTGACCGCCCGAGCCGAGGGTGGTCGACCGGCGCGCGGGCTCACCACGTACGTCACCTCCAGCGCGCCGTCTGGCCCCAGCTCGGCCGCGTGCGGAGCCCCGGCCGACCAGCCGAGCCTCCCGAGCACCACCTCGGGGTGCTCACCGTGCTCCAGTCCAACGGTCACGACTCGCTCGCCCACGGCGGTGAGGCCAAGAACGCGGATGCCGGCTGCGACGTTTGTTCTCATCGGCGCTCCAGGGCAATGGCCCGCTCGTACTCGCCCACTGCGATGGCTGTGACCGCCTCCCAGCGCTGGGCGGGGGGGTGCGCGACGTTTTGGGCCCGCATCCGGGAGACGTCGTCAGGGTGACCAGCCAGGTGGGCGATAGCGGCAGCCATGGCCGAGTCGCTGTCAACCACACGTCCGTTGACACCGTCAACCACGAACTCGCCTACTCCAGAACCTGATCGGCCGATGACCGGAAGCCCAACGGTGCGGGCCTCCAGCGCGGCAATGCCGAACGACTCCAGGCGGGCCGGTGAGAGGTACACGTCAGAGGCGGCGTACCGCTCGCGCAGCTCGTCGCGCGTGACCCGTCCAGGCAGGTTGACCCAGTCGAGCCCCTTGTCGCGCACGGAGGCCTCGACCTTGCGGCGATCCGGCCCCTCCCCCAGGATGGTCAACGTCAGTGAGCCGCGACCAGACCTTCGCTCGGCCTCGGCAACCAGGTCGACCAGCGCGCCAGGCCGCTTGCGGGCAGCGAGACGCATGGCGGTGACGAGTCGAAGCGGGCCGGGTGGGGGCACGACCGGCCCCACCGACCAGCGGGCCACGTCGATGCCGTTCGGCAGCACCCCCACCGTCGCGGCCGGCCCGACCAGCCGCCGCAGCGGGCTGGCCGCCACCTCCGAGACGGCCGACATCGCCACGCCGCGCGCCGCCCACCGGTGCACGAACCGGGCCACCTCGAAGAGCGGGGTCACGCCGGCCAGCATGCAGTGCCAGGTCATCGCGGTCGGCAGCCGCATTCCGACAGCCACCCGGGTGGCATCCCAGGCGAAAGGCGAGACCACCCCGGTCTGTACGTGGGCGACGTCGAAGCCGCCGCTCGTCAGCCGCCGACGCAGCTCGCGCGGGGCGAAGGGGTTCACCGGCAGCTCCCACGGCATCCGGGCGGCGAGTCGGTGAACGGGCACGCCGTCGACCACGGTCACCGCGCCATGCATCTCTCCGCCGGCTCCGCGGGTGGCCGTGAACACCTCGACCTCGTGACCCAGGCCGAGGAGGTGGCGGGCGAGGTCGTGGGTCTGCACCTCGATGCCGCCCAGCCGGGGGAGGTAACAGTCGGAGATCAGCGCCACCTTCACGGGGATCACTCTGTCATGCGCCAAGATGGCAGTGATGACTCACACCCTGCTCGCCTTCCACGCCCACCCCGACGACGAGGCGCTGCTCACCTCGGGCACCATGGCGCGCGCCGCCGCCGAGGGCCATCGCGTCATCGTGGTCGTCGCCACCGACGGCGAGCTCGGCCTCGCCGCACAGGAGTACGCCGGTGACGGCACGCTCGGCCGGCGGCGAATCGACGAGCTGCACCGCAGTGCGGAGGCGCTGGGTGTGGCCCGCGTCGAACACCTCGGCTACGCCGACAGCGGGCTGGGGCCCGACCTCGAGCCAGACCCCACCGGTCGCACCCGATTCGTACGGGCCGACACCGAGGAGGCGGCGCGGCGACTGGCCGACATCCTGCGGCAGGAGCGGGTCGACGTGCTGCTCGGCTACGAACCCAACGGTGGCTACGGCCACCCGGACCACAAGAAGGTGCACGCCGTCGGCAGGCGTGCGGCCGAGATCGCCGCGACACCAAGGCTGCTCGAGGCGACGGTTCCTCGCGACACGATCTGCCGCGCCATC
>JBDTVJ010000080.1:0-15405 GCA_040007275.1 Terracoccus sp.
ACCTTCTGCGAGGTGTTCCCGCCCGACGACTTCCCGCTCTACTTCTACCGGTACCCGATCGCGCCCGACCTCATGATCGAGCCCGATGAGCTGCCACTCGAGGCGATCACGCGCGCCCGCATCTTCTGGGCCACGGTCACCGGGTTGTCGCAGGAGCCAAGCCGCGCCGCCCACTTCGGCGCGCTGCGGGCCCGGGGTCGACGCAGCCACACGGTGCTCGACCTCGACTATCGGCCGATGTTCTGGCCGACCGCCGCCGCGGCGAGCGTGCAGGTCGACGCGGCTCTCGAGCAGGTCACCGTGGCCGTGGGCAACCGCGACGAGTGCGAGGTCGCCGTCGGTGAGACCGACCCGCAGCGCGCGGCCGACGCCCTGCTCGAGCGCGGCGTCGAGCTGGCGATCGTCAAGCAGGGCCCCAAGGGGGTGTTGGCGGCCACCCGCGACGAGCGCGTGGAGGTGGCGCCGTTCCTGGTCGAGGTGGTCAACGGGCTGGGCGCCGGTGACGCCTTCGGGGGAGCACTGTGTCACGGCCTGCTGAGCGGATGGAGCCTGCGTCGAGTGGTCGAGTTCGCCAATGTGGCAGGAGCACTCGTCGCCTCGAAGCTCGAGTGCTCGACGGCCATGCCCACCTCGGTCGAGGTCGAGAAGCAGCTCGCCTCCTGGGGTTCGTCCGCCTTCGTCGCCACCCCCGAGGAGGTCTGATGAGCACCAGCAGCGTGTCGGTCACCGACCTGACCGAGATCCGGGTGCGGGAGCCGCACCGCATCGCCGAGCAGTGGCAGGCCCGCCGCCGCCGCGAGCTGGTCGGGGTCGACGGGCGCCTGCTCGTCGTCGCCGCCGATCACCCCGCTCGGGGTGCGCTCGGCGTGCGCGGCTCGGTCGCCATGGCGAGCCGCAGCAACCTCCTTGAACGGCTGGCCACCGCAGTCTCGCGGCCCGGAGTCGACGGCGTGCTCGGCACCCCCGACATCCTCGATGACCTGTTGCTGCTCGGGGTGCTCGACGGCAAGGTCGCCATCGGGTCGATGAACCGCGGCGGACTGCAGGGGGCCACTTTCGAGCTCGACGACCGGTTCACGGCCTACCGGGCGTCCGACATCGCCGCGAACAGGATGGACGGCGGCAAGATGCTCACGCGCATCTGCCTCGACGACGCCGGCACGTCGGCGACCCTCGAGGCCAGCGGTCGCGCGGTCACCGAGCTGGCCCAGCACCAGCTGATGGCGATGGTCGAACCCTTCATGTCGGTTCACGCCGGCGGCAGGGTGTCGAACCTGCTCGACCCCGACTCCACGATCCTGTCGATGCACATCGCGGCAGGCCTCGGAGCCTCGAGTGCCTACACCTGGCTCAAGGTGCCCGTCGTCGACGAGCTCGAACGGGTCATGGACGCCACGACGCTGCCGACCCTGCTGCTCGGCGGGGACCCGCGGGGCGACCCGCACGACACGTATGACTCGTGGGGCAGGGCCCTCGGTCTGCGCACCGTGCGCGGGCTGGTCGTCGGTCGAGCGCTGCTCTTCCCGCCTGACGACGACGTCGCGGCTGCCGTCGACATCGCGGCGGAGCTGGTGCACGGGGTGGTCTCGTGAGCGACAACGCGCAGTGGGTTCGGCCGCTGGGTTCCGCCGCAGGCAACGGTTGGGACGTCGTCATCGAACCCGACGGGTCGACTTGGTCGCATACCGGCCTTCACGTCGGGCATCTCGCAGACGGCGAGGTGCGAGCCCTCAAGACCGAAGATCGCGAGCTGCTCGTGGTGCCGCTCTGGGGGTCGGTGGCGGTCCGCTGTGTCGACGCTTCGGGTGAGACGCACGACGCCGAGCTCGCGGGTCGGGCCTCGGTGTTTGCCGGCCCTACCGACGTTGCCTACCTGCCGCGTGGTTCGCGGCTCGAGGTGACCGGGCGCGGCCCGGCCAAGGTCGCCGTCTGCACCGCCGTCGCCACCACATCGGATGCCGTCCGCCCCTTCCGGCACGTCTCCGCGTCCGAGGTGCCGGTCGAGCTGCGCGGGGCCGGCACGTCCTCACGGGAGGTGCGCAACTTCGGCATCCCGGGGGCGCTCGATGCCGACTCCCTCATCGCGTGCGAGGTCGTGACCCCCGCCGGGAACTGGAGCTCCTACCCCCCGCACAAGCACGATAAACAGCGGCCGGGGGTCGAGAGCGAGCTCGAGGAGATCTACTACTTCGAGGTGGCCCCCGAAGCCGGAGCACCGGAAACGGCGGGTTCGAACCCCATTGGCTACCAGCGGGTCTACAGCGCCGGCGATCGCCCGATCAATGTGCTGGCCGAGGTGCGTACCGGTGATGTCGTGCTCGTTCCGCACGGGTGGCACGGGCCGGCCATGGCCGTACCGGGCTATGACCTCTACTACCTCAACGTCATGGCCGGGCCTGGTCCGGAACGGGCCTGGCTCATCTGCGACGATCCCGACCACGGCTGGGTGCGCGACACCTGGTCGACGCAGGCCATCGACCCCCGACTGCCCCTGGGAAGCACACGATGACGCACGCACCCGGCACCGTTCGTCTCACCGTGGCCCAGGCCGTGGTGCGTTTCCTCGTCAACCAGTGGAGCGAACGCGACGGCGAGCGGCAGAAGCTGTTCGCGGGCTGCTTCGGCATCTTCGGCCACGGCAACCTCGCCGGCATCGGCCAGGCCCTGCTGCAGAACGAGCTCGAGCACGGCATCCACGACGACGGGTCGGGCCGGCCCGACGACCAGCACCTGCCCTACGTGCTCGCCCGCAACGAGCAGGCCATGGTGCACACCTCGGTCGCGTACGCACGTCAGAAGGACCGCCTGCAGACGTGGGTGTGTACGGCCTCAGTCGGGCCGGGCTCGACCAACATGCTCACCGGGGCGGCGCTCGCGACGATCAACCGTCTGCCCGTGCTGCTGCTGCCCTCGGGTACCTTCGCCACACGCGTGAGCGCCCCTGTGTTGCAGGAGCTCGAGACCCCGTATGCCGCTGACGTCACGGTCAACGACGCGTTCCGGCCCCTCTCACGGTTCTTCGACCGGGTGAGCCGGCCGGAGCAGCTGCCCTCCGCGCTGCTCGGTGCCATGCGCGTGCTCACCGACCCCGTCGAGACCGGCGCCGTGACGATCGTGCTGCCGCAGGACGTGCAGGCCGAGGCCTTCGACTGGCCGGTCCCGCTCTTCGCCCCGCGCACCTGGCGGGTGGCGCGGCCGTTGCCCGAGGCGGTCGACATCGCAGAGGCCGCAGCCGTCATCCGCTCGGCGAAGCGGCCCCTCATCGTCGCGGGCGGAGGGGTGCACTACTCGGGCGCCGAGGTGGCGCTCCGGGCGTTGTGTGAGCAGACCGGCATCCCCGTCAGTGAGAGCCAGGCGGGCAAGGGGTCACTCCCCCACGGCCACCCCCAGCAGATGGGGGCGGTCGGCTCGACCGGCACGTCGGCAGCGAATGCCCTGGCCGCGCAGGCCGACGTCGTCATCGGCATCGGCACGAGGTGGGGCGACTTCACCACCGCCTCGCGAACCGCATTCCAACACAGTGGAGTTCGTTTCATCAACGTCAACATTGCGCGCTTCGACGCGGGCAAGCAGGCCGGTCTGGCGGTCGTCGCTGATGCCCGCGAGGCGCTGACCGCCCTCTCGAGAGCCCTTGACGGGTTCGCCGTTGACGAGGCCTACCGAGCGCGGCAGGTCGAGCTCTGGCGCGACTGGGACTGCGCCGTTGAAGCCGCCTACCACCCGGCACCCGAGGTGACGGAGGCGCTGGCCGAGGGCGTGCTCACCCAGGCGGAGGTGATCGGGTCGGTCAACGAGCTGACCGACGCTCGTGACGTCGTGCTCTGCGCCGCCGGCTCCATGCCGGGTGATCTGCACAGGCTGTGGCGGGTGCGCGACCGCAAGGCGTACCACGTGGAGTACGGCTACTCGTGCATGGGGTACGAGGTGCCGGCGTCGATCGGCGTCCGCTTGGCCGACGAGACCCGTGACGTGTTCGCCATGGTCGGCGATGGTGGGTACCTCATGATGCCAACGGAACTCGTCACGGCCGTCCAGGAGCGCATCAAGGTGGTCGTGGTGCTGGTGCAGAACCACGGGTTCCATTCCATCGGCTCCCTGTCGGAGTCGCTGGGCTCGCAGCGGTTCGGCACGAGGTACCGCTACCGCGGTGAGCAGAGCGGGCGACTCGACGGTGCCCGGCTGCCGGTCGACCTGGCCGCGAACGCCCGTTCCCTCGGTGCGCACGTCATCGAGGTGCACTCGCGCGATGAGCTGGCCCGGGCCATCGCGGACGCCAAGGCCGCCCCGTCTGATGGCGGCCCCATCGTCATCCACGTCGAGACCGACCCGAGCGTCTACGCCCCCGACGGAAACGGCTGGTGGGACGTGCCGGTCAGCGCCGTCTCCACGATCACCACCACCTCGTCGGCCTACGTCGCCTACACCGAGCACAAACGCCGGCAGCGACCCCTCGTGGGCCCGACCGACCCTGCCGGCCTGCCGTGAACCATCCTTTCTGAGAGGACCCGCCACCCATGGCCGACGACAAGGCCCGCAACACCGACGCCCGCTACGGCCACCTGACCATCGGGGTGTGCCCCGACCAGTGGGGGGTCTGGTTCCCCGAGGACGACCAGCAGATCCCGTGGGAGAGCGCGCTCGACGAGATGGCGCAGGCCGGCTTCTCGGTGATGGAGACCGGCCCGTTCGGCTACTTCCCGAAGAATCCGATGCGGCTGCAGGAGGCGATGGACCAGCGCGGGTTCCGGGTCGTGGCCGGAACCGGCTGGGGCATCCTGCACCAGCCGGAGGCCTGGGCCGACACCGAAAAGACGTTCCGCGCCATCGCCGAGACCCATGCGGCGGTCGGGGCGGAGTACATCGTGCACCTACCGCCGATGTTCCGCGACGAGAAGAGCTGGGAGTACACCGACGACCGGGTGCTGTCGACGCAGGCGTGGAACACCTACATCGCCAACGCCGACCGGCTGGGCCGCCTCCTCAAGGAGGACTACGGACTGCAGATGGTGCTGCATCCCCACGGTGACAGCCACATCGAGACGCCCGACGACATCGACCGGGTCTTCTCGGCGACCGACCCCGACTACGTCGGCTTCTGCCTCGACACCGGGCACATCGTCTACGGCGGCGGCGACCCCGTCGAGCTGTGCCGCACCTACCCCGAGCGCATCTCGTACGTGCACATCAAGGCCATGGACGAAGCCCTGGTCAAGCAAGCCCACGACGAGGACTGGCCCTTCGGCCAGGCCGTCGCCAAGGGCTGCTCCGTCGCCCCGCCCGCTGGAGCGCCCGACATGCCATCACTCATCGAGGCCCTCGCCGACCTCGACAAGGAGCTCTACGTCGTGTGCGAGCAGGACATGTACCCCTGCGACCCCACGGCGCCGCTGCCGAATGCGATCAAGACGCGGGAGTACCTGGCGTCGATCGGCCTCGGCCTCCCCTGATGCTGCCTGTGCACGTCGGGCACCCCGACACTCAACGACTCTGACCCTGAAGAAGGAGCGACCTCATGACTCTGCGCATCGGCATGATCGGCCCCGGCGGCATGGGCCAGGCGCACATCGCCCGCATCCACTCCGTCATCGCCGGGGCCCGTGTCGTCGCGGTCTCTGACGTCGACGGGGCGCGGGCCGCTGAGGTCGCTGCCCGGATCAACGCGACCGTGTACGTCGACTCGGCCAGCCTGATCAACGCCGCCGACGTGGATGCCGTGATGATCTGCAGCTATGGCCCCGCCCATGAGGTCGACGTGCTCGCGTGCATCGAGGCCGGCAAGCCGGTGCTGTGCGAGAAGCCCCTCACGCCGACGGCGGCTGCAGGGCTGCGGATCATGGCGGCGGAGCAGGCGGGCGGGCGCCGACTCGTCACCGTCGGGTTCATGCGTCGGTTCGACCGCGGCTATCGCGAGATGAAGGCCCTGCTCGATACGGGTGACCTGGGCGAGACGCTCATGGTGCACTGCGCACACCGCAACCCGACCGTGCCGGCGAACTACACCTGGGACATGGCCATCAACGACACGGCGATCCATGAGATCGACACGATGCGATGGCTGCTGGGCGAGGAGTTCCTCACGGCCCGCGTCGACCAGCCGAAGAAGACCTCGCTGCGGTCCGAGCATCTGCAGGACCCGCTCGTTCTCGTGCTGGAGACCGAGTCTGGCGTACGCGTCGACGACGAGATCTTCGTCAACTGCCAGTACGGCTACGACATCCGCTGTGAGGCTGTGGCCGAGAGGGGCACGGTGAGCCTGGCCGACCAGAACGCGGTTGTGGTGCGTGACGGTGCGGGGCATCGCAACTCCATCGCCCGCGACCACAACGACCGCTTCGGGGGAGCGTTCGTTACGGAGGTGCAGGAGTGGATCAACGCGGTCGCTGCGGGCGAGCACACCGGCCCGACCTCCTGGGACGGCTACGCCGCCGCCTGCGTGTGCGACGCCGGCGTCAAGGCACTGACCGACAGGGGAGTGGTGCAGGTCGAGATGGTCGCCAAGCCCGCCTTCTACGCCTCCGACGGGTCGGGCTGACGAGGTCGGGGAGGCTCATCGGCATCTGGCGCCGGGGAACCCCCCGACCTCCTGAGCCATAGGTCCACGGTCACTGAGCACTGAGCACTGAGCTCGGCCAGGTCGTCATCGAAGAGGTGGAGGTCCCCGACCGTCATGTTCTCCTGCTGGCCTGGGACGCGGCGACGACGAAGCCGGCTCGATCCGGGCTGGCCGAACAGGCGCCCCGTCGGGGGGCGGATCGGTCAGCCCTGGAGCGCTCCGGCCCACCGCCAGTCGCCTTCGGGCCCGAGGTACTCGACGCGGTTGACGCCTTCGTCGGTCTCCTCTTCGTCGCGTGCCCAGGCCAGCGCGTCCGCATGGGTGGCGTGGTCTGCCTCCGCCACGACGTCGCCCATGCCGTCGAGGAACCGGTAGCGGGTCATGTCTACGATGCTAGACCGGCCATCAACAACGCGGTCCTTCGCCGGGGGCGGACGGCGCGCGGCGGTGGTAGTCGAGGCCCACGCAGAATGTTCATGCGACTGTCGCCCGACGGTCACGCTGCGCCGGACCGGGTTGCGTCATCGTCGTCGAGGGCCGCTGACCGCGGTCCGCGTTGTGCAGGATCGGCCCATTCGGGTCGGTCGTCACGGTCCGAATCGTGTGGAGCTCCCATGTTCAAGAAGCAGACTCGCGCAGCTGTCATCCTCGGCGTTCTCGCCGCCATCCCTGCAGTCGTGTCGGGGCCGCAAGCCGTCGCGGCCTCTGCCGCATCGGCGTCAGTGGTGTCGCCACACCTTGCTACCGCCACGGAGAGAGGAGGGGAAAGTTACTCCTTCGCTGTGATCGGGGACATTCCTTACGGTGATGACCAGGTTGCCGCCTTCCCACGCTGGATCGACCAGATCAATGCCGCCAAGCCGAAGATGACCTTCCACGTCGGCGATATCAAGAACGGCTCGTCGCGGTGCGACAACTCCTACTACCAGCTCGTCCGGTCAGACTTCGACCGGTTCAAGGCGCCGTTCATCTACACCCCGGGCGACAACGAGTGGACCGACTGCCACCGTGAGAACAACGGCAGCTACGACCCGCTCGAGCGACTGTCCTACGACCGCTCCGTGTTCTTCGACCGGCCGGGCCGAACGTTGGGCCAGCGCCCCGTCGCGGTCGCTTCCCAGGCGGCGGCCGGGTTCCCAGAGAATGTCCAGCTGAGCCGTGCGGGTGTGCAGTTCGCCGCGATCCACGTGGTGGGCAGCAACAACGGTCTCCAGCCGTGGACGGGCATCGGGCTCACCACGCCGATCATTCCGCAGGTGCGTGAAGAGGGGGAGCGGATGGCCAACAGCATTGCCGTGGTTCGTTCGGCTTTTGCCCAAGCTCGCTCCCACCGTGACCGGGCGGTCGTGATCATGCAGCAGGCCGACATGTTCGACCCGACCTTCACTCCCACCCTCGATGACATCTCGGCGTTCCAGCCGCTGGTTCAGGCACTGGTGCAGGAGTCGAGGGCCTATACGGGTCAGGTCTACCTGATCAACGGCGACAGTCACGTCTACAACAGCGACCGCCCGTTGTCCACGGGATCGCGGTGGCTCACGACGTACGCGGTGACGGGCTCCGCGAACAACCTGCAGCGCATCACCGTCGACGGTTCGAGCAACAACATCGACTGGCTGCGTATGACCATCAACCCGCGCGGCGCGAAGTCGGTGCTCACCTGGAATCGTGTTCCCTACACGACCCTGGCGGCTGCCCGCGGTGAGTGATGCTCGGCGAGAGCCTCGCCTGGGCTGTCGCCCTGTCAGCCGCGGGAGGTGACCCAGTCGGGCAGGATGCCGCTCGTCAGCGCCGCTTGCCGCAGGGGGATGGCCAGCTCGAGCACCCGATGCGTGCCGTCGAGGCCGAGGTGACGCCACCCCTCGAGAGCCAGCCGGTCGGTCTCTCGCTCGAGGTCGCGACGGAAGGTCATGCCCTGTTCGGTCAGGGCGGCAGCCGCCACCAGGCCACGTGTGGTCAGTCGTTCGGTGGCAGCGACCCACTCCTCGTCGGTCCAGCCGCGGGTCTCGCGCAGGAATGGGGTGTTGTCGGCGAACAGCCCTCCGAGCACGAGTGACTCGACCGGGTCGAGGCCGGCACGCAGCAGTACTGCGACGTGTCCGTCGCCCCGGTGCTCGCGGATGAGCGTCGTCGCGTGCCACAGCGCGAGGCGCGGTTCGTCAGGCCATGTGAGTCCGGCGTGAGCGGCATACAAGGGCCGACCGTGGGAAGTGAGCCCGTCGCACACGGTGCGCACCAGCGCGAGCAGCTCGGTCACGTCCGTGTCGCCGACGACCCGTTCGAGCACCGTACCCATTGCGTCCCGGCGGGCCTGTTGAACCTGCTCCGGTGAGGCCAGCTCCCACGCCGCCGGCAGGGCCTTGCGGTGCAGCCAGGGGGCGAAGACGTAGAACGTGGCGTTCGGCACCTCGGGACCGACGGGTCCGTAGGCGGCGGAGCGGGCCGCGAAGTAGCTGAGGCGCGGGCGCAACCCGAGCGCGACGTAGGCGTCGCGCACCTCGTCGGCGAAGTAGCCGAGTACGTGCACTGCCTCGAGGGCGCCCCAAGCCTTGCGAGAGGTCTTGGTCAGCTCGAGCTCATCGCTGGTGTCGGTCACGCGTCGCACCCTACGCGCGCCCCGCCCTCGGGGTCAGCGCACGACCAGGGCCAGGGTCAAGCTCACGGTGGCCACGGGCACCGCCTGCTCGAACTGCGCCTGGGTCAGCCAGAGCACCAGGCGAAGTCCGGCCGACGCGCCGACCAGCACGATCGGGGCGAGCACGACGGTGCGGCTGAAGGTGTCGCCGCCCAGCAGACCCAGCCCGGCCTTGAACGGCACCTCAATGAGATCGACCCCGACGAAGAAGAGGGCCCCGGTGCCGACGAAGGGTCGCTTCTCCACGCCCTGCGCCACGAGGTAGGGCGTCATCACCGGGCCGGCCGCGTTGGGCGTCATCGTGGCGAAACCGGATGCCGCCCCCGTGGCGATGGCGGCGCCCCGCGACGAGGGCGAGAAGCAGCGCACCGATGCCGAGCCGAGGCGGCGATGCCCACCAGACCCAGCCCGGCCAGCCACTCCGGCGGGGCCGCGGTCGAGGGCATCAACCCCGAGCAGGCCGGGTGAACGCAGCGGGTGGCGTTCGTCTGCCGGCTACGGGGCCTACAGTGGATCAGCCTTGCCGATGCCCGACCGAGGAGTGCCTGCCCATGCCCATCGAAGCACCAACCAGCCTGTCGGCCGATCGCCCGAACGACCTACCCGTCGACCTCACCGAGCGCCTCGCCAAGGCCTTCGATGCCGACCCGACGGCGCGGATGCTGCAGAACGCCGTGACCGTCACTCCCGTTGACGAGGTGGCGCTCGACCGGCGGGTCGTGACCAGCACCGACCACTCCGTCTCGCACCTGCTCGACGACTGGGCCGTCACCTCGCAGGAGAAGAGCGGCCGTTGCTGGCTGTTCGCCGGCACGAACCTGCTGCGGGTCGGGGCGGCCAAGAAGCTCGGAGTCAAGGATTTCGAGTTCTCGCAGAACCACCTCCTCTTCTGGGACAAGCTCGAGAAGGCCAACCATTGGCTCGAGTCGATCATGGCCACGGCCGACCGCGACGTCGACGACCGCACCGTCGCGCACCTGCTGTCGACGCCGGCGGAAGACGGCGGCCAGTGGAACATGTTCGTCGCCCTGGTGGTCAAGCACGGGCTCGTGCCCAAGACGGCCATGCCCGAGACCAAGAGCTCGAGCAACACCCGGTCGATGAACCGCGACATCGCCACGATCCTTCGCCAGGCCGCCCGCGACCTGCGGGCCGGTGCAGCGAACGGCGCCGCTGTCGACGAGCTGCAGACCGCCAAGGAGCAGGTGCTCACCAGCATCCACCGACTCCTCTGCATCCACCTCGGCACGCCGCCGCAGTCGTTCGTGTGGCAGTGGAAGGACAAGGAGAACGGTTTCCACCGCTCGGGTCAGATGACGCCAAGAGAGTTCGCCGAGGCCTACGTGACGGTGCCGCTGACCGACTACGTGTGCCTCGTGAACGACCCGAGACCGACCAGTCCCTACGGACGCACCTACACCGTCGAGCACCTGGGCAACGTCGTCGGGGCTCCTCCGGTGACCTACCTCAACGTCAAGGCCGACCTGATGAAGCAGCTGGCCGCCACCTCGATCGTGGGCGGCGAACCCGTGTGGTTCGGGTGTGACACCGACCAGATGTCGAGCTCCGAGCTCGGGCTCTGGGATGCCGCACTGTTCGACCGCGCGGCCGTCTACGCCACGACGCCCGACCTGGCCAAGGCCGACCGGCTCACCCACCATGAGTCGATGATGACCCACGCCATGCTCTTCACCGGTGTCGACCTCCAGGGCGAGGCTCCGCGACGGTGGCGCGTCGAGAACAGCTGGGGCCCCGAGAAGGGTGACAAGGGCTTCATGACGATGAACGACAACTGGTTCGGCGAACACGTGTTCGAGATCGCCGTGCGCAGGGACGCCCTTCCGGCTGACCTGCAGGCGGTGATCGATGACGAACCGGTCGTGCTGCCGGCGTGGGACCCGATGGGCGCGCTGGCCTGACCATTGGAGAGGTTTGCCCGAAAAGCCGGCCAGGTATGACCAAAGTCCCTAGGAGCAGGGCGCCGTCTCACCTAACGTCGGAACATGAGGCTGTGGACATGGCAGACACCCGAGGTTGCCCAAACCCTGTCACGCGGCGAGGTCCACCAAGCCCAGTGGCACCGCATCGACCGGGCGGGTCAGGGTGCCTACCGCGCGATGGCGAACGAGATGGCCGCGGCCGGCATCTATGGCGGGCCCAACCCTCCCGTGTGGCTCTGGTGCGACGAACCTGACCCCGATACCGTGGCCGACCGTTGCTATCAGGTGGCGCGAGAGGGCGAGCCGGAGCGGGGTCTGGTCGTGCTGACGGTCGAAGCGCCCGATGCCCTCGTGCTGCTCAGCTCGTATTCGGGGTGGATCGAGCGTCTCGCCGACCCCTCCTCGAGGCGATCCTGGGCACCGAACCCCGACCTCGGCCCCACCGACCTGCAGGGCTGCCTGCCGTACTTGGACCCCGACTGGGTTCAGAGCTCGCGCCCGCTGCTGACGGACGACCTGGCACTGGCCGACCGATGACCGGTGCAGAGTCCCGATAGCACTGCAACGATGCACCCGCCGCCCCGCGTTCGCGATCGGTAAGTAGTTCCTGCCTTCCCTTCGGGCGCTCGACGGGTAAGGGTGTGGCATGAGCACCGACACCGGCACCGGCAGTAACACCTTCGACGTCATCGTGATCGGGCTCGGGCCCGGCGGGGAGGACGTGGCCGGCCGGCTGGCCCAGGCGGGACTCTCCGTGCTCGGGGTCGACCGCCGGCTCGTCGGCGGGGAGTGCCCGTACTGGGGCTGCGTTCCGTCCAAGATGATGATCCGCGCCGCCGACTCCCTGGCCGAGGCCCGCCGGGTGGCCTCCCTCTCCGGCACCGTGAGCGAGGTCGTTCCCGACTGGTCGATCGTGGCCCGCCGGGTTCGCGAGGAGGCGACGGACGACTGGAACGATGAGGTGGCGGTCGACCGCCTCGTGGGCAAGGGAGTCACCTTCGTGCGGGGTACCGGAAAGATCTCCGGACCGGGCCGGGTCGACGTCGACGGCGTCGCCTACGTCGCTCGCCGGGCGATTGTCGTCAACACCGGCACAGCCCCCTCGATCCCACCCGTCGACGGACTGTCGAGCGTGCCCTACTGGACCAATCACGAGCTCATCGAGGCCAAGGAGCTGCCGGGGTCGGTCGTGCTGCTCGGCGGCGGCGCCATCGGTAGCGAGCTGTCGCAGGTGATGGCCCGGTTCGGCGTCGACGTCACGGTGGTCGAAGCGGCCCAAGGTCTCATCGCCGTCGAGGAGCCCGAGGCGGGTGACATCCTCAAGGGCGTCTTTGAGGCAGACGGGATCACCGTTCACGTCGGCGTCGGAGCCGAACACGTCGAGGCTGACGGCGACGGGGTGGCGGTCACCCTGGCCGACGGCACGGTGGTGCGCGCCGAACGACTCGTCGTCGCGACGGGTCGCCGGGCCGACCCGGCGGCGGTCGGGCTCGACACGGTGGGGGTGGCGAGGGACGCCCCGCTGGCGCCCGTCGACGACAGGTGTCGCGTGACCGGAGGCACCCACGGGTTCTGGGCCATCGGAGACATCACCGGCAAGGGCGCCTTCACGCACATCTCGATGTACCAGGCCGCCATCGTCGCGCGCGACATCCTCGGGAAGGAGGGGCCGGCCGCCGACTACGACGCCCTTCCCCGGGTGACCTTCACCGACCCCGAGGTGGGTGCGGTCGGTCTCACCGAGAAGCAGGCCCGCGAGCGCTACGACAACGTGCAGGTCGGACTCACCCCGCTCGCCGAGACGACCCGCGGCTGGATCCACGCCCAGGGCAACGAAGGCTTCATCAAGGTCGTCGCCGACGCCGATCGAGGCGTGCTGGTCGGGGCGACGACGATGGGCCCGTCTGGTGGCGAGATGATGGGCGCCCTCGCCGTGGCGATCCACGCGAAGGTGCCCATCACCACCCTGACCTCGATGATCTACGCCTACCCGACCTTCCACCGGGGCATCGAGGACGCGCTCCACCGCCTCGCCTGACGGCCGGATAGCGTTGGGTTATGCCCAAGCAACTGCTGGCCCTCGACCTCGACGGCACCACCGTCAACCACATCGGTGAGCTCTCACCCCGCGTGCGCGACGGGGTGCGGTCGCTGCCCGACAACGTGGAGGTCGTCATCGCCACCGGGCGCTCGATTCTGGCGACGACACCCATCCTCGACCTGCTCGGGCTCGAGCGGGGGTACGCGGTCGTCTCGAACGGCGCCGCCACCCTGGCGCTCGACCCCGACGCGCCCAACGGCTACACCATCATCGACCAGGTGACCTTCGACCCACGGCCCGTGCTCGAGAAGATGCGGGTGGCCCTGCCCGACGCCCTCGTCGCGGTCGAAGAGCTCGGCGTCGGCTTCAAGGTCTCGAGGCACTTCCCCGACGGCGAGCTCATGGGTGAGTCGCGCGAGGTCAGCTGGGAGGAGCTCGTGGAGAAACCGGTCACGAGGGTGACCCTGCGCCAGCCGGAGGTCAGCGCCGAGGAGTTCATGGGCATGGTCGAGCGGGCCGGGCTGCACGGAATGTCCTACGCCGTGGGCTGGTCCGCCTGGCTCGACATCAACCCCGAAGGGGTCTCGAAGGGGTCGGCCCTCGAGCTGGTGCGCCGCCGCGTCGGCGTCGAACCGATGCACACGGTCGCCTGCGGCGACCAGCGCAACGACCTCGAGATGCTCTACTGGGCCGCGTGGGGCATCGCGATGGGCAACGCCCCCGACGAGGTCAAGGCGATCGCCGACGAGGTGACCGGTGACGTCGACGACGACGGGCTCGCCCCCATCCTCGAGGGGCTCGGCGAAGCGGCCCGCGCCGGTAGGGTCTTTCGCCAAGGGGTGCAGTCGCAGGCCACCGCCAGGCTCGAGGCCTGACCCGAGCGCGGTCTTTGCAACGAGGGAGCCCAGGTGCCGATCGTCTTCATCCACGGTGTCGCGGTGCGCGACGACGACCCCGTGCTCGCCCGCCGGTTGGAGCCACTCGGCGAGGTGCCGTGGGCGACCGTCCAAGGTCACCTGCGACAGCACGTCGCGCCGGTAGTCTCGGGCGACCCTGAGGGCGTGCCGATCATGCGAATCTACTGGGGCGACCTCGGTGCCCGGTTCGCGTGGGGTGGAGCGTCGCTGGTTTCACGCCCAAGCAACCCGGAGGGGCTCGAACGGGTCGCCGATGCGGTGGAGCAGGTGGTCGAGGTGGCGGCCGAGGCCACTCCGCAGAGCAGCGAGGATGCCGCCAGGCCGACACTGCGCGAACGCCGCATCCGGGGTGTGCGCGGTGCAGTGACCGCGATCCGGCGCCCGCTGGAGGACTTCGTGCCGGTGTTCATCGGCGACGTCATGACCTACGTCGCTACCCGCGGAACCGCTGCCGCACCAGGGCCGATCATCGAGCGCGCGCTCGACGGGCTCGAAGTGGCTGCGTTCGCGGCCGAGAGCAGGCAGGAGCCCGTCGTGGTACTGACCCACAGCATGGGCGGACAGATCGTCTACGACCTCGTCACGCACTTCCTGCCGCGCCTGCCCGAGCACCGGGCCCTGCGCATCGACTACTGGTGTGCGGCCGCCTCCCAGGTCGGCTTCTTCGAGGAGCTCGGGCTCTTCCTGGAGAGCGATCCAGACCGCGGCCGCGACCCGGCATCCCTGACCCCGTTGCCCTCCGCGGACCATCTCGGCGGCTGGTGGAACGTGTGGGACCACGCCGACCTGCTCAGCTTCCGGGCGGCGGGGATCTTCGAGGGCGTTGACGACTCACCCTTCTTCGCTGCGGGCAGCCTGGCCACCGACCACAACAAGTACCTCGCGACGCCCGAGTTCTACCGGCAGTTCGCCGAGCGACTACGCGTGAGTCTGGGCCGATCCGGGAGGCCGGCGACGACGTAGGCAGGGGAAGCTGCCCGGCCGGTGTCGAAACGGGCGGCTGCCGTTCGACGTGTCAGTGAGGAGGGGAACAGTCCCCACCGCCCCACCAACCACCAGGAGACCACCATGCGCTTCATGATCATCGTCCCGGCCACCACCGACTCCGAGGGAGGGGTGCTGCCCACCGAGGTGCAGCTCGCCGACATGACCACCTACAACGAGGAGATGCTGCGTGCCGGGGTGTTCGTCGCCGGTGAGGGTCTGCACCCGAGCTCGCGGGGGGCGCGGGTGTCCTACCCGGCCGACGGTGAGATGACCGTCACCGACGGCCCGTTCGCCGAGGCCAAGGAGCTCATCGCCGGGTTCACCATGATCGA
>JBDTVJ010000081.1:0-14909 GCA_040007275.1 Terracoccus sp.
CCTCACGCAGCACCCGGCACGCCTGCGTTCCCGAGTAGTCGAACTCGCACGCCTGACCGATCACGATCGGTCCTGACCCGATGACGAGAACGCTCTTGATGTCGTCGCGCTTCGGCATCAGGCGCTCTCCTCGATCTCGTGGTCAGCTGCACGCTCGGTCGCGCTCGTCGGGGCTGCGGGCCTCACTCGTTCCTCGCTCGTGTCCTCACCCTCTCCTCGCCGCTCCATCAGTCCCACGAACCGGTCGAACAGGTACGCAGCATCATGCGGGCCGGCAGCCGCCTCGGGGTGGTACTGCACGGAATAGGCAGGTACGTCGAGACACTCGAGGCCCTCGACGACGTCGTCGTTGAGACACACGTGTGAGACCCGGGCCCGCCCGTAGGGGGTGTCGCTGGGCGTGTCCAACGGCGCGTCGACCGCGAACCCGTGGTTGTGTGCCGTCACCTCCACCTTGCCCGTCGTGCGATCCATCACCGGCTGGTTGATGCCGCGGTGGCCGTACTTCAACTTGTACGTGCCGAACCCGAGGGCCCGACCGAGCAGCTGGTTGCCGAAGCAGATGCCGAAGAACGGAATCCGTCGGTCGAGCACCTCCCGGAGCAGCGAGACCTGCGGCTCCGCGGTGGCGGGGTCGCCAGGGCCATTGGAGAAGAAGACGCCGTCGGGCCCGGCGTTGCCGACTGCGAGCACGTCGTCGATGGTCGACGATGCGGGCAGCACGTGCACCTCGATGCCTCGCTGGGCCAGCAGGTGGGGGGTCATCGCCTTGATGCCCAGGTCGAGCGCGACCACCGTGAAGCGCGTCTCACCCTTGGCCGGCACGACGTAGGTCTGATCGGTGCTGACCTCGTCTGCGAGGGCCGCTCCCGTCATCTGCGGACTGTTCTTCACCAGGTGCAGCAGCTGGGGCGTGGGGCGCTCGGCGGCGGCGCCGCTGAACAGACCGACCCGCATCGAGCCGCGTTCGCGCAGATGACGGGTCAGGGCGCGGGTGTCGATCTCACAGATCCCGACGACGTGTTGCGCACGCAGCTCGTCCTCGAGACCGCGGCACGAGCGCCAGTTCGACGGCCGGATGGCGGGGTCACGCACGACATAGCCCGCGACCCAGATTCGGCTGCTCTCGTTGTCGTCGACGTTGACGCCGGTGTTGCCGACGTGCGGAGCGGTCATCACGATGACCTGCCGGTGGTAGCTCGGGTCGGTGAGCGTCTCCTGATACCCGGTCATCCCGGTGGAGAACACGGCCTCGCCCACCGTCTCGCCGACGGCGCCGTAGGAGGAGCCCCGAAACAGTCGACCGTCCTCGAGCACGAGCACCGCCTCGTCTCGGTGCTGGCTGGGCACGTTCAGCATCAGTTCTCGCTCTCGGTCACGGTGGTCAGCTCTCGTTCGGTGGTGTAGGTGATATCGCCGCGGAGCAGCGTCGTCACGACCGCGCCCCGGAAGGTTCGCCCGTGCCAAGGGTTGTTGCGGCTGCGGCTGCGGCTCGTAGCGGCATCGACCATCACCTCTCGGTCGGGGTCGATCAGCGTGATGTTGGCCGGGTTGCCGACCTCGAGCGGCATCCCCTGCCCCTGGAGCCGACCGATCCGTGCCGGAGCACTCGACATGACCCGGGCCACATCGGCCCACCCGAGCAGTCCCGGTCGCACGAGCAGGTCACTGACCACCGCCAGCGCCGTCTCGAGGCCGAGCATTCCGGAGGCCGCGTCAACGAAGGCGTGCTCCTTGTCATGGCGCGCGTGCGGCGCATGGTCGGTCGCCACCGCGTCGATCGTGCCGTCGGCCAGCCCCGCACGCAGGGCCTCGATGTCATCGGAGGGTCGCAACGGCGGGTTGACCTTGTACACCGGGTCGTACCCGCTGAGCAGGTCGGTGGTGAGGGCAAGGTGATGGGGCGTGACCTCGGCCGTCACGTCGATCCCCCGGGCCTTGGCCCAGCGGATCACCTCGACCGTGCCGGCGCTCGAGACGTGCGCGACGTGCACCCGCGATCCGGTGTGGCGGGCGAGCATCACGTCGCGGGCGACGATCGACTCCTCGGCGATCCCCGGCCACCCGGGAAGTCCGAGACGGCCCGACAGCTCGCCCTCGTGGCAGCAGGCCGAAGAGTCAGCGAGGCGGGGGTCCTGAGCGTGCTGCGAGACGACGCCGTCGAAGGCCCGGATGTACTCGAGCGCGCGGCGCATGATGCGACTGTCGTGCACGCAGTGCCCGTCATCGGAGAAGACCCGCACCCGAGCACGGGAACGGGCCATCAGCCCGAGCTCGGCGAGCTCGGCCCCTTCGAGAGCCTTCGTGACCGCGCCCACGGGCACGACGTCGGTCAGGCCGCAGGCCCGCCCGAGGTCGAGCACCCGCTCGGCCGCCTCGGCGGTGTCGGTCACAGGTGAGGTGTTGGCCATGGCGAACACGGCGGTGAACCCACCCGCGGCGGCCGCCGCCGAACCGGTGGCGATCGTCTCGGCGTCCTCGCGCCCGGGCTCACGCAGGTGCACGTGCAAGTCGACCAGGCCCGGTAGGGCGACCAGTCCGTCTGCGTCGATGGTCCGGTCGGCGCGCGCGCGGCCGAGCGAACCGACCTCCCGGATGACACCGTCCTCCACCAGCAGGTCGGTCGCGTCGGCGCCGAGCGGTAGGGACCCCTTGATCAGCAACCGGCTCACGCGGGCACGCTCCCCTCTACGTCGTCCCTGGCCGACTCGTCGCCGGCGAGCAGGTGGTAGAGCACTGCCATCCGCACGGCCACGCCGGCCGATACCTGGTCGAGCACGACCGACTGGGGCGCGTCCGCGGCATCCGCCGCGATCTCCAGACCTCGGTTCATCGGCCCCGGATGCATCACGAGAACCTCGGGGTTGCGCGCCACGAGACGCTCGAGCCGCTCGCGCGTCAGCCCGTACCCGACCGTGTACTCACGCGCCGTCGGGAAGTAGCCGCCGCTCATCCGCTCACGCTGCACCCGGAGCATCATGATGGCGTCCACCGGGTCGTCACCGTCGATGACGGCATCGAGGTCCCAGCCGGTGGCGAAGCCCTCGGTGGCGCTCCACGTGCCGATGCCGCTTGGCATCAGGGTCGGAGGGGCGATGACGGTCACGCGGGCCCCGAGGGTCTTCAGGGTGATCACGTTGCTGCGGAAGACCCGCGAGTGCGTCAGGTCGCCGACGAGCACGACGTGCCGCCCGTCGAGGTCGCCGAGTCGGGTCCGCAGCGTGTAGGCGTCGAGCAGGGCCTGCGTGGGGTGCTCGTGCATGCCGTCGCCGGCGTTGATGACACTCGCCCGCACCCACTGGGCCACCTGGTGACAGGCTCCCGATGCCTGGTGCCGGATCACCAGGGCATCCACCGACATCGCGTCGATGGTGCGCGCGGTGTCGCGCAGGCTCTCGCCCTTGCTCGTCGAGCTGCCTTTGCCGGCGAGGTTGATGGTGTCGGCCGACATCCACTTCCCGGCGATCTCGAAGGAGCTGCGGGTGCGGGTGGAGTCCTCGAAGAACAGGTTGATCACCGTGCGGCCGCGCAGGGTCGGAACCTTCTTCACATCGCGTCGCTGCAGGTCGTGCATCGAGACCGCCGTCTCGAGGATGGCGATGGTCTCCGCCCGGGAGAGGTCGGCCGAGCTGATCAGGTGCCGGGTCATCGTGCCTCCCCTCCACTGATACGCACGACGTCGAGCCCGTCGACCTCCGTGACCCGCACCTGCACGCGCTCGCCGCGAGACGTGGGCAGGTTCTTGCCGACGTGGTCGGCACGGATCGGCAGCTCTCGATGGCCCCGGTCGACGAGCACGGCGAGACGCACCGCGCGTGGGCGGCCCAGCTCGGCCAGCGCGTCGAGGGCGGCCCGGATCGTGCGACCGGAGTAGAGCACGTCGTCGACCAGCACCACCACCTTGTCGTCGATGCCCTCGGGGGGAATGTGTGAGCGATGCGCCGGGCGCATCGGATGGCGCCTCAGGTCGTCGCGGTACAAGGTGATGTCGAGCTCCCCGACCGGCACGTCGATGCCTTCGACCGCGCCGATCGCGGCTGCCAGGCGTCGTCCGAGCGGTGCACCACGCGTCGGGATGCCGAGTACGACGAGGTTCTGGGCGCCCTTGTTGCGCTCGATGACCTCGTGGCCGATGCGTCGCAAGGCCCGGGAGATGTCGTCACCGGAGAGCACGTCACGGGCGCCCTCGGGGGTCTTGGAGGTCGGCTCGGACTGGGTCAGGTCTGGGCAGGACATGCCGCAAGACCTCCTTCCCCGCCTCACAGGACGGTGGTTAAAGGATGTCGTTCCCGAGCGAGTGTAGCGGGAAGCCGGTGGGCGCCGAACTCAGGTTCACGAAGACCTCGAGCGACAGGGTGGCGCGACGCACATCCTTAATACCGGACAGAACGTGCCATATCGGCGTCCGACGGTTACGGTGAACGGGTGAGTGAACGCCGAGTCTCTGCTCCAGCTCAAGCCCCCGTGCCGACCCGCAGCCGACATCATGGGACCTCTGACCCTCGGCCGGGCCAGCCGCACCCCGCAGGAAAACCCCACGCATGAGCTTTCACGGCCCCGATGGCGAACCCCCGGCCCCGGCGAGACTGCCGGAGTCAGTCCCTGCCGTTCGCAAACCGGTCACGCGGACGCCGCTGCCGGTAGGAGTCGGGCCCGTGGTCGAGCCGGCCCGCCCCGCTGCCCTCCTGGTCGACCTCGGCGAGGGGCACGCTGCTGCAGCCACTCTCGAACGACTCGGTTGCGACCAACACGTCACCACGGCTGAAGCCGCCCTTGACCTCGCCACCAGCCTGGGTCGCTTCGATCTGGTGCTCCTCACCCCTGAGGTCATCGAGGACTGCGAGGGTGAGTACCTGCTCCGCGACCTGGCCTCCATCAGCCCCAACGCCCGAATCCTGCTCGTGGGGCCCTCGAGCCTGCTGACGACCGAGGCCCTGCTGCGTGGGATGCGCGCCGGGGTCCACGATGTCGTCGACCCGAGCGATGCCATTGCTCTCAACACCACCTTGGACAAGATCCTCACCATGGCCGGCGCCCGAGCAGAGCGCGTGCTCGCGATCGGTGCGCATCCTGACGACGTCGAGATCGGCTGCGCCGGAACGCTGCTGGAGCATCGTCGACGTGGCGACGCGGTCTGGATCCTCACCTTGAGTCGCGGCGCGGTCGGAGGTGACGTCGAAGCCCGCCTGTCGGAGGCATCCTCCACCGCGAGAGCCCTCGGCGCAGGCCTGATGATCGGAGATCTGCCCGACACCCGCATCGACCCCGGCATCGAGACGATCCGTGAGATCGAGGCAGTCGTGGCTGCCGTCGACCCCACCATCATCTACGTCCACTCCCCCCGCGACCACCACCAGGACCATCGCGCCGTGCACGCAGCCGTCGTCAGCGCCAGCCGGCGGGTGCCCCAGGTGTTTGCCTACCAGTCGCCGTCGGCGACGAACGAGTTCCTGCCCAACAAGTTCGTCGCGATCGACAGCGTCGTGGTGCGCAAGGTCGACCTCCTCGGCCACTTCGGGTCCCAGAGCGAGAGGTCCTACCTCGAGCCGGAGATGATTGTGGCCACGGCGCGGTACTGGGCTCGCAACCTCGCGCCCCGGGCTCGCTACGCCGAGCCGTTCGAGATCGTTCGAAGTCTGACCCCCCTGATCCACCGCACATCCGGGTCTGACACCCGCAACCGAGACCTCGCCCGAGTGGTGTCGATGCACGGCGAACCGAAGGACAGTCCATGACCGGCGCGCGCGATAGCTACACCCCCAACGGCTTTCCCACCGTGTTGGTCACCGGCGCCGGTGGGGCGGCAGCGGTCACCCTCATCCAGGCTCTCTGCGGTGATCACCGGGTCATCGCTGCCGACATCGACCCCCTCGCCGTCGGGCTCTACCTCGTGCCGTCCGAGCAGCGGGTGCTGCTCCCTCGAGGGGATGACCCGGCCTTCGTCGAGAGTCTCCTGGCCGCAGCACAGTCTCACGGGGCCGACCTCGTCATCCCCACCGTCGATGTCGAGCTGCTTCCCGTCTCAGAGGCGGTGAGCACCTTCGCCGAAAAGGGGATCCGCGTTCTCGTCGAGTCCCCCGCGACGCTGGGGCGTTGTCTCGACAAGTACGAGCTCATGCGACGCTGCGCACAGTCGGTCCGCGTGCCCCGCACGGTGCTGTGGGGTCCGGCCACGACAGACGAGCAGCTCGCCAGCCTCGGGCTACCCCTGATCGCCAAACCGCGTCGAGGGGCCGGCGGGCGCGGGTTCGCCGTCTACGACAGCGCGGACGCGGCGCGGCTCCCACCTCGGGA
This sequence comes from Terracoccus sp., assembly GCA_040007275.1. Classification (GTDB taxonomy): domain Bacteria; phylum Actinomycetota; class Actinomycetes; order Actinomycetales; family Dermatophilaceae; genus DSM-29435. The sequence goes on from JBDTVJ010000081.1 coordinate 6,295, forward strand.
CGACTCCTACATCCTCCAGGAGTACCTGCCCGGTGACGAGTTCTCGATCGATGTGCTCGCCCGCCCTGACGGCGTGGTCGTGGCGGCCGTGCCGAGACGGCGTGACAAGGTCGACTCCGGCATTGCCATCGCTGGTCGAACGGTCAGGGACGACGCCCTGGTCGCGTTCGGCAGGGCGGTGGCCGAGACGATCGGAGCCACTGGAGTCGTGAACGTGCAGGCCCGCTACGCCGTGGACGGCCAGCCGGCTCTGCTGGAGGTCAACGCCCGGTTCCCCGGCACGATGGCGCTCACCCGCGCCGCCGGGGTGGACATGCCACGGCTCGCCGTGAAGGGCGCCTTCGGTGGCGAGCTGCCGAGTGCCATGGACTTCACCGAGGTGGCAATGGTCCGTCACTGGGCAGACGTGGAGGTTCCCATCGACGACTACGCCTGCACTCGGCTGACCCCTTCCCTGACATGACGATCGACGAGGGAGCCGACTGGCACACGCACTCGACGACCAGCGATGGCGCAGACAGCCTGGCCGACATGGTCGCGGCCGGGGTGGCTGCCGGGCTGCACACCATCGGGCTCAGTGACCACGTCCGCGCCAGCACCACCTGGTTGCCCGAGTACGTGCGGGCGGTGCGCTCGTTGCGGGTGGACGGCATCCGGGTGAGCTGTGGCATCGAGGTCAAGATGCTCGACTCGAGCGGATGCCTCGACCTGCCTCCCGCGCTGCCCGACCTCGACTATCTGCTCGTTGCCGACCACCAGTTCCCCGGTGACGACGGACCGTGCCATCCCAGCGTCGTCACTGCTGCGGTGGCAGCGGGGACCATGACGGCCCAGGGCGGGATCGAGCAGATCGTCACGGCCACGTGCGCCGCGCTTCGTTCCAGCCCGTTCCCCACGGTCGTGGCGCACCTGTTCAGCCTCCTGCCGAAGTGCGGCCTCGCAGAGGCCGACGTCTCACGCGAGCTGCTCGACGAGCTCGCCTCCGCGGCGCTGGAGACCGACTCGGCCGTCGAGATCAACGAGAAGTGGCGCTGCCCGTCGCCCCGATCGCTGTCCCATCTCGCCGCTCGAGGGGTGCGCCTGACCGCCGGCAGCGACGCCCACCGAGCCGGCGAGGTCGGCCGCTGGAGCTACCTCGTGGAAGTAGCCCGAGACCTATGACCCGCGCCGCCATGCAGCTGGCGAGCCCTGGTTCGCCGACCACGCTGGTCGGCTGGGCCCTGCTGGTCGTCGTGCTGCTCGGCACCCTCCCCATGCTGACGTCGGTGATCGGCTACCTGCTGATCACCCGGCACGGCCGGCACGCCCATTACGACCGTGCTGATCCGGCGTATCTGCCCAGGATCGCCGTGCTCGTGCCCGCCTGGAACGAAGCGCCGGTGCTCGCCTTCTCGATCGACCGGATGATGTCGCTGGCCTATCCGGCGCAGCGCCTCCGGGTCGTGGTGGTCGACGACGCGAGCACCGACGGCACCCCAGAGCTGTTGCGGGCCAAGAGCGAGCGCTACCCCGGACGAGTCGTCGCCCTCCGTCGGGAGCAGGGTGGGCAGGGCAAGGCCCATACGCTCAACCACGGGCTTCGCGCCCTGCTCGATGACGACTGGGCGCAAGCGGTGCTCATCACCGACGCCGACGTGGTCTTCAGACCGGACGCCGTCGCCCAGATGGCCCGGCACCTGGCCGATCCCTCGGTGGGCGCGGTGACCGCCTTCATCAAGGAGGCGAGCGAGCCCCCGAACTGGATGAGCCGCTACATCGGCTACGAGTACGCCACGGCTCAGCTAGCGGCCCGTCGAGCCCAGAACGTCGTCGGCGCGCAGGCCTGTCTGGCCGGTGGCGCTCAGCTGTTGAGCCGCGAGAACCTCGATGCCCTCGGCGGCCGTATCGACACCACCACCCTGGCCGAGGACACCGTGACCACACTGCTGACGCAGGTGCGCGGTCGCCGCGTCGTCTTCGACCCGAACGCCGTGTGCCTTGCCGAGGAGCCGGCGAGCGTCGTCGGGCTGTGGAAGCAGCGACTGCGCTGGTCTCGCGGCAACCTCCAGGTGACCCGGCGCTTCCACTCCCTGTTCTTCCGCCCCCACCGGGGCCACCACCTCGGCAACCCCTGGTTCGGTCTGCAGTGGTACGCCACCCTGCTCCTTCCGGCGTTCATGGTGCTGGTATCGGTGGCCCTGGTGCTCATGTGGGTCTTCGAGGCCGACGCCTCGCGGCTGCTGTTCATGGCCTACTGGGCCGTCTGCGCCTTCGCCTTCGTCTTCACGACCTCCTTCACCCTGCTGCTCGACCGCAGCATCGCGCGACGCAGCTGGCGGCAGGCCGTCGGCTTTCCGGGAGTCATCAGTCTGACCATCATCGTCTACGTGATCGCGCCGGGGCCGGTCGCCGATCTCTTCCGGGTCGCCTGTGAGGCGAGCGGCATCGCCTGGTCAGACCGCACCCGCAGCCTGCTCGCGCTCGCCGCCTACGTCTGGACATCGCTGTGCATGGTGGCGGCGTGGGTCGTCTACCGAGTCGATCACGTGGTGGCGCTACGTCGCTTCGTGCCCGTGCTGGTCGCCATCGTCGGCTTCGGGCCGCTGTTGTGCGCCATGACGTTTGCGGCCTACGTCGCCGAGCTCAGGGGCGCGGCCGCCACCTGGGACAAGACCGAGAAGACCGGAAAGGTGGCCAGCGCATGAGCGAGGACAGCGTCGTGACCCACGAGCGGGTGGCCCAGCTCGAGCACGACCAGAGCAGCGAGGACCGCCTGCTGTGGAAGGGTGTGCTGGCTCTGGCCGGAGCCGTGGCCCTCGCCTTCGCCCGACAGCGCTGGTGGATCTGATGGGGGTGTCCCGGCTGCTGCGCCACCGGCGGCCGAGATTTGCCCGAGCGGGTGCCGTGGGCGTGGCCATCCTGCTGGTAGGCGCCGTGGCACTGACAGGGATGCCGGCCGCTGCCGCCACCGGGGGCAACCTCGAGCTCGACCGCACGAGTGAGGAGTCAGCGTGGTCGTGGCTGCGCTCCCAGCTCGGTACGGGCACGGAGGTGACGACCTCCTCCCGGATCCAGCCGGAACGCAGCTACCCCGCGAGCTGGACCGATCAGGTCGAGGGTCACTTCGTGCTGGTCGGCGTCGAGCCGCCGACCGTGGGTCATGAGCTGGTCGACGGCGTCCCCGTCTACCAGAACCTGCGCGTGCAGGCGTTGGTGGTCACCGACACGACGTATCTCATCGCCACCGTGCCGGCGCGGGCCGACGGCACCTTCTCCTTCCCGTGGAGCCGGCCCGGCACCAAGGTCTTCCGCCTCGTCGACACGAGCTCGGATGCCGTTCTGGCCGAGTTCGCGCCTCGAACGGGACTCGTCCGCTCCTTCGGGGTCGACGCCTCCCATCCACTGTCGGGTCGCACCTTCGCCTACGACCAGGCCCTGGCCCTGCTCGCCGCCGACTCTCTCGGGCACCGCGACACCGCGAGGCACCTGGCCGATGGCCTGCTGCGGCTGCAGACCCGACACGGGCCCCAGGCGGGCGGGTTCATCTCGAGCGCCGCGGCCCTCAACCCGGCGGCCGGACGGCCGGAGTACCGCACCGGCATCCATGCCGTGGCCACCTACGCGCTGCTGGCCCACCTGCGGTCGCTGCCCCGCCTTGACCCGCGACGCGCCGAGCTGGCGGCCGCGGCCCACTGCGCCGTCGACTGGCTGCTCGACCAGCAGGCGAACGACGGACCTCTGCGCGGACTCGTCACCGGAGGGCACGGCATGTTCCGGGACGGCGGCTTCGACCCCGGAGCCGCTGTTCCGTGGGCCTCGACGGAGCACAACATCGACGCCTGGCACACCCTGAGCCTCGCCGACACCGTGCTCGGCCACGCGCGTGCGGGCGCGGCGGCGCGCGTCCTCGACCAGGCGATCATGGACCGGCTGTGGGTTCCCGGGGAGGGCCGCTTCCTTCAGGGCCGGACTCCCGACGGGCCCGACCCCACCGAGGTGCTCGACGTGAGCTCGTGGGGGGCCATCTACCTCGAAGCCAGCGGTCGCCACCCCGAGGCGCTGGCGGCGCTGGGTCACACGAGCGCTTTCGCCTCGGTCGCCGGACCGGTCTCGGGGTTCGCTCCGCGACCGGTCGCTCCGGCCTCCCCCCTCGTGTGGCTGGAAGGGTCGGCCGGCGTGGCGGTTGCCCAGCACGTCACCGGTGACGGTGACGGCGCCGAGGCGACCCTCCGGGCCCTGCGCCCCGCCCAGCAGCCCTCCGGGGCCTACCCCGGAGCCACTCGGGACGACCCGTACCTGGAGATGACCACCTGGCCCGCCGTTGCGGCCACCGCCTGGGTCATCCTCGGCGCCCAGGCCGTGGCCGGACGACCGTCCATCTGGGATGTATCACCGATCGAAGGAGCCGACCGCTCATGACTTTCAGCCAACCCATCGGGCATCGATTTCCCAGTCACATCGGCCTGACGTCCCTGAGCCGGGCGCTCGACCGGTTCGGCTGGCCCGTATGGCGGGTCGAGGTGATCCGCGCAGTCGCGTCGGTGGTCATCGAGATGATGGAGCCCACAGCGGACATCGAGGAGGTCTGCCGTCGGCTGTCGAACGGCCAGGTCGGTGCGAACGACCTCGTGATCAGCAAGGCCCGGAACAGCGGCGCGTTGCTGCGCTCCGCCGAGTTTCTCGATGTCGCGCACGGCCTGCTCCACCGGCCGTCCGCGGTGCCCCTCCCACCCACCCTGGACCTTCGCTGCCGGGCCCAGTTCATGGACGACACCGGAGACCCCGACAGAGCGTGGACCTATGTGCTCTTCGGTACCGAGCACGACCGCCTCGAACAGGCCTTCCTGCACCTGCGAGGATGCGAGGCCTACCCCCTTGCCACCTTCGACGACCCGCCGGCGGCCGGTGACGAAGACGAGGACTGGCAGCAACGGGCCGCGGTGTGGCAACGGGTGCTGGCCCCCTTCTGCCGATCGACCCCGCTGCAAGTCTCAGCGCCCGAGCCACAGGTCTTGTTCGACCTGTTCGAGTCGCTTCAGCATCACGACGGGGATGCCGCACTGGCCGCGGCGGGCAAGGTCACGGCATCGGCGGTGATCGACGAGCTAGAGCGACGGCTCGGCGCCAACGCCCCCGACGATCTGCGTGAGCTGCTGACCGCCCCCGCTCGCAGCGCTGCCCGCTGAGCATCTCGCCCGCCAGAGCGCCGGAGGAGAAGGTCCGTCGGGGGCGGGCCGGTACCGACACCGCCCCCGACGACCCGCCTAGCGGTCCGCGAACTCCTTGATCTCGCCGCTCTGGATGCGCGTGTAGTACGACGTGATCGTCGAACGGATCACCTTGGCCAGGAAGTAGAGGCCGATGATGTTGAACACGCCCATCAGGAAGATCATCGAGTCGGAGAAGTCGATCACCGGCCCGAGGGCAGCGGCGGAGCCGATGACCGTGAAGATCACGAAGACGACCTTGAAGATGTTCTCGGCCTTCTTGCTCTCACCGAAGAGGTAGGCCGTGGCCTTCATGCCGTAGTACGACCAGCTGATCATCGTGGAGAAGGCGAACATCACCACGGCGATGGCCAGCACGACGGGGAACCAGGGCAGCACGCTCTCGAAGGCCCGAGAGGTCAGCTTGACCCCGCCGATGTCGGGAGCGTCGGGATCGCGCCAGGCGCCGGTGATCACGATGGTCAGGGCCGTCATGGTGCAGATGACGATCGTGTCGATGAACGGCTCGAGCAGCGCGACGAAGCCCTCCGTGGCCGGCTCTTTGGTCTTCACGGCCGAGTGCGCCACCGCAGCCGACCCGAGGCCGGCCTCGTTGGAGAAGGCGGCCCGCTGAAAGCCCACGAGCAGGGCGCCGACCGCACCGCCCACAATGCCGGGGCCGGTGAAGGCGCCGTTGATGATGTCGGCGGCCGCCGACGGGATGGAGCCGAAGTTGGCGAAGATCACGATGAGGCACGCCGTGACGTAGACCGCCGCCATGAAGGGAACGATCTTCTCGGTGACCTTGGCGATGCTCTTGATGCCACCGATGATGACGGCCCCGACGAGCACGGCGAAGACAACACCGATGAGCCAGGCGAGGCCACCCAGGGCGCCGTCGGTACCGCCGGTCACCTCGATGATCTGGGCGGTGGCCTGGTTCGACTGGAACATGTTGCCGCCCCCGAGCGAACCGCCGATCATGCAGACGGCGAAGCACGCGGCCAGTACCCGACCCAGCTTGGCGCGGCCGTTGAGGGCGAGAGCGTCACGCAGGTAGAACATCGGCCCACCCGAGACCGTGCCGTCAGCGTGCTCACGACGGAACTTCACCCCGAGCGTGCACTCAGCCATCTTCGTGCTCATCCCGACGAAACCGGCGAGGATCATCCACAGCGTGGCGCCCGGGCCACCCAGCGAGATGGCCACCGCGACACCGGCGATGTTGCCCAAGCCCACGGTGCCCGACACGGCGGTGGCGAGGGCCTGGAAATGGGTGACCTCACCGGCGTCGTCGGGGTCGGAGTACTTGCCCTTCACCAGGTCGATCGCGTGCTTGAAGCCGCGCAGGTTCATGAAGCCGAGCCACACGGTGAAGAAGGTTCCAGCCACGACGAGCCACACGACGATGAGCGGGACCTTGACCCCGCCCACGGTGGGAGCGAAGAAGACGATCGACGTCAGGATCTCGGAGAACGCGGTGAAGGCACCAACCAGGGCATCCATCAGGGCACCACCGTCACGGGCAGGGGGCTGACGTGGACGAGCTTCATCACGACGCTGCCGAAGATCGCCTCGCGTAGACCGGAGTCACCGGTTCGCCCCACGACGATGTGGGAGGCCCCGATCTCCTCCGCGATGTCGATGAGGGTCTCCGACGGGTGGCCGTGACGGATCTCGGTGCTGGCCGTGCGGCCGGCCGCCTCGACCAGTCGGACCATCGGTGCGATGACCTGTTCGTCAGCGGCCGCGATCTCGGCCTTCCTGCGTGCTGGTCGTTCTTCGTTCTCGAGGTTGGTGTTGAACGAGAACGGGGACCAGTTGATGACGTGGGCGACCACGAGCCGCAGATCTTCTGCGGTGGCTCGTTCCAGCGCGAACTCGACCGCACGGGTCGAGGCCTCACTCTTGTCAACCCCGATGAGCACGGTTGCCATGGGTACCTCCTCGGCGAATGGGAGGGTTCGAGCGTGCCCGCTATGAGACGCTGGGTGGCGCCACGAACGCCATCGTGACCGCACTGTGACCCAGCCCACACTCAGTGGACGCTCAGCCCGGGGTCAGCCGATCCACATCCTGAGACCGCGCTCTCCGGTCAGACGATGGTCGCCTTGACCTCGGCGAGCCGGCCGAGCAACCCGTTGACGAACGCCGGCGAGTCGTCGGTCGACATCTCGGTGGCCAGACCCACGGCCTCGGAGATGGCCACCGCGTCGGGGATCTCGTCGTTCCAAAGCACCTCCCACGCACCGAGGCGCAGGATCGCGCGGTCGACGGCCGGCATCCGCTCGAGCGTCCATCCCTGGCTGTAGTCGGTGAGGGCGGCGTTGATCTCACCCCATCGGCTGGTCACACCCCGCACGAGCTCGGCGGTGTAGGGGTTGTTACCGGCTCGCGAACCCAGCGCATCCAGCGAACCGGGTGCGGCCTGGCCGGGCCCGCCCTGGGCCAGTCGCTCCTCGAGCAGGGTTCGCGCGTTGACGCCACGCTGGTCGGCCTCGAAGAGGATGTCGAGGGCCCGCGATCGGGCCTTGGTGCGTGCAGCCACCATCGTGCCGATCAGTCGTTGACGCGGCCGAGGTACGACCCGTCACGGGTGTCGACCTTGACCCGGGTGCCCTGTTCGAGAAAGAGCGGGACGTTGATCTGCGCGCCGGTCTCGAGCGTGGCCGGCTTGGTGCCGCCCGTTGAGCGGTCGCCCTGCAGTCCCGGTTCGGTGTGGGTGATCTCGAGCACCACCGACGGGGGCAGCTCGACGTAGAGCGGGGCACCGTCGTGGGTGGCCACGATGGCGTTCTGGTTCTCGAGCATGTAGTCCGCTGCCCCGCCCACGGTCACAGTCGGCACGTTGACCTGGTCGTAGGTGTCGGTGTCCATGAAGACGAAGTCGTCGCCGTCCTTGTACAGGTAGGCCATGGTGCGCTTGTCGACGTTGGCCGTCTCGACCTTGGTTCCGGCGTTGAACGTCTTGTCGACGACCTTGCCCGACAGCACCGCCTTGAGCTTGGTGCGCACGAAAGCCGGGCCCTTGCCGGGCTTGACGTGCTGGAACTCGACGACGGACCAGAGCTGTCCTTCGAGGTTGAGCACCAGGCCGTTCTTCAGGTCGTTGGTCGAAGCCATTCCACAAACCACTTTCTGCCGGCAAGCCCGCTATCACGTGCGCCGTGTGCGCGCGCCCGAGCCCCGGTCGTTTCGTCTCAAGGAAGATGCCGGGCGAGTCTATCCGCGCGAGGGCCCGAACGAGGAATCGCTGCCGGGGCCGAAGCGGCATCGGTGTACGCTGGCTCGCCCGTGGGTGACCTCCGCCACCGGCGGGGTGAGGAACGTGCGCGCAGACGAGGGGGAGTGGGGCGAGATGCCGGTGAGGGCTGAGCCGAGCGAGCTGGATCGCGAGCAGGCCTTTCTCGTGGACGCCCGGGCTCAGCT
>JBDTVJ010000082.1:0-14687 GCA_040007275.1 Terracoccus sp.
ACGACGACGCCGGCTGTCGACACGATGCCGTCGTTGGCTCCGAGCACGCCGGCTCGCAGCCAGTTGAGCCGACTCGACACCTTGGCGTCGTGCGGCTCATCCGACTGCCGGGCGACCACCCGCTCCCTGGCCGCGTCGATCGCGCCGATCGCGTCGATCTCGTCGGGGGCATCCCCGGCCCTGGTGTCAGACATACCTGCGGCTCCGATCAGAAAGTTGCTGTTCTGATCGTGACACCCGGCCCGGCCGATGTCATCGAAGGGGAGGCTTGCCTGGCAGCCCGAGATGACGGGCCATGGCATGGGGGTCGTGCGACAGGTTATGCACAGAGATCACACAGGAAGATGGTGGCGCTCACACAGTCCGCACCGGTTGACTGGTGTCATGAACGAGAAGTCGAAGGCCACTGCCGCCCAGCTGCAGCGTCTGGATGGGTCACCGGTGCGGGTCCTGGTCGTTGACGACGAGCCCAACCTCACCGAGCTGCTCGGCATGGCCCTGCGCTACGAGGGCTGGGAGGTGCGCTCGGCCGGCACCGGCATGGAGGCCGTGCGAGTGGCTCGAGACTTCGACCCCGACGCGGTCGTGCTCGACATGATGCTGCCCGACTTCGACGGGCTCGAGGTGCTCCGGCGCATGCGGGCCGACAACGACAGCGTTCCCGTGCTGTTTCTCACCGCCAAGGATGCCGTCGAGGACCGGGTCTCGGGCCTGACCGCCGGGGGAGACGACTACGTGACCAAGCCGTTCTCGCTGGAGGAGGTCGTGGCCCGGGTGCGCGCGCTCATGCGCCGCACGACGGTGGCGGTCTCGTCAGCCGACTCGATGCTCGTCGTCGGTGACCTGACCCTCGACGAGGACAGCCACGAGGTCATGCGGGCGGGTACCGAGCTGCACCTCACGGCGACCGAGTTCGAGCTGCTGCGCTACCTGATGCGTAACCCGCGGCGGGTGCTCTCGAAGGCCCAGATCCTCGACCGGGTCTGGAACTACGACTTCGGTGGGCAGGCCAACGTCGTCGAGCTCTACATCTCCTACCTGCGCAAGAAGATCGACGCGGGGAGGCCCCCGATGATCCACACCATGCGAGGTGCCGGGTATGTCCTCAAGCCCGCGGCCTGAGTCGACGGAGCAGATCGGCATCCGCGAGCCAGCTCGGCACGACGAGCCCGAGTTCGGCGCCCCGGAGCCGGACGACCTCCCCAACGGGAAGGCCGACCATGTGGCACAGGCCTCGTGGCAACCCCGAAGCGAGCGCACCGCCGAACGCACCGGGGTGTTCTCGCGCCTGCCAACGTGGTCGGCGTGGACTCTGCGCGCCAAGCTGGTCGCTTCCATGCTCGCCCTGTTCACCGTGCTCAGTCTCGGCACCGGCGCCTTCACCGTCGTGGCCCTGAGCCGGCAGCTGACCAACCAGGTCGATGATCAGCTGCGAACGTCGCTGGCACAGCTGAAGAACAGCGACCGCGGCAGCCGTCCCCTCGACTTCAGCGGAGACGCTGACGGCTCCGACGGACCGCGGGGCCCGGGCGACGAAGGCCTGCTCGCCTTCTTCCCCGCCTCGGCGACGACGGACTTCATCGGCCCCAAGGGGGCGGCCACGTCCTCCACGGCCGATACCCGCAGCCGCGTCTCCCTCGGCAGCGCCCAGCTCCAACAGATCCAGTCGGCGGGCGTGGCCACGGAACCCACGACGGTGCACATCGAGGGTCTCGGCGCCTACCGGGTCGTGTCCTCCTACCAGCCCCTCTTCAACCAGGTCACCAAGGTGCAGACCAACGGCGCCCTGGTCATCGGCCTGCCCGTCGATCAGCAGCAGCGCACGGTGCAACGGATGGTCGTGATCGCGCTCACGACCGCGGCCGCCGGCATCCTGCTCGTCTTCCTGGTCGGTTCCTGGATCGTGCGGCGCAACCTCGAGCCGTTGCGACGGGTGGCGGGCACGGCGACCAAGGTGTCGAGGATGCCGCTCGACAGCGGTCAGGTTGCCCTGGCCGAGCGGGTGGCACCGGCCGACACCGACACTCGCACCGAGGTCGGCCAGGTGGGAGCCGCCTTCAACGAGATGCTCGACCACGTCGACAGCGCCCTCAACGCTCGCCATCAGAGCGAGCAGCGGGTGCGCCAGTTCGTAGCCGACGCCTCCCACGAGCTGCGCACACCGCTCGCGTCGATCAAGGGATACGCCGAGCTGTCGAAGCGCGAGCCCGACCCCGTGCCCTCGTCGGTGACGCACGCCATGGGGCGCATCGAGTCGGAGGCCAACCGGATGTCCTCCCTCGTCGAAGACCTCCTCCTGCTGGCCCGACTCGATGCCGGCCGTCCTCTCGACGACGGAACGGTCGACCTGTCGATGCTCGTGATCAACGCAGTCAGCGACGCTCATGCTGCGGCACCCGACCACCGGTGGGGTCTGGACCTGCCGCCCGAACCGGTCGAAGTGCGCGGCGACGACGCACGGCTGCACCAGATCGTGGCCAACCTGCTCGCCAACGCCCGCACCCACACTCCGAAGCACACGACGGTGACGACCTCGGTACGTCACGAGGGTGACTCGGTGCGAATCGCGGTCCACGACAACGGCCCGGGGGTTCCGATCGCTCTGCAGGGCAATGTGTTCGAGCGCTTCGCCCGTGGCGACGACGCCCGCAACCGCAACGGCGGGAGCACGGGGCTCGGTCTGTCGATCGTCGCCGCCGTGGTCAAGGCGCACGGCGGCCGGGTCGAGCTCGAGAGCGCGCCCGGCGACACCACCTTCTCGGTGCTGCTGCCCGCCCTCAGCTCGAACTGAATTCCCCCCGCCCCCGCCCCGCCTCGCCCCCCGCCAGCTGAACGCAGCGTTCGTTCTCGAACTCACTGTTACAACACGGTGTTCAAGAACGAACACTGCGTTCAGTTGGCAGTGGGGGAGAGGGTGGAACGGCACTCCTCACGTCAGCGGCGCAGCATGTGGCCATGCGACGCTGGATCGTCCGCTGAGCCCTCAGTCGTGGTCGCCCTCTGCCGCGCACTCCTGCCACCATGGCGTGGCGTGGCGGTCGGCGACCTCGGCCGACGTGCCCGCCGTGAGGTCGACGCGGGCTCCGACCCTTGGATAGACGACGGGAATCCCGGCAGGCCCGGCCAGCTGGCGCAGCCAGCGCACGGGCTCTGACCACCAGTGCAGGGCCAGGTTGAAGGTGGCCCAGTGCACCGGCAGCAGCACCGAACGCCCGGCCGGGTCGAGGCCGCCGCCGTCGTCGGGGGCGGTGGCGGTGGCGGGCCTGTTGTGTTGGGCGCCATCCGATGGGGTGTTGACCGCGACGTGCGCGTCGAGGGCCTCGGCCGGGTTGACGTGGATGTCAGGCCAGAAGCGGTCGTAGGCGCCCACCGGAATGATGGTGAGGTCGAACGGCCCGAGTCGCCCACCGATCTCGGCGAAACACCCGGAGGGGCCGGAGTCTCCGGCGAAGTACGCGGAGTGCGCCAGGCCCCGCATCGCCCAGCCGGCCCACAGTGTCTGGGCCTCGGTGAAGCCGCGGCCGGAGTTGTGCCGGGCCGGCGTGCACGTCAGCCGGATGCCGTTCACCTCGACCTCGTCGTACCAGTCGAGAGCCGTGACGCGCTCGCGGGGAACGCCCCAGGCGAGCAGGTGCGCGTCGACGCCGAGCGGCACGACGTAGAGCGGGCGGTGGGTGGCCTCGAGCACGGCGATAGAGGGCTCGTCGAGGTGGTCGTAGTGGTCGTGCGAGATCAGCACCGCGTCGAGTGACGGGAGGTCCTCGATCCGGCCCGGCGCGGGGTGGAGGCGGCGAGGCCCCGTGAGCCCGACGGGCGAGACCCGGTCGCCGAAGACGGGGTCGAGCAACAAGCGCGTACCGTCGAGCTCGACGACGGTGGTCGCGTGGCCGTACCAGGTCACCGCGAGCTCGCCCGGAATGGTGGCCGGCTGGGCGGCCACGATCGGCACCTCACCGGCCGGCTGGCCGCGCCCACGCTGACGCCAGGCCGCGGTAGCGATGTGCAGCGCTTGGGCCCGGTCGGGTCGGTGGGTCGGTTCGGGGGAGTGGAACCGTCCGTCGTGAAAGTTCGGTGAGGCGCCGACCGCGCTCAGGATCGACTCGGAGTCGGCCCCCATCCGGCGCAAGGGCGGGAGTCGACCGCCGGCTCGCATCGTGGGCTGGGTCGACTCCCTGGACGACTCGTCGGACGACTTCCCCGATGGCTGGGCGGTTGACTGCTCGGACGCCGGGCCCATCGACCGGTCGGCCGAGGACACGTTCACGGGTTGGGCCCTCGAGCTCATCGGTGCTCCTTCATGGACATATGGCCGTAGGTAGATGGGCGCTCCTCCATTGTCGACCGAATCCCTGTGGTTCGTGCGAGCCACCCGGAAACGGCCAGTGAAGAGCCGACCAACGGCCGGCGCCCAGTGCGCCCCGCGCGCCTGACGGCATCCGAGCGGGCTTGAAAGTCGTTATGGTGTTGACGTGACGTCGTTGCAGTGTCACTGTGGTGTCTATGGACATCACAGAGCACGTCGACGCGCTGCGTCGGGATCTCGCCCAGGCGGCCAGGGCGATGGGTCCGGAGATGGAACAGGCCGCCGAACGGATGGCCTTCGCGATCGACTCCTCGACGCGCCTGGCTCTCATGGACGCCCTCTCGCACGCTGCGGCCGAGATCACGAACGAGCTCGAGGGCCGGTCGGTCGAAGTGCGCCTGCAGGGTCGGGAGCCGGTGTTCGTGGTGGTCGGGGCCGGCCCGTCGTCGGCGGCCCCCGACGACACGACGGCGATCCCCGAGGGTGACACCAGGGTGATGTCGCAAGGCGATGAGGGCGATGAGACGGCGCGGATCACCCTGCGCATCCCTGACGCGCTGAAGTCCAGGGCGGAAGAGCTGGCCTCAGGCCGGGGGCAGTCGCTCAACACCTGGCTGGTCAACGCCGTGCGGGCGGCAGCTGTGGGCGGGCTGACCATCAATGTCGGCGCCAAGCTCGGGCCGGGAGCGCCTGGCCGCAACCGCTCCTCGAACAAGCGCGTCCAGGGCTGGGTTCGGTGACGACCCGCCCGGCATCACCATCGGCCACCGACCCGACCGACACACCGATACGACACACAGACGGAGGAAGACTGACATGAACAACCTTGAGAGGCAGTTCGAGAACAGCGGCCCGATCACGCTGAGAGTCGAGGTGCGGCGAGGGGATGTCACCCTGATCGCGACCGAACGGTCCAGCACCCTGGTGCGCCTCCTCCCTCGCGACGGCGACGGGGCCGACCTCGCAGAGAGCTTCACGGTGGAGGCGCGCGGTGCCGACGACGTGGTCGTGCTGGAACCCCGAGGCCACGAGAGCGGCTTCGGCTTCGGCCGACGAGGCTCGATCGACGTCGAGGTCGAGCTTCCCGTAGGCAGCTCGGTCGATGTCAAGACCGGTTCGGGCGATGTGACGGCCCGTGGCCTGCTGGCCCGTGTCGAGGCGGCCAGCGGCTCGGGCGACCTCACCTTCGAGGACGTCGACGCGGCCGACCTCAAGTCGGGTTCGGGCGATATCACCGCCCGAGCCGTGCGAGGCGGGGTCAACGCCAAGACCGGATCGGGCGACATCACGCTCGAGTCGGCCGGCGAGGATGTAGACCTGATCGCGGGCAGCGGCGACATCCAGCTACGCCGAGCCGACGGCGAGGTCAGGGCCAAGAGCGGGTCGGGCGACATCGGCGTCGGCGCCTCGTCAGACGACCTGAACCTGATGACCGGCACCGGTGACGTGAAGCTGGGGGCGGTACATGGTGGCGCGGTGCGGGCCAAGACCGGCACCGGTGACATCTCGATCGCGGTCGCGATCGGGGTGGCCGCCTACCTCGATCTCAACACCGTGACCGGTGACGTCAAGGTCGATCTCGACGAGGCAGACGGTCCGGAGGGGTCTGAGTCCCAGACCAGCCTCACGGTCCACTCCGGCAGTGGCGACATCCGCGTGGCCCGTGCGAAAGGCAGCCTGTCGTGAACTCCGCGGAACCGCCGGTCAGCCTCAGCCCGCGCGAGGCGCTCGCCCGCGAGCTCATCGTCGAACGAGGCTGCTTCCAGCACGCGCGTACGGCTCGCGCGAGCCGTCAGGGTCGTCTGGCGCGGCCCCTCCGGAACCGGCGATCCGCACTGGTGCTGCGGCGCCTTGCCGAGCGCCTCGACCCTGTCGAGGCGGGGGCCGCAGGCCGAGACGCCTCGAGGGTGGTGCGGGTCAGCCGACGAGGTGCGCCGAGAGGCGCTGCACGGGAACCGGTTGCTGGGCCAGAACCGGCTGATGCCCTACACACAGGTATCGCATGCGGAAGTGGGCGCCGAGATGAGGGATGACCCGAAGCGATGCGGGGCCTGTCGTTGCTGAACCGAGACTCACGACGGTCGAAGACCCACCTATGGGCACACATGGGAGACTCGCACGGTGTACGTGCCTCGTGTCAACGTCATGCCCGAGTCTGAGATCGGCGCCTTCCTGCACGCCCATCCGGTCGCTCAGCTGGTGACCGTGAGCGCCGACGGTGCGCCAGACGCCACCCTCCTGCCCATTCTCATCGACGGCGACGAGGGGCGAGAGCGCGTCGTGGCTCACATGGCCCGGTCGAACGAGCACTGGAGGCGCATCGTCGACGGGTCGCCGGCCCTCGTCGTGGTGACCGGGGCCAACGCCTACGTCTCACCCGGCTGGTACGCGAGCAAGGCCGAGCACGGCCGCGTGGTGCCCACCTGGAACTACTCCGCCGTGCACCTGGGTGGGCCGGTCACGGTTCACGACGACCCCGACTGGGTCCGTACCGCCGTGACCCGCCTGACCGGGCGTCATGAGGGCGAGCAAACCGCACCGTGGGCGGTGAGCGATGCGCCGGAGAAGTTCGTGGCGTCGCAGCTGAGGGCGGTGGTGGGGATCGAGATGATCGTCGAGACGGTCGAGGCCAAGGCCAAGCTGAGCCAGAACCGCAGCGACGCCGACCGCCTCGGCGCGATCGCCGGTCTCCGCGCGGGGGCGGAGCGCTCAGGGGAGCCGGCAGCGCTCGCGGTGGCTGCCGAAATGCGAAGGGCGCTTGATCGCTGAGGCCGGTTGCCCAGTGGCGCAGCCAGCTCCAGCCATCGCCAGTTCTGGCTGCCTTCACAGACGCCGCACAGAGGCCGGTTCGAGGCTGGAGACATGAACAGAAACCCTCACCGGTCAATCGCCCGAACCGCTCTTCGTCGCGGCCTCGGTGCCGCCGGCGCGGCCGTCGCTGTCGCCTTCGTGGGCGCGGCGGGCGTAGGCGCGAGCGAGGCTCAGGCTGCCGGAGTCTCGGCCGGGGTCACCTACCTCGCCCACCCAACGCCACTCGATCCGGTGCCGGCGACGCATCCGGCCAACCTGCAGCCCGCCACCACGGCTGCCCTGCGCTACTCGTTCGAGAACGGCGAGCTACGTTCGCTCTGAACGTCACCCGGCTCAAGCAGCTCATCGTGCGCGAAGATCCACCGATGTCGGAGAGGCTCGACGACACGAGTAGCCGCACTCATCGTGACCTTCGCCACCGACATCAGCGTGCTGTTCGACCTCGTCGGCTCGGAGCCGGGGGGTTGCGGGGGACATCCTGCCCCCCGTCGTGGCGACCGTCGTCGCGCAGGGTGAGCCAGAGGCGGTGCGCGGTGATCACCGCCAGCGCCCAGGCAAAACCGATGGCCCAGCCGGCGACGACGTCGGTGAGCCAGTGGTGCCCCAGGTACACCCGGCTGAGGCCCATCGTGACGACGAAGCACAAGCCGGCCACGACCGAGGTGACCCGCTGCCAGACGGCGGTCGTCTCGATCAGCACCAGGTAGACGACGACGGTGGTCAGCACGGTGGCGTTCAGCGTGTGCCCGCTGGGAAAAGAGGGCGAGATCTCGAACGGGGGAACGGCCAGGGAGGCCGGTGGGCGGGCCCGGCCCACGAGGTCCTTGCCGACGACTGTCATCAGCAGTGAACCCGCCGCCGCGATGACGGTGACGACTACCGGTGTCCACCGCCTGCGACGCAGGGTGATGACAGCGACCACGACCGTGGCGAGCAGCGGCATCCCGACCGGACCTCCGATGTTCGTGAACGCGGTCATCACAGCGTCAAGGGTGGGGTTGCGCACAGAGACCATCGCGTCGAGCACCGGCCGGTCGACGGCGGTCAGCCCGTTGCCCCCGACCACTGCCTCGAAGACCTCCTGGGCGCCGTCGACGAGCAGGGAGATGACGCCGAGGGCGAGCACGCTGAAGACGACGAAGGCGAGGTTGCCCAGCGACCACGCAGCGGCCCGACCGGCGGCCGGGCGAAGGGGGCGAACGACGCCCGTCACCAGGGACACGAGCCATCGGCCGAGCCGTGTGTCCCAGCGGGCCAGGTCGCGCTGACCGATCGAGTCGGGGTCGCCGCGTGAAGGGTCGGTCTGGGGCATGGCGCATTGTCTCAGGGTTCTAGGGTCGAGCCATGACGGGTGACGACGGCCTGACGCGACCGCAGTGGGCCGCGACCGACGAGCTGCTGCGCCACTACTACGACACGGAGTGGGGGATGCCGGTTCGCGACGAGGGCGGCCTTTACGAGCGGATCTGCCTCGAGGGCTTCCAGTCGGGGCTGTCGTGGATCACGATCCTGCGCAAGCGGCCGGCCTTTCGTGCGGCCTTCGCCGGCTTCGATCCCGAGCTCGTGGCCGCCTTCGACGAGCGCGACGTGGAACGCCTGCTCGGTGACGCCGGCATCGTGCGCCACCGGGGCAAGATCCGGGCCGCGATCACCAACGCCCGGGCCACCCTCGCCCTGCGCGACGAGGGCGGCCTCGTCGAGTTCGTCTGGGCGTTCCAGCCGAGCGACACTCCGCGTCCGCAGACCTACGCCGACGTGCCGACGTCGTCAGAGGAGTCGGTTGCCCTCTCGAAGGCGTTACGCAAGAAGGGTTTTACCTTCGTCGGACCGACCACGATGTACGCGCTGATGGAGGCGGTGGGCATGGTCGACACCCACCTGCTGGTGAGCCACCGCCGGGGCAGCTCAGGCGTCTGGCCGGCCTGACGACCCCTTCCTCCCCGAACACACCGAGTAACGGCAAGCACCCCGCGGCTGCAGTAAGGGGTGGTTACCGATTACTCGGTGTGTTGCGGGGTCAACGCTCGAGCACGGCACAGGCCGCGTTGTGTCCCGGGATGCCGCTCACCCCACCCCCGCGACGGGCGCCGGCGCCCGCGAGCAGCACGTTGGCATGCCTGGTCTCGACGCCCCAGCTGCCCACGTCGGAGTCGGTCTCGGCCCACGGCCACTGCAGGGGACGGTGGAAGATGTTGCCGCCGGGCAGGCCGACCGCCGTCTCGAGGTCGACCGGGCTCTTCACCTCGATGCATGGATGTCCGTTCGCGTCGAGGGCAAGCACGCTCTCGATCGGTTCGGCGAGCACCGAGTCGAGGGAGCGCAAGGTCGCCGCGAGCGCCTGCCTGGTGGCGGCCTCGTTGTCGGCGCGGAACAGCCGGGCCGGGAAGTGCAGGCCGAAGAGGGTCAGGGTCTGGGCGTCGGAGGCCGCCAGCTCGGGGCTGAGGATGGAGCGGTCGCTCAGCGTGTGGCAGTAGATCTCGCACGGGGGAAGGTCGGGCAGGCGTCCGGCGAGCGCAGCGGCATACGCGCGCTCGAGCTGGTCGTGCCCCTCGTTCACGTGGAAGGTGCCGGCGAAGGCAGCCCGGGGGTCGACCGACTCGTCGCGCAGGCGAGGCAGACGACGCAGCAGCATGTTGACCTTGAGCTGGGCCCCCTCGACGTTGGGCTCGGTGTCGATGGGGTCGGCGCCGGCCGCCGACAGCAGCCGGTTCGCCACCTCGGGTGCGCACCCGAACAGCAGGTTGGTGCCGTTGGCGTGACCGCCGGCCCACAGGACCTCGCCGGTCGACGGGTCGACCGACGTGACCTCGGCCCCCGTCTCGATCGTTGCGCCGCTCGCGGATGCCGCGGCGGCGAGGGAGCGGGTGAGGGCGCCCATGCCGCCGACCGGCACGTCCCAGTCGCCGGTGCCGCCGCCGATGAGGTGGTAGAGCAGGCACACGTTGGCCCGCAGATCGGTGCCCGACAGTGATGCGAAGGTGCCGATGAGAGCGTCAGTCGCGATGATGCCGCGCACGGTGTCGTCGCTGGTGATCGTCCCGATGAGCTCGTCGACGGGCCTGGTCGTCAGGGCGTCGAAGAGCGCATCGTCGCCGACCAGGTCGCGCACCGCCTCGCGGGAGCGCAGCGGCTCCAGCACGGTCGGGAAGACCCGCTCGGCAAGGCCGCCCATCCGCCGGTAGAAGCTCTGCCAGCCTGCGTATGCGTCGTCGCCGCCGGTGAGGCTGCGGAACGCCGCTGCGGTGCCGGCCTCATCGCCGTGGTCGACCAACAGACCGCGGTCGGGCGATCCGGGGACGGGAGTGTACGAGGAGTAGCGCCGACGGATGAGCCGTAGGTCGAGGTCGAGGTCGGTGAGGATCTGGCGCGGGAGCAGCGACACCAGGTAGGAGTAGCGCGACAGCAGTGCGTCGACGCCGTCGAAGGCTCTGGCCGAGACGGCGGCGCCCCCGACGTCGGCCGAGCGCTCGAGCAGCAGCACTCGCCGCCCGGCTCGCGCGAGGTAGGCGGCGGCGGTGAGCCCGTTGTGGCCCCCACCGATGATCACGTCGTCGTAGCGCACGGACTCACCCTACAAACCCTGGTCGAGTGGCCAGTTCCGTACACACTCACCGCGGTCGAGTGGCCAGTTCCGTACGGATGGGAGTGTACGAAAGTGGCCACTCGACTGGGTTGGTGGGTTGGTGGGTTGGTGGGTCAGCGGGTGGCGGCCCAGGCGGCATCCTGCTTCGCCTGGTAGGCCCGGTCGACGCGGTCGACGCGGTCGATGCTGGCGCGGCTCGAGAGGTCGACGCCGGCGGCACGAGCAGCAGCCTTGGCCCGTGGCGTCGACAGGTCGGGCTGCACGAACGGCTGGGGGGTCACGGTGCGGTCGGCCGCGGCCCAGCGCTTCGCGTCGCGGGCCAGGGCCCCGGCCGAAGACCGGGCCTCGGCCGTGGCCGCTGCCATCCCGAGGGCCGCCGGCAGCCCGAAGACCGGGCGCGTCAGCGGAACGTAGCCCTTGGCGTGCCCGCTACGGTTCGGGTGGTAGCTCTCGGTGATGGGGTACGACAGGCCGTTCAGCCACTCGGCACGGTCACACGCCGCGTGCCCGGTGAACGCCGAGGTGGGGTTGACGAAGGCATAACCCGCCGTCGCCGCAGCCGTCGCCGTGCGCTCGTTGAGCAGGTCGGCCGTCGCGTTGAGCCGCGACTCCTCTGACGGCGAGAACCAGGTGAGGGCGTTGCAGTCGTCGCCGTTGAAGATGCGTGGGTAACCCACGACGATCACCTTCGCGCGGGGGGCCCGGGTGCGGATGGCCCTGTACAGGCTCGACAGGCGCCCGGGGATGGTCTGGGTGATGGTCGCCTGGGCCGCGTCGACGGCCTTGTTGCAGTTGCTCAGCCAGCTCGGCAGGGCGCACGTGGTGAGCACACTCGAGAAGCCGGCGTCGTTGCCGCCGATCGAGATCGTCACGTAGCTCGTGTCGGCCGTCAGGGCAGCCAGCTGGGTGTTCGTCACATCGGCAACGGTGGCGCCTGAGCAGGCACGGAAGCTCAGGGCGAGACCGAGCGCACGGGCGTCAATCGCCGGGTAGGCGTAGGTCGAGCGCTGGCAGGCCGTCCCGTCGGCGATGTAGGTGCGGGTGCCGGTGCCCGATGAGTAGCTGTCACCGAGGGCGACGTACCCGGTGCCGGCCGCAGCGATCGCCGGAGCACCGAGCGTGAGCCCGAGCCCGGTGGTCGTGAGAACGGCGAGGCCGAAGGTGAGCAGGCTGCGACGGGGGCGGTTGATGGTCTTCACGACACACTCCTTCGTGCGAGGGGGAGCCCGGCCCGACGGCCGCGGCTCAACAAGGAAGGTAGAACCACCTGATCCCGCGCGCTACCCGAAATCGCCGCGCGAACCTTCTAGAATCTGACTGCGCCGGTGACGTTCGTCGCCAGGGTGCCGAGCAGAGTCGAGCCATCGACCGACGAGGAGTTCGCAGTGGGGTTTCCCGAGAACGTGCTGGCCAAGGGTGAGCGCGTCGAGCGCAGCATCCACCCCCACTGGCTGACGGTGGCGTTGCCGACGATCGTCGGTGTGCTGCTGGCCGCCGCGGCCGTCGGAGTCGCCTTCGTGACGCCCGACGACAGCACGGGCAACCGCATCCAGCTCGTCGCGGTGGCGGTGCTGCTCGTGCTGGCGGTGTGGTTGGTGGTGGTGCCCTTCCTGCGTTGGCGCACCACCCACTACGTCGTGACCAGCCATCGGGTGATGGTGCGGCGCGGCATCGTCAGCAAGTCGGGCAAAGACATCACGCTCTCGAAGATCACTGACGTGAGCTTCCAGCAGACCCTGCTCGACCGCATCATCAACGCCGGTTCCCTCCACGTGGAGTCGGCCGGCGACAGCCCCGACGAGGACTTCGCCAACATCCCTCACAGCAACGAGGTCCAGCAGCTGATCAACCGCCTCATCGACGAGGACGACCTACGGCGTCGCGACCACCTGGGTTCTCCGGCGGGCCCCCGACACGATGGCGACGATGGTGACGAGACCTTCGGCACCCGAGATCCGAACGCGCGCCATGACCGTCCAGAACTCGCAGAGGAGCGCCGCCGCCGGTCGCGTCGGGGCCCTGATGAAGGCTGAGCGACTTCGCCCGGATGCCGCTCACCCCGGTCTGCTCTTGACGTCGGCGACGCTCGTGGCAAGGTCGGAGTCATGAGTGAGGCCATGACCGATGCCACCAGCGCGACGCGCGCCTTCCGAGCCGCCCGCGACCAGCTACTCGAGCTGCGGGGTCAGCACGAGCGCGCCGTCGGCGAGTTCGCCTTCCCCGACGTGGGGTCTCGGTTCAACTGGGCGGTCGACTGGTTCGATGCCTTCGCCCGCGGCAACGACCGCCCCGCCCTGACGATCATTGATGATGGTGGCTCGCCCGACGAGACGGTCACCACCGTCTCGTTCGACCTGATGAGCCGTCGCTCCGACCAGGTGGCGGCCTGGCTCGCCGGCCTCGGCGTTCGGCGAGGCGATGCCGTGCTGCTCATGCTCGGCAACCAGGTCGAGCTGTGGGACACCATGCTCGGGGTCATGAAGCTCGGTGCGGTGCTCATGCCCACGACCACGGCGGCCGGGCCGGGCGACCTCGTCGACCGACTCGAGCGCGGCGTCGCCCGCGCCGTCATCGCCGACTCGCGTGAGATCCACAAGTTCGACGACGTGCCGGGCGACTACCTCCGGATCGCGGTGCCGACGGGGCCTGACGCCGCCGGGGTCGGCGTCCGCGTGGACGACGATGCCCAGCCGGTATGGCTCGACCTGCACGATGCGTACGAGCTGACGGTCGGCCCGTCGCCACATCCCGAGACCGCACCCGATGACCGGTTGCTGCTCTACTTCACCTCAGGTACGACCAGCCGGCCCAAGCTCGTCGAGCACACGCAGCAGAGCTACCCCTGCGGGCACCTGACGACGATGTACTGGATCGGTCTGAAGCCAGGTGACGTGCACCTCAACATCTCGAGCCCGGGGTGGGCCAAGCACGCCTGGTCGTGCTTCTTCGCACCGTGGATCGCCGAGTCGACGATCTTCATCTACAACTTCACGCGGTTCGACCCG
The DNA here is from genome assembly GCA_040007275.1 of Terracoccus sp. Classification (GTDB taxonomy): domain Bacteria; phylum Actinomycetota; class Actinomycetes; order Actinomycetales; family Dermatophilaceae; genus DSM-29435. The sequence goes on from JBDTVJ010000082.1 coordinate 13,703, forward strand.
GCTGCGCTGCTGCGGGTGCTGAGCGAGCACCACGTCACCTCCTTGTGTGCGCCCCCCACGGTGTGGCGGATGCTCATCAACGCCGACCTCAGCGGGGGTCCCGGCACGCTGCGCGAGATCGTGGCCGCGGGTGAACCGCTCAACCCCGAGGTCATCGCGCGGGTGCACGAGGCCTGGGGGCTGCACGTGCGCGACGGTTACGGCCAGACCGAGACGACGGCCATCGTCGGGAACACCGTCGGTTCCCCGCTGAAGCCGGGCTCGATGGGGCGCGCGCTGCCGGGTTGCCCGGTCGTGCTCGTCGACCCGATCACGAACGAGCCGGTCGGGCGGCCTGGCCGTCAGGCAGCTGACGGGAGAGACGACAGCGGCGCTGACGGGGGCGTTGACGGCGGTGATGCGGTGCGTGAGGGCGAGATCTGTCTCGACCTGGCGGCATCCCCCACGTTGTTGATGACCGGCTACCAGGGTGACCAACAGCGCAACTCCGACGCCATGGCCGGCGGTTTCTACCACACGGGCGACGTGGCCTCGATCGACTCCGACGGTTACATCACCTACGTCGGGCGCACCGATGACGTGTTCAAGGCGAGCGACTACAAGGTGAGCCCGTTCGAGGTCGAGTCGGTGCTCATCGAGCACCCCGCCGTGGCGGAGGCGGCGGTCGTTCCCTCACCCGACCCGGTACGCCTCGCGATCCCGAAGGCCTACATCGCACTGGTGCCCGGTTACGAGCCGAACGCCGAGGTGGCCCGTTCGATCCTCGCCCACGCCCGGGCCCGCCTCGCCCCGTGGCAGCGGGTGCGCCGCATCGAGTTCTACGAGCTGCCGAAGACGATCTCGGGCAAGATCCGTCGGGTCGAGCTGCGTGGTCGTGAGGCCGACCTCGACGCACGCGGTTGCGCGCAACCCGAGCTCGAGTGGCGCGTTGAGCAGTTCCCCGACCTGAGCAGCTGAGCCGGGGTGGCTCTGGAACACCGGCCCC
>JBDTVJ010000083.1:0-14412 GCA_040007275.1 Terracoccus sp.
AGCGGTCATGGTTCAACCGGGTGAACCCGGGCCGGCCCGTCACCCGCACGGGGTGCCGGGCCGGCCCGTCACCCGCACGGGGTGAACGCGAGTTCGCGGAGGTGACACCCGGTCAGCGGTGACGACGGTGGCTAGAATGACGCCATGATCCGGCTTGCGGTGCGAACGTTGGTCTTCCTGGGGTCCGCCGCCATCGGCCTGCTCGTCGCGGCTGCTCTCGTCGACGGGCTTTCGGTGACCTTCGGCGGGTTCCTGCTGACCGTGGTGATCTACGCCGTTGTCCAGAGCGTGTCCGCTCCGTTCCTGGCGAAGCTGGCCCACGCCCATGCCCGGGTGCTGCTCGGCGGTATCGGGCTGGTCTCGACGTTCGTGGCGCTGCTGGCGGCAACGCTGATCGGCTCGTCGCTGCAGATCGCGGGCGGGGTCAGAACGTGGGTGCTCGCCACGCTCATCGTGTGGCTCGTGACGGCGATCGCGACGCTGTTGCTCCCGGTCGCCTTGGTCAAGGCCGGCATCCGGTCGGCCCGTGAACGGCGCGCCTCCACCTGACCTGCCCCGCCAGTGAGCCCGAGCCTGAGCCGTGACCGAGCCGCGACCGAGCCGCGACCGAGCCGCGACCGAGCCGCGACCGAGCCGCGACCGAGCCCGAGCCGGGTCGATCGCGACCGTCTCGGGTGAGACTTGCGCAGAACTGAGGCAAGATAGGAACATCAACCGCGGCGGGGTCCGCCACCCAGAGGAGCACAGTGAGCCCGGAGGAACAGACAGACCTAACCCTGCATCAGGGAGCCCGCCTGAAACTTCGCGAACACCACCTCCAGGATGCCGATGCGGGTCGGTACCTCGGTGAGGTGGTTGTGGCGCTCGACCCCAGGGTCGATGCCGAGCGAACGATGGCGGGGATCGACGAGATGCTCCGAGCCGTCTGCGAAGACATCGCAGCCGGATGGTTCGACCGGGCCCCAGAGCCGGTCGACGTGCTGAGTGACGAACTCCCGGCGACCCTGCTCAGCTGGCTGCTGCCCGCGGGTGGCAAGCGTCTGCGCCCCTTGATGTGTCACTGGGGCTGGGTGGCTTCGCACGGGCACTCGCGCAGTCGCGGCCACGACGAGATGGTGCGCGCTGGCGCGGCCCTCGAGCTGCTGCATCTGTTCGCTCTCGTACATGACGACGTGATGGACCGTGGTGACTCAAGACGCGGACGACCGACGCCGCACGTCGATGCCGCCAAGGCCCACGCCGACCAGGGCGCGCTCGGTGACTCGGCGCTCTTCGGCGACAGCGTCGCGATTCTGCTCGGAGACCTCGCCCTGTCGGAGGCGTCGGTGCTCATCGCCGGGGCACCCGCGTCGCTGCAGCACCTGTGGCGCGAGATGCTTCGCGAGCTCGTCCACGGCCAGCTCCTCGACGTCACGGCGGCGGCCGCCCGCCGGCGTGACATCGGCCACGCCCGACGCGTCGCCCGGCTCAAGTCAGGCGCATACACCATCCAGCGTCCGTTGTTGCTCGGGGCCTTAGCGGCCGGTGCCGACCCCAGCACGCTCACGGCGCTGACGGCCTACGGCGAGCACCTGGGCGAGGCCTTTGCGCTGCGCGACGACATGCTCGGCGTCTGGGGCGACCCGGCCGCCACCGGTAAACCGGTGGGCGATGACCTACTGGCCTCGAAGGCGACCGTGCTGCTCGCGGAGGCCAGACGGCTGCTACCGCCCGAGGTGAGCGAGCGCTACCTGGGAGCGTCAGCGCAGATCACCCCCGATGACGTGCCCGTGCTGCAGCAGCTGATGGTCGATGCCGGGGTGCGCGAAGAGGTCGAACGCCGGATAGCGCACGAGCTGGATGCCGCCCTGGCCCAGCTCGACGAAGCCGACCTGCATCCACTCGGGGTGGAACACCTCACCGCCCTCGCAAACGCCACAGCATGGAGAAACTCATGAGCGTCATCGTCATCGGGGCGGGCCTGTCGGGTCTGTCCGCCGCCTGCCATCTCATCGGACAGGGCCACGAGGTCACCGTGGTCGAACGGCACCACACAGCCGGTGGCCGCGGACTGCGCCTGCACCAGGACGGGTTCACCTTCGACACCGGTCCCACGGTCATGACGATGCCCGACCTGGTCAACGATGCCCTGCGGGCGATCGGAACCTCGATCGGCGACGTGCTGCCGATGCGGTTGCTCGATCCGGCCTACCGGGCCTGCTACAGCGACGGCAGCCAGATCATGGTGCGCCACGGCGTCGAGGCGATGCGCCAGGAGATCTCCGACACCTGCGGCAGCGTCGACGCCGCGGCCTTCGTCGACTTCGCGGCCTGGCTGCGCCAGCTCTACCGCGTCGAGATGCCGCATTTCATCGACGCGAACTTCGACTCTCCGCTCGACCTGCTCGGATCGCCGGGCGCCGCAGCGAAGCTGGTTCGCCTCGGCGGCTTCCGGCGACTGGGCCCGGTCATCCGCGACTGGTTCGCCGACGAGCGGCTGCACCGGCTCTTCTCCTTCCAGGCCCTCTACGCGGGGCTCTCGCCCGAGAAGGCGCTCGCGCTCTACGCGGTCATCACCTACATGGACTCCATCGAGGGCGTCTGGTTCCCCGAGGGCGGGATGGACGCCGTTCCCGCCGCGATGGCGGCTGCCGTGGCCAAGGCGGGGGCCGACATGCGCTACAACGCCACCGTCGACCGGTTCGCGCTCGACCGCAGGGGCGCCGTGGCCGGCGTCGTGCTCGACGACGGTGAACAGATCCGGGCGGATGCCGTAGTGTGCACGCTCGACCTGCCCACCGCCTACGACAAGCTGCTCCCGCAGCTCAAAGCGCCGCGACTGGTGCGCTCGGGCAGCTACTCGCCCTCGGCTGTCGTGTGGCACATCGGCGCCAAGGGTCAGCCGGCGCCCGGCACGAGTCATCACAACATTCACTTCGGCGATGACTGGAACGGTAGCTTCAAGGCCCTCATCGACGACAAGACGTTGATGCCCGACCCGTCCCGGCTGGTGACAGTACCGACCTTGACCGACCCGACGCTCGCCCCCTCCGGCGACTCGGTGATGTACGTGCTCGAGCCGGTGCCGAACCTGTCGAGCTCGATCGACTGGGCCCGCGAACGCGCACCGATGAAGGAGCGGCTGCACGGCTTCCTCGAGGCCAACGGCTACCCCACCGAGGTGGTCAGCGAGGAGTTCGTGACGCCGGTCGAGTGGGAACAGATGGGGATGCACGAGGGAACGCCGTTCGCGCTCGCGCACACCTTCTTGCAGACCGGCCCGTTCCGCCCAGGCAACGTCGAGAAGCGCGTGCCGGGCCTGGTGTTCGCCGGGTCGGGCACGGTTCCCGGTGTCGGGGTGCCGATGGTGCTGATCAGCGGCAAGCTCGCGGCCCAGCGGGTCAGCTCCTACCTGCCCGCGACCGGCAAGGCGCTCGCCGCCGGTACGAACGGCAGCAAGCGCAGCGGCATCCGGCGCCTGGCTCGGGTCGGGCGCTCGTGACGGCGGTCTCGATGGCGTCGGCAGCCCAGCTGGAGGAGGGCTACCGGCGCTGTGCCCGCATCACTCGCGAGCACGGCACGACCTACTACTGGGGCACGCTGCTGTTGCCGCCCGAACGGCGCCGACACGTGTACGCGGTCTACGCGTTGTGTCGGCTCGCCGACGACATCGTCGACGCGCCCGGGGCCACCGGGCCTGAGCATGTCACCCGCACCACGGTGGCGCTGCAGGAGTTCGCCGACCAGTTCCGGCGGGTGGCGCAGGGTGAGCCGACCGACGATCCGGTCATCGCTGCGGTCGGTCACAGCGTGCGCTCGTGCGAGATCCCCGACGAGTGCTTCGAGCGCTTCTTCGGCGCGATGGCCCAGGACCTCACGCAGACGACGTACGAGACCTGGGACGACCTGCTCGGCTACATGGACGGCTCGGCTGCCGTCATCGGCGAGATGATGCTGCCGGTCCTGCGGCCCAGCTCGCGCGCTGCGTTCGAGCCGGCCCAGGCGCTCGGCCTGGCGTTCCAGCTGACCAACTTCCTGCGCGATATCGGCGAAGACCTCGAGCGTGGACGCGTCTACGTGCCCCAGGAGGACCTGCGCCGCTTCGGCGCCGATCCGTGGGCGCGCACCGTGACGCGCGAGTGGCGAGAGCTGATGCGCTTCCAACTCGAGCGTAACCGTGAGCTCTACCACCGCGCCGACGCCGGTATCGCGATGCTGCCGACTTCATCGGCCCGCTGCGTCGCTACCGCCCGCACGCTCTACGCCCGTATCCTCGAGCTCATCGAGGAGAACGACTTCGACGTGTTCAGTACGAGGGCTCGGGTGCCCACCTGGCGCAAGGCTGCGGTGAGCTCGCGCATCCTCGTGGCCGGCCCACCCCGCACGAAAGTGATGATCTGATGACCACCCTGCGCACCACCCCCGATGCCGCTCCGGCCGGGCGGCCCGCCGGGCGCCCCGTCAACCCACTGCGCCGGATGCCGGCCGAAGCCCGCGACCGCTTGGGCGGCACGTGGCGTCAGGCCCGGCCCGGCCGCATCCGCAAGTCGTTCGAGGTCGCCCAGGGGCACGACCCCGGAGGTTGGCACGTCGTCGGCAGCTCGCCCGACCTCGGGCTCACACGGTCTGTGACACGCACCGTCATGGGCCGCGAGGTCGCGTTGTGGCGTGGTGAGAACGGAGTGCTCCAGGCCGGTCCCGGCTCCTGCCCGCACCTCGGCGCCCTGCTTGACGACTGCGAGGTCATGCACGGTCAGGTCTACTGCCGCTGGCACGGTCTGGCTCTCAGCGAAGGGGTGCGCCGCGACTGGATCACCTTCCCGGCCCACGATGACGGGGTGCTCCTGTGGGTGCGGCTGCCCACCGAGGGGGAGTCGCTCGGCGATCTGCCGGTGATCACGCCCCGCCCGCCGATGCACCAGGCGTTCGCGACGGTCATCACGCTGCGCGGTCGGTGCGAGCCGCAGGACATCATCGCCAACCGCCTCGACCCGTGGCATGGCACGTGGTATCACCCGTACGCCTTCAGCCACCTTACGGTCGACGACGACGCGAGCAGCGACGAGGTGTTGACGGTCGACGTCGCCTTCCGGGTGTCGAAACGCTGGGGCGTGCCGGTACGGGCCGAGTTCACCTGCCCCGACGCGCGCACCATCGTCATGACGATCATGGACGGTGAGGGTGCCGGCAGCGTCGTCGAGACGCACGCCACCGCCCTCGGACCCGACGACCAGGGCAAGCCGGTCACGGTGATGACCGAGGCGACGATCGCCCACTCGCCCCGCAAGGGCTTCCAGGTGGCCCGGGCCGTGGCCGGAATGATCCGCCCGGCGGTCGCTGCGACCCAGAAGCAGCTGTGGGTCGACGACATGGCCTACGCCGAACGGCGCTGGCTGCTGCGCGACCGCGGCGAGACCTACGGCGCCTGAGCTCTCGTCTGCCGCCCGGACGCACGGCTGGTTGTGCGTTTGGCACCGGCTCAGCTCCACGAGTGCCAGCCGCTCAGCAGGCTGCGCGTCTGGCACCTGTCCAGCTCCACGGGTGCCAACCGCGCAATTGATGCCTCCACGTGGCGACGCGCCCCAGCCCAGTGGCCGGCTCGTCGAAACCATGCGATGTCATCTTGTGTGCGGCACCCTGTCGGAGGTAGGTGATTTGGGGTCCAACGATTCGCTGGATGGCACGATGGCCATCTGGGCGCCCGCCTGGCTACGCGTGTGGTTGCCCCTGGTGACCGGTTTTCTCTCGGTGACCCTCGCGTGTCTGGCCGTTCAGCAGGGACGCCCTCCTGTTGCACTCATCCTGGCCGGGTCGATGGCCCTGCTGTTCTGGAACGGACAGGTGCCGATGTTGTCTGCCGATGCCTCCGGGGTCAGGCTGGGTCATCGGCGCTCCGTCCCGTGGTCGGACGTCGCCGAAATGGGTCTGCCCCCGAACGACGGATGGAAGCACCCCGTGGAGCTGGTCATGCGTGACGGCACGCGCCGCCCGCTTCTGCGAGACCTTGACCCCGACGACGTGCGCCGCCTCGAGCACCTGTTCTTGGCGTCACGCGGCCACAACCGTTAGGCGGAGCCCAGCGCCGCCTGGAGGTCAGAGGCCATCCGCTCGAAGCGCACGACCCAGTCGAGGTCTTAGGCCACCAGGCGTTCGGGCGGGTGGGTCGACGCCGCTGGAACGTCCTTCACCGTTCCGGCGATCAGCCGCGCAGGCCCGGTCGGGCAGGTCCACACCTGCAGCTCTGCCACCGACTCCCAGCACGGCCGGCTGGCGGCCATCACATCCCGTCGTGAACGTACGGAAGCGAGCCAGTTCGTCGACCGTCATCATTTCCACTCGCTCCTGCATCCACCCACGGTAGAGAGAACACCTCGTGCTGGGGAGCACCCCCGCCGATATCGCGTGGCGATTACTGGCCAGGGGGTCTAGCGTCGGCGCCGATGGCAGACGACCAGAGTGACAGCGACCTGTTCCGGCCCACCTCGGTCGAGGAGGCCGTCGCCATCGTCGCGGGTCTCGCCCCGCCTCTCGACTCTCCCACTCAACATCGGCTGCGCACCCGGCGACACCTCGACGACGCGTTCGGCTCGGGGCGGCGGCGGCCCGAATGGGTGTGGGCGGCCCGCAACGCGGCGGGCACGGTCACGGGCGGTCTCGCTGGCATCGGGTCGCAGCAGGGCGCTCCCTTCGGCATCGACGTGATGAGTCTTCCCCCAGACCCGAACGAGGCTGCACGGCTCGTGCGCTGGGCGCTGGTGGAGGCGCGCAAGCACGGGTTCGAGGAGGTCTCGGTGTTCGCACCGCCCGACGCTGGAGCGCACGACGCCAGGGTGGCGCCGTCGACCGCCGCACTCGCGGATGCCGGCTGGCGGGTCTTCGTCGAACGGTGCCACTACGAGTTCGCGCCGGCTGACCAGCACAGCGGGGCAGGCGACCCTCGACCGTCGCTGAGCCTCGAGCAGGTGACGGATGCCGCCGACCCCCGGCTCGTCGCGGTGCACCGAGACGTCATGGCCGGCACGCTCGATGCCCACGATGCGGGTACGGTCGGCCGCGTCGGGTTTGACGCCGCCTGCACTGAGGCTCTCGCGTACCTGCTCGAGTCGGACCCGGTCGAGTGCATTCGCCTGGCCTACGACGACGAAACCCGTGTGGTGGGCCTGGTGTCCCTCCTGGCCATGCCGGGCGGCCGGTCCTTCGTGCTCTTCGTCGGGGTGGCCCGGGAGTACCGGGGGCACCACTACGGAGCACAGCTGGTGCGCCTCGCCACGCGATCGCTCGTCGCCGACGGGGCCACCCTGCTCATCGCCGACACCGACACGACGAACGCACCCATGGTCGGGGCGTTCGCGGAAGCCGGCTGGCCCCGGACGGAGACGCGGATCGACTACGTGCCGCGCTGAGTTCAGTGGCCGCGGCGGCGGTTTGAGCCCTCGAGAGCGAGCATCCGGCCTGTCGCCGCCAGTACCGCGACGAGCACGACGAGCGCGAAGGTGGCGAGCACGCCGACGGCGGGGAACCACGTGAGGGCCAGGCCGGCTGCGATGACCGGTACGGTGATGCCGGCGTACGCGGCGAGGAACATACCGGCCAGTGTGCCGCCCCGGTGCTGCGGTGAGCTGACTCGCGCCGAGGTGGCCAGGGCCACGTTGAACACGAGCCCGACGCCGGCCCCGGCCAGCACGCCCGCCACCACGAACAAGGCGAGGGACTCCGTCAGGCTGGCGACGGCGACCAGGACCAGTCCAGCTGCCATCAGGGCCATCCCGGTGCGCAGCCGAAGCCCGACCGACCGGCTGCCGAGAACCATCTGCGAGAGGGCCGATGCGCCGAGCACGCCGAAGACGATGGCGCCGCTCAGCAGTCGCGAGTGGTGGTGCAGAGTGCCGCCGACGAAGCTCGCCGTGAGCGAGGTGAACACCCCGAGCACCGAGAAGGCGGATGCCGCTGCCACGGCCGTCGCCGCGAACACCGGGCGTGCGGCGTCGTCGATGTGAACCTGCTGGGGCCGGTAGGGGGGCCGCTCGGTGTGCGCGGGCACCGTTTCAGGAACGAACGTCATGGCCACCAGGGCGATGACGATCAGGACGACCCACACCGCGAACGGCACGGTCAGGGGAGCCGGGAGCCACTGCGTCAGCAGACCGGCCACGAGCGGGCCGAGTGCGAGCCCGCCGGTGTTCACGACACCGGCCACCGTCGAGGCGAAGCTTCGGTCCTGGTGCGGACGGGCTAATCCACGCAGCTCGGAGAGGTGGGCCGTGGCGGTCGCGGTCAGGGCGCCGATGCCGATTCCGCAGAGGAAGCGGGCGATCAGCAGGCTTGTCGTGTCGGCGAGCAGAACGAACATGACAGCACTGGCCAGCTCGATCGCGGCGGCAGCGATGATGACCCGTCGCCGACCGAGGTAGTCACTCACGTGCCCCGCCAGGTACAGCCCCGCCATCACTCCGAAGCCGTATGCCGCGAAGATGAGGGTGATGACAAAGGTCGGGAAACCGTCGCGCTGCTGGTAGAGCGGGTAGAGCGGCGTGGGCAGGGTGGTGAAGGCCATCAGCACAGCGAAGACGGCGACGACGATCCAGAAGCCGCGACCGTGCCTCGCGGGGTCGAGGGCCTGACCCTGGGGGAGGGGCCGTGACGGCCTCGGTTCGGTTCGCGTCGTCATTCCTCCATGGTGCGCTTCACTATTCAACAAGTCCAACAACTATGTTCAGGCAGATTCATCGACAATGCCGATACATGATGGGGTCATGGAAACCAGGCATCTCGAGTTCTTCGTGGCCGTCGCCGACGAGCTCAGCTTCACCCGGGCCGCCGACCGCGTGCAGGCGGTGCAGTCGACCGTGTCGGCCGGCATCCGGGCCCTCGAGAAGCAGACCGGGGCCCGGCTCTTCGAACGGTCGACCCGGCACGTCTCGCTGACCCCGGCCGGCCGATCGCTGCTACCCCGCGCCCGGGCCGCACTCGAGGCGGTCGCCGAGATGCAGCACCTCGGCGCCCTCGCCGACGGTCAGGTGCGGGGTCGGCTGCGCGTCGGACTGCTGACCAACCTCGAGTCGCTCCGGCTGCCTGCGGTGTTCGGAGACTTCCATCGCCACCACCCGGGCGTCGAACTGGTGATGCGCACCTCCCCGCGCGGCTCGACCGGCCTCGTCGATGACGTGCGACGGTCGAGAGTCGACGTCGCCTTCTGCGGGCTCGCGGTGGCCGACCTTGTCGGCGTTCACCACCAGCTGCTGCGACGTCAGCCGTTCGTCGCCGTGCTTCCGCAGGGGCATCCCCACGCCGACGATGTCACCGTGTCGTTCGCCGACCTTCTCGATGACGACTTCGTCGAGATGCCGGCGGGGTTCGGCACCCGCAGGGTGGCCGACGACTGGTTGCGGGCAGCGGGCCTGCGCCGTCGCGTGACGATCGAGGTTCCCGACCTGTCGACGGTGCCGGCCTACGTGGCTGCCGGCCTCGGTGTCGCGGTCGTGCCGGTGCAGACGGTGGCTGGGGCGCCCGGTATCACGGCGGTTCCGCTGGCCGAGCCCCTCGTGTGGGAGCTCAGCGTCATCGCCCGGCTCCAGGCGAGGTCGCCCGCAGTCGATGCCCTGCTGTGCGAGCTGGCCCGCCGGCTGCCACCTTCGGCCTAGCCCGCAGCTCGTCAGAGGGTGTGCAGCTCGTCAGAGGGTGCGCAGCATCCGGTGGTTGCCGAGCGTGTTGGGTTTGACCCGCTCGAGGTCGAGGAACTCGGCCACCCCCTCGTCGTACGAGCGCAGCAGCTCGGCGTAGACCTCACCCGACACCGCCTGGCCCTCGATCTCGCTGAAGCCGTGCCGCTCGAAGAAGCGCGTCTCGAAGGTCAGGCAGAAGAGCCGGCGCACCCCCAGGGTGCGCGCCCCACCCACGAGCGTCTCGAGGATGCGGCCCCCGAGACCGCTGCCGAGCAGGGCCGGGGCCACCGCCAGGGTGCGGATCTCGGCGAGGTCCTCCCACATCACGTGCAACGCGCCGCACCCCACCAGCTGGCCGGCGCGCTCCGCGACGACGAAGTCGGGCACGCTCTCGTAGTAGGTGACCGCCTCCTTGGCCACGAGCACGCGCTGCTCGGCCAGCGGAGCCACGAGGGCACGGATGCCGCGAATGTCGACGGTGCGCGCGCGACGGATCACGGGGGCCTGGCCGGTCACGAGAGGTTGCCGTCGCGGAAGGAGGCGAACAGCTTCTTCGCCTCGGCGCCGAGCACCACGATCGACTGGCCGCTCGCTGTGCCGAAGCCGCCCTGGGCCACACCACGCCCGACCTGAAGGGGGCTCAGCCGGTAGAGCCCGGCGGCGTAGGTAAGCATCTGCTCGGCCGACAGGTTGGTCTTGCCCACCGTCGAGAAGCTTGTGAAAGCGGCCGGGATCGCTTGTGGGCCAGCCAGCTTCGCCTTCACCGCCGCCGCCAGGACAAGCTCGCCCTGGTGCCGTGACCGGCCGAAGTCGCCGTCGGGCAGCGTCTTGCGTTCACGCGCGTAGGCGAGAGCATCTTTGCCGCTCAGCGTCTGCTGGCCCTGCTTGATGATGATGCCGGCGTGCGAGGCGTCGACCGTCTGGGGCACCACGATGGGGATGCCGCCCTGCTCGTTGACGACCTTCGTGAACCCCGAGAAGCCCATGACGACATAGCCCTCGAGGGGCAGGCCCGTCACCTTCTTCACCGTTGCGAGCTGGGCCTTTGGGCCGCCGAAGACCATGGCGGAGTTGATCTTTCCCTTTCCGCCGGTGCTGAGGGGAACCCACAGGTCACGGGCCATTCCCATGACACCGCCGCCCCCCTTCCCGTCGGTACCGATGACCTGCAGCACGTCGGCACGGGAGCGTTCAAGTGACTGGCCCTTCCGAGCGTCAGAGCCGATGGCGAGCACGAACCGCGGACCGGCCGGACCCAGCTCGGGCGTCTTCTGGCCGAGCGAGGGCCACCAGCCGCCCACGACCCGCCACGTCGGGCCGACCGCGAGGGTGACGTCGTCACCGGCGGTGACGACCGCCACCGGGGCGCCGAACCACGTGCCGGTCGTGGCGCTCGCCTCCGGTGGAACCATTCCGCCGTAGCGTTTGGCGATGACCGCCGTCAACGCCGCCGGCGCCCCCGAAAGGGCGGAACCGGAGGTCGCCGACGCGGTGGCGGACGGCACCGTAGCCCTGTCGGTGGTCGGCCGGGTGCTCGTCGACCCGGTGCCCCCCACCCGTGCGGAGTCGGGGCTCGAACACGCACTGGCCAGCAGTCCGACGACAACAACGGCTGCGACGCCCCCGGCCAGGCGCGTGGGGCGCCCCGAACGGGCTGGCCGGTGCACGGCATCCTGACGTGGGTGCTGGTCGTCGACGATCACCGTTCCACCGTAGATGACGGGTTCACCCGGTCAGCGCAGCCTGGCGCACCAGTGACCGCGACAACAGCACCGAGGCGAACGTCAGCGCACCGGCCACCGCGACCGCAACCACGAACCGGCCGACGAGCGCGCCGTTCAGGGCGCTCGCGAATGGCAGCACGAGCGCCAGGACGAACCCGGCCGACACCAGCACGGTGACCCCGAGCGGCAGGGCTATCTCGACGGTGCGGGCCCGGTGCAGCGTGCGCAGGCTGGTGCCGGCAAGCGAGAGGGAGCGGTACTGCTCGCGCTGGTCGAGCACGCGAGCGGCCTGCACCACCCCGGTCGACGTGGCCCCGACGATGGTGATGACAGCCAGGGTGACCATGGCCCCGGTGCCGAGGTCGGTCCCCAGCGTGTCACCCGGGGCATTGTGGGAGGCCGCGCTGACGACGCTGGTGAACCCGACAACCACGATGGCCAGGCCCAACGCGCCGACCGCGCGCCACGTGCTCCTCGGGTCGTCGACGATGCGCCGCGCCGCGAGCAGGATGGTAGGGGTAGGCGCGAACCGGGCGATGACCTTGCCGACGAGCATGACCAGGAACGGGCCCACGGCGTTGACCGCCAGGATGACGCCGCCGAGCAGCACCACGATCACACCGCGGTCCGGCTGCTTCATCGGGCTGATGACCAGCACCCAGGCGACGCACGCGACCAGGGCCACGCCGACCCGCAGCACGCTGAGCCGTTTCGGGCTCGTGCGGGCGGCGACCCCGAGCGGGCTGATGACCACCCGAGCCAGGCTCGAGAGCCCCGACACGACGGCCACCAGCACGACACCGAACATCGCCGCGGCCAGCTTCCACGCGGGCACCACCAGCTCGCCGATCTCGAACGGCCGACCCTGGAACGTGAGCCTCGCGACGAGGGGGAGCGAGACGGCGTAGAGCACCACTCCCGCAGCGGCGCCGAGCAGCGCCTGCAGGGCGGCCTCGGCCAGCGTTATCACCGTCACCTGTCCCGACGTCGCTCCGGCCAGGCGCAGAGCGGCCAGGCGCTGGTCTCGACGCGCGATCGCGAGGCGGGCCGCCACGCCGCCAAGGGTGAGGATCGGTACGACCATGCACGTCGTGGCGATCCACGCGAGGGTGACGTAGAGCTCGGCGAGCTGGGCCGCGTAGGTTGCCGAGAGGTAACGGCTGCCCGACTCGCCGGCTGCGCTTCGGGCCTCGAAGGCGCCGAGCCCTCCGAGGCACACGAGCAGGGCCGCCGTGGCCACCGCGAAGGCGAGCACTGCGAGCCGGCCGGGCACCCGGTTCTCACGGGCTCCGGCTGCCCGAAGGCGCCAGGCCAGCTCGAGCGCGGCCCTCATCGGGAGCGCCCGGAGAACGTCGTGAACGGCGTGCCGGGCGTGTCGGGCGCGCTGTGCGGGCCCGACTCGGTGATCAGCGAACCGCGCACGTCGCCGGTAAGTAGCCCGTCGCGCACGCTGATCGTGCGCGAGCACCACGCGGCGACGTTCTCGTCGTGGGTCACGAGCACGAGCGAGGCTCCGGAGTGGTGGGTCAGCTCGGTGAGGTGACGCATCACCTCGGCGCTCGTCGTCTGGTCGAGAGCGCCCGTCGGCTCGTCGGCGAACACCACCCCGGGGCGGGCCACGAGGGCCCGAGCGATGGCCACCCGCTGGGCTTGCCCGCCCGACAGCTCGCCAGGACGCCGCCGTTCCAGACCCGAGAGCCCGAGCGGAGCGAACAACGCCGTCGCCCGCGCCATCGCCTCACCGCGGCGGGCTCCATCGATCATGAGGGGGAGCGCAACGTTCTCCACGGCAGGAAGCTCGGGCAGCAGCATCCCCTGCTGGAACACGAACCCGAAGTCTCGGCGGCGCAACGAGGTTCGGTCGGGGTCTGACATCCGGGCCACGTCCAACCCCTTCCACAGCACCTGGCCGGAGGTCGGGCGAACGATGCCGGCGAGCACATGCAGCAGCGTGGTCTTGCCCGAGCCCGACGGGCCCATCACGGCCAGCGTCTCACCGGCGGCGATGTGCAGGTCGATCCCCCCGAGCGCCGGGGGAGTGGCCGCATCACGTCCGTAGCGCATGACCAGGGCGCGGGCGGTGAGGTCGAGCGGCGGTGGTGTCTCTGACGCGCCCGGATGCCGTGGGGCGCCGGTCGCGCCCAGCGGCATCCGGGCTTCGGGACATGGCTGGCTGGTGTGGTTGCTCATGGCACCCACTCTTGTGGCCAGAGCGCCCCTGCCGCGTCCGGCCAGGGTCTGCTCCCGCGCGAGCGGCGTACGACCTCGGTATGACGGGTTCTGTGGGGATCAGTGTGGTGGAGGACGCCGAAGGGGCCAAGGAGGATGTCCCTGGCCCCTTACGGGTCGATCAGCGTGCTACCTCGGTGTCAGCGCTCGCCACCCATGGCGCTGTCGGGGAAGCGGTCGTCAGGCACGGCCGGTCCGCCGGTGACGTTGACGCTGAGGGCGTCGTCGAGGGCGGGGCCGTCGGCGATCTCGGCGAGGTCGTCGGCCGGTCGGTGTGCCGAGTCGGGGTGGGCCATGTCGGAGAAGGTGAACTTCTCCTCCTTGCCCTCGCCCTCGGTGTCGACCTTGATGTACTGCCCCGAGACGAACTCGGCGTAGAGGATCTTCTCCGACAGGGCGTCCTCGATCTCGCGCTGGATCGTGCGACGCAGCGGCCGCGCACCGAGCACGGGGTCGTAGCCCCGCTTGGCGAGCAGGTCCTTGGCTGCGGGCGTGAGGTCGATCCCCATGTCCTTGTCCTTGAGCCGCTTGTCGAGCTTGGCGATCTCGAGGTCGACGATCTGCGTGATCTCGGACCGGTTGAGGTGCGGGAACACGATGGTGTCGTCGACGCGGTTGAGGAACTCGGGCCGGAAGTGCTGCTTCAGCTCGTCGATGACCTTGGCCTTCATCCGCTCGTAGTCCGAGAGGGTGTCGGGCCCGGCCGAGAAGCCGAGCGAGGTCTTCGAGATGTCTCGCGTGCCGAGGTTGGTCGTCATGATGATGACCGTGTTCTTGAAGTCGACCATCCGACCCTGCGAGTCGGTGAGGCGGCCGTC